>NZ_JADMVY010000005.1:0-231198 GCF_015547905.1 Clostridium sp. J1101437_171009_A5
TCCATGGTGCCGTCCGCCTTCACCGCAACCTTACCGGAGGTATCCGGCACCTGCTTCACACATACGATTGCTTTCATAATTGCTCTGTCCCTCCGTTCTTACTTCAGGCCCATGTGGCTGGCGATCACGATCCGCTGCACCTCGCTGGTGCCCTCGTAGATCTCCGTGATCTTCGCGTCCCGCATCATCCGCTCCATGGGATAGTCCTTCGTGTAGCCGTAGCCGCCGAACATCTGCAGCGCCTTCGTCGTGATCTTCATCGCGTTCTCGGAGGTGAACAGCTTCGCCATCGCAGCCTCGGTGGTGAAGGGCTTCCCAGCCGTCTTCAGCGTCGCAGCCTGGTAGGTCAGGAGACGCCCCGCCTCAATGGCCACCTTCATGTCCGCGAAGGTGAACTGCGTGTTCTGGAACAGCGAGATGGGCTTGCCGAACTGCACGCGGTTCTTCGTGTAGTTGATGGCCTCTTCCACCGCGCCCTCCGCGATGCCCAGGCCCTGGGCCGCGATGCCGATGCGGCCGCCGTCCAGCGTCTGCATGGCGATCTTGAAGCCCTGGCCCTCCTTGCCCAGGAGGTTCTCCTTGGGCACGATGCAGTCGGTGAACACCAGCTCAGCCGTGGGGGAGCCGTGCAGGCCCATCTTCTCCTCGTGCTTGCCCACAGAGTAACCGGGGAAGCTGCTCTCCACGATGAAGGCGGAGATGCCGCGGGTGCCCTTGCTGGGATCGGTCATGGCGAACACCACCGTCACGTCGGCCACATAGCCGTTGGTGATGAACACCTTGGAGCCGTTGAGCACATAGTGGTCGCCCTCCAGCACCGCAGTCGTGGTGCCCTTGGAGGCGTCCGAGCCAGCGTTGGGCTCGGTCAGCGCGAAGGCGCCCACCTTCCGGCCCTCGGTCAGCAGGCGCAGGTACTTCTGCTTCTGAGCCTCGGTGCCGTTGCGCAGGATGGGATCGCAGCACAGACCGTTGTGGGTGGCCACGATGTCGCCCGTGGAGGCGCACACCTTGCTCAGCTCCTCCACCGCGATGGCCGCGCTCAGGTCGTCCGCGCCAGCGCCGCCGTACTCCTTGGGCACGCACATGCCCATCACGCCGTAACGGAACAGCTTCTCAATGTTTTCACGGGGATACTCGCAGGTACGGTCGGTCTCTGCCGCGATGGGCTTCACTTCGTTCTCCGTGAACTCGCGCACCATCTTCTGGACCAGCGCCTGCTCCTTGCTGAGATTGAACTCCATAATTCGGTTCGCCTCCTACCTTCAGTTCTTGTTGTCGTTATGGATGCCCGCAATGTTCCGGGCCAGCTGCTTCTTGCCCTCCATGTTGCACTGCCGGGAGATCATGATCCGCTGGGCCTGGGGAGAGCCGGCTCCGTGCATGGACTCCGTACGGTAGCCAACCGCCGCGGCACCCAGGCAGATGTTCTCCAGGAACCGCATCACACGCTGACGGTCCTCCGTGGACACGCCGGGGCGGCCCTTGAAGAACTTGTTGCAGATCTCGCCGATGGTCTCGCCGTTCCGGCCCACCACCGTGCCGGACTTGAAGTCCGCCTCAGAGGGCATGGTCACCATCAGGCCGCCCGCCACGTCTTCGGCCAGGCGCACGATCTCATAGGGGAAACGGGTCACGTTCTGCTTGCACACGTTGGCCAGCAGCAGGTCGATCTGGTAGTTGCCCGCCTTGGTCTGGAAGCCCTGGCTGGAGCAGGCGATGCCGCAGCAGTACAGGGTCTCGTTCAGGTGGGTCATCTCGATCAGCTTGTCCTTCACAGCGGAGGCCTTCTCCACGCCGTTGTACTCGGCCGCCAGCGCCGTGGCGCCGATCACCACGTCGCCCACGCCCACCTTACAGCCGCCGTAGCTCTGACGGTGATACCCGGCGAACCGCTCCACCATCATGCCGGCAAACTCATACTCGCCGTTCAGGAAGATATACTCGTTGGGGATGAACACATGGTCCAGAACCACCAGGGCCTCCTGGCCGCCGAAGGCCTTGTTGCCCAGGTCGATGTCCGCGTTCTCCTCCATCTTCCGGGTGTCACAGGACTGACGCCCGTAGATCATGTACATGCCCTCCGCGTCGGTGGGGCACGCAAAGGAGACCGCCCAGTCCTTATCATCCGGACCCATGGAGATGGTCGGCATGAAGATGTGCCAGTGGGAGTTGATGGAGCCCGTCTGGTGGCACTTGGCACCGCACACCACGATGCCGTCCGCACGCCGCTCCACCACATGCACGTACATGTCCGGATCCTCCTGGGCGTGGGGCGCCTTGGAACGGTCGCCCTTCGGGTCGGTCATCGCGCCGTCCACCGTCAGGTCGTTGTCCTGCACCATGGTCAGGAACTTCTTGAAGTTCTCGTGGTAGTGAGTACCATGGGCCTCGTCCACCTCATACGTGGTGGAGAACACCGCGTTGAAGCTGTCCATGCCCACGCACCGCTGGAAGCAGCTGGCCGTCTTCTGGCCCAGAAGCCGCTGCATCTTCACCTTCTTGATCAGGTCGTCCGTGGACTGATGCAGGTGGGTGAACCGGTTGATCTTCCGCCCGGTCAGGCTGGAGGTGGCGGTCATCAGATCCTCATACTCCGGGTTCTGGGCCAGCGCATAGGTCATGGCCACGCAGTTGATCGAAGGACGGATCATCGGGTGATCCACCCAGTTCTCGATCTGCTCCCCGAACATGTACACCCGCGTCTTCAGCTTCCGCAGGCTCTCGATGTACTCCTGGGATGTCATCATGCAGATTTCCTCCTTTAAAATATACAGGTCAAAGAGAAGGTATAAAAAGCCAAAAATGGAATCTCATTCCGAATTTGGATCATGGGCGAAATGGAGCGCCTGCACGAGGGGTCTCGGGGACAGGCACTCCATTCCAAGGTTTGCGCAGCGCCTCAGCGCATCGCAATGGTGACTTCAGTCTCCGCCGCCAGCTCTCCAGCGGTGAATACCTGACACCGGCACGTGGCAATTGCCTTTTCCATGCGTTCGCTGAGCAGCTCCGCGTGGATCTCCAGGGTATCGCCGGGGAGGATCTTTTTACGGAACTTCACATTGTTTATGCCAAGAAACAGGGGGGTCTTGCCGGCATAGCAGGGTTTGGTCATCAGGATCAGGTCCGTGGCCTGAGCAGTGGCCTCCACAGTGTAAACACCGGGCAGCACTGGATCGCCTGGGAAATGACCCCGAAATAAATCGCGGGCAGGATCCACCCAGAAGGTAGCAACAATACGCTTGCCGGGCTCCAGCTCACTCACCTCATCAATGAGCAGCATGGGGTCGCGGTGAGGAATAATTTCCATGACCTGTACGTGATCGAGTTTCATCACGTTCTCAGCCATTCTCCACCCTCCTTTTCTGTCATCGGCGCAGCGCCTGGTCTGTTCTCCGCAGAAATCAGGCCGCTTTTCTGACCATTTTCCCTCCAATTCCTTATACCGGAAAAAGATTCCGAAAATCTGTCAGAAAAAGATTCACAAATCAGACGGATTGTGATATGCTAATCATAGACAATTTTCGGGGCTTTGTCAAGTTGAATCCTCGATTTTTATATGTAGAAAATATGGACGAAAGGTCGATGACATATGGCGAAAGAACAGGTTTCCAGTATTCTGCGTGCATTACAGATCCTGGAATGTTTTATGGACGGAGAGACGGAATGGACGCTGAAGGCTCTGGTGGATCATCTGGGGATCCCCACCACCACGGTATTCCGGCAGGTCTCCACGCTGGTTGAGCGGCAATATCTGGAGCAGGACCCGGTACGCAAGAGCTACCGCGTGGGGCCCCGCCTGATCCTGCTCTCCAGCGTGATCCTGGGTCAGTCGGATCTCCGCCGGGTGGCCCGCCCCGAGCTGGAGCAGCTCTCCAATGCGGTGAAGGAGACCATCAATCTCAGCGTGCTTTTGGACCGGGATATCTTCTATCTTGACAAGGTGGAGACCCACCGCTCCATTGTCTGTAATACAAAGATCGGTTCCCGGGTCCCGGCCTATGCTACCAGTGCCGGCAAGATCATTCTGGCCGACCAGAGCGAAGCCTATATCGACGATTACTGCGAGTGGCTCAAGCAGTGCGCCCCCCTCACCGAGCGCACCATCATCGATCCCGACCGCCTGCGGGAGGAGCTGGCGCGGGTCCGGATTGAAGGATATGCCATGGACAACGGCGAGATCGAAAGCGGCCTGATCTGCATCGGCGCTCCCATCTATGATCTGAGCCGCCGGGTGATCGCCTCGGTGTCGGTCTCCGGCCCGGACTACCGCATGTCGGCCGATCAGGAAGAGATGATCAAAGAAGTCAAGCGCACGGCCGCCAATATCTCCCGTGTGCTGGGCTATCGGGGATAATCCCACTTGCCAAGCTCTCTTTGGTGCAAAAAGAGGACCTGCTTCCGAGAAGCAGGTCCTCTTTCTTGTTCAGCAGTTTCCCGTCTCGACCGCTCCAGGCGCGGAGGAGAGGTTGTCCAGCATCAGCTCCACGATCTTCCGGTCGGTCTCCTTCATACCGTCCCGGGCCAATTCGCCCACGTTCCGGATGGTCTGGTCCACGCCCTTGCTGACGATCCCGTCTCCGCCCCAGAACTGGTGGCCCTGCCGGTACATCTGGTAGCCAAGGATACCGCTCTCCACCGCCACGGCGATCTTTCCGGCGCAGGAGGCTTTGGCTCCATCACAGATGACCCCCGAGGTGATGGCCAGGGCGTTGACCATCGTGTGGGCCACCGCGTCATAGCCGCCCCCCTCCAGGTAGGCAATTCCGGCGGCCGAAGCGCTCCCGGCGCTCACCGCTCCGCAGTAGGCCGAGAGCACACCGATGTAGGCCTTCTGGTGGATGGCCAGCAGATTGGAGACCGCCAGCGCCCGGTACATCCGCTCCTCGTCGTATCCCTTCTCCCGGGCCCAGACCACCACGGGCACCGAGGCGGTGATCCCCTGGTTCCCGCTGCCGGAATTGATGACCACCGGCAGCTCGCACCCACTCATACGGGCGTCCGATCCCGCGGCCGCCATGGACTTCACCTTGTTTTTGAGGCTTCCGCCGTCCTCCAGCAGGGTGCGCCCGATTCCAGCGCCGTACTCGTGCTCCATTCCCTCCTGGGCAATGGCCATGTTATAGGACACCTGGCGCTCCAGGACGCTCCGCACATCCTCCACGTCCAGGCAATCGGCAAATTCCACAATGCGCTCCACGCTGAGTAGGCCGCGGTCCGCCTTGTCTGCCGGCGTATCCTGCGTTTCCCCCTGCTCTGCCCGGGGCAGCTCCTCCCCGTTGCGCTGAAGAGAGACAATGTTGGTGTGTCGGTCGGTGATCCGGATGAGAGCCGTATCATCTCCTGCCCACGCGGTGAGCTCCATGTCCAGTACCGACGGGCTCTCCAGCCGCTCCACCTGGATGGGCACCTCCCGCAGGAAGGCCCGAATGGCCTCCCGCCCTGCCTCGTCCACCGTGGAGATGACCTCCAGTTCCCGCTCGGCCGCGCCCGCCGCCGCACCTGCCGCCACCGATGTCTCGATCCCCCGGAGGCCGCCGGTATTGGGCACGATGACGCTCTTCACATTCTTCATCAGATTGCCGCTCAGCGCCACTTTCATCCGCTCCGGCCGCTTTCCCAGCGCCTCCCGTACTTTGGCTGCTGCGTAGGCCAGGGCAATGGGCTCAGTGCACCCCATCGCGGGCTGGAGCTCCTCCTCCAAAATGCGGACAAAATTCTGGTAGAGCGAATCCTTGCGCTGCATACTCCATGTCCTCCTTCTGTAAAATCTCAACCGGGAAGTTCCCTATTCCAGTTCAGTATAGCACACACCCGGTCCCTCCGCCAATCCCGAATGCAGAAAAGCCATCAGGCCCGGCAGATACCGGGCCTGATGGCTTTTGAGTTAAAGAGAGAGAGAGTTGGGATATATCTGCACTCCGCCGCAGGAGGGCGGAGGCATATGTGGGGTTGTATCAGCCGTGGCAGCAAGGGCACTCGGGCGCCGGGGCCAGATCCTTCTCATCGTAGCAGATGCCGTTGCGGTCGTAGTAGTCCTTGACCGCGGCCTTGATGGCCTCCTCTGCCAGGACGGAACAGTGGATCTTCTGGGTGGGCAGTCCATCCAGAGCCTCCACCACCGCCTGGTTGGTGAGCTTCACCGCCTCTGTAATGGGCTTTCCCTTCACCAGCTCCGTGGCCATAGAGCTCGTGGCAATGGCGGAGCCGCAGCCGAAGGTGTTGAACTTCACATCGGTGATGATCCCGTCCTCCACCTTGATATACATCTTCATGATGTCGCCGCACTTGGCGTTACCGACTTCTCCGATCCCGTCGGCGTTTTCCATCTTGCCCAGGTTCCGGGGATTCTGGAAATGATCCATCACCTTTTCACTATATAACATGTGTTTTCACTCCTTTTTCCAGGTCCTCCCACACGGGAGAGATGTCGCGCAGATAGGAAACCACCTCGGGGACGACCTTGAGAATGTGGTCCATCTCCTCCATGGTGTTATACTCAGACAGGGACAGGCGCAGGGAGCCGTGGGCCACCTCATGGGGCAGTCCCAGGGCCAGCAGCACGTGGCTGGGATCCAGAGAGCCCGAAGTGCAGGCCGATCCGGAGGATGCGGCCACCCCCTTGGCATCCAGCAGGAGGAGCAGGCTCTCCCCCTCGATGCCCTCAAAGCAGAAGCTCACATTGCCGGGAAGACGGTGCTCCCGGTCTCCGTTGAGCCGGGCGTGGGGGATCTGCGAGAGCCCGTCAATGAGCTTGTCCCGCAGGGCGGTGATGTGGGCGGCATTGCGCTCCAGATTGACATTGGCCTCTTCCAGCGCGGCGGCCAGTCCCGCGATCCCGGCCAGGTTCTCGGTACCGGCCCGGCGGTTGCGCTCCTGTGCGCCGCCCTCAATAAAGGGCAGCAGCGGAAGTCCCTTCCGGCAGTAGAGGGCACCCACACCCTTGGGCCCGTGGAACTTGTGGGCGGAAAGGGATAGCATATCGATCTGGTCCCGCTCCACGTCGATGGCAAGGTGTCCCACCGCCTGGACCGCGTCAGTATGGAAGGGAATCCCCTTCTCCCGGCACAGCGCGCCGATCTCGGCAATGGGCTGGATGGTGCCCACCTCATTGTTGGCGTACATGATGGTGACCAGCGCAGTATCCTCCCGGATCGCGGCGGCTACATCCTCCACCTTGACCAGCCCCTGACTCCCCACACCCAGCAGAGTGACCTCAAAGCCCTCCCGCTCCAGCTTTTTGAGGGTGTGGAGGACGGCATGGTGCTCAAAGGCGGTGGAGATGATGTGGCGCTTGCCCTTCCGGGCGCCTACCAGCGCGGCGGAGCGGATGGCCTGGTTGTCGGCCTCGCTTCCACCGGAGGTGAAGTAGATCTCCTCCGGCTTTGCACCCAGGCAGGATGCTACTTTGGCCCGGGCGGCCTCCAGTGCTTCGGCGGCCCGCTGGCCCACACTGTGCAGGCTGGAGGGATTGCCGTAAAGCGTATCATAATAGGGCTCCATAGCCCGAATCGCCGTTTTGCTCATGGCAGTTGTGGCGGCATTGTCTGCATATACGTACACGAAAAGACCTCCTGTTCGGCTGTCATTTTTCTTTTTTCTTTAATTCCTATTGGTTTAATATGATTATAATAAAGACCGCTCTTTTTGTCAAGCGCAAAACGCGGACTTCTGTCAAAATTTACAGTACCTCTGTCATTCTCCCGTCTTGGGGAGCAGATCCTGCAAGGTCTTGCGGTCCAGAAAGTCATTGATCGTATCGTAGAACTCCGTCCAGAAGGCCCGGGCCGGACAGTCTCCATGGGCCTGGTGCCGCTGGCACAGATCGGGTCCCAGTTCTAGACAGACCGTGGGGGCCAGCTTTCCCTCGGTCGCCCGCAGGATGTCCCCAATGGTATATTCCCAGGGCTCCCGCACCAAACGGTATCCCCCGCTTTTCCCCCGGACGCTCTGAAGGAAGCCCGCCCGGCTCAGCAGAGAGATGATCTGCTCCAGATATTTGACGGTAATATCCTGGCGCTCCGCGATCTCATGGAGCGGGATCAGCCCCTCATCCCGATGGACGGCCAGATCGATCATGACCCGCAGGGCATAGCGCCCCTTGGTGGAAATTTTCAATGCTGCTCACCTCGTTTTATTTTGATTATACGATAGAAATAGTAGGAATTCAAGAGGGTACTCGGTTTCTCCCCTCCAAAACCGCCTTTCAAAGTACAGAAATCCGTTGACAGGGTTTCCGAATCGACCTAAAATATAAGAAAGGGGGAACGATTTCCCCGGTTCCAATCACCCACTGCCGGAAAGGAGGTCCCGAGTATGGAACATACCGTTATCTGTCTGAGCCGTCAGTTCGGGAGCGGCGGACGTGAAATCGGCCGCCGTCTTGCCCAGCGTCTGGGCATCGCATTTTATGACCGTGAGCTCATCGAGTTGGCCGCCGCCCGCGGCCAGATCCGGGTATCCCGGCTGGAGGACGCCGATGAGCGCAAGAGCAGTCCCTGGCTCTTCGAGAGTCTCTATGAGGGCAACGGCGCGGTCAACCGGGGCTCCTCCCCCAACGATACGCTCTTCTGGCTTCAGGGTGAGGTCATCCGGGAGAAGGCCCGCACGGAGGACTGCCTTCTGGTGGGCCGGTGTGCCGACTATGTGCTGACGCAGGCCGGCATTCCCCACAAGAGCGTCTATATCTGCGCCCCCTGGGAGGAGCGGGTCCGCCGGGTGAGCGCCCTGGAGCAGATTGACGAAAAATCCGCCGCGGCACTGGTCCGTAAAACCGACAAACAACGCAAGTCCTACTCGGAGTATTATACCGGAGGCACCTGGGGCGACCCGGAGAGCTATGACCTGTGCCTCAACAGCGCCCAGCTGACCACGGAAGAGATCGTGGAGCTGCTGGCCTATTTCTGCAAAGCCAAATAGACGATGCATGCCGCACCGCCGATGATACGAAAGAGGGCAGACCATATGGTCTGCCCTCTTGCTGTTTACAGACTGAAATCCTCGTCGTCCAGACGGCTCAGGTCCAGCACGGCCGGACGGGGCGGGACCCGCTTGAGCGGATCATACTGGAACGACCGGCAGTGTCCTCCCGCTTCCACCACGCCTTTCTTTTTACAGAGGATGGTATGTTCCTCCAATTGGGTCCCACGGGCGCAGTAGGCGCAGCGGGGCTCGATCTCTTTTTTGAATAGCATGGTGTGACCTCACTTCCGTCTCTTGTACACAGTGTTCTCGCACAGTCCATCCTGCGGCGAATGCCTTTCTATGGACTTATTAGGATATTATAGCACGCTTTCCCCGGTGTGAACAGGTTTTTTTCGCGTCTTTCCGGCACTCAGAAGGAACAGAAGCAAAAAAATTCCTCCCGCCGTCCCGATAGAGCACATCCAGAGGCTTCCCGGCTCCACGGAGAGGAGAAACGCTCCCCCTCCGGTCACCGCGCTCCAGGCGGGCTGCTCCACCGGCAGCAACGATACCGCCGCCGTGGTGAAGCCCGCCGCACACAGGGCGTGCAGCCCCTTTCCCAGCAGATAGGGGCGGGTGGAAAGGCCGCTCCCGCCCAACAGGGAGAGGACCTGACAGTGGACCGACAGCCCGGCCCACCCCAGGATCAGGGAGGCCATCACCATCCGCGGCCCCGCCGCTCCCCCGCCCGAGAGGGTCCACACACCGGAGGAGATCTCCAGTGCCCCGGTCAGGAGGCGCTGGGCCCACACCCCGTCCATCCCCAGGGGGCCCAGCAGCACACGGAGGAGCCGTCCCGCTCCGGTGAGTACCCCCGTCACAGTGAGCAGACGCAAAATCACATTAAAGCACACCACAAAGGCGCAGATATTCAGCATTGCCTGGAGGGATTGCTTGACCGATTCCGTAAAGGCGGCCGTGAGGTGTCTGGCCTGAAAGACCGGCCGCCGTCCCGCATGCCCTCCCCCTTGGTCCGCCCGGCCGCACACCAGCCGGAAGGCCACCCCCACGCACAGCGCGGAGAGGATGTGCAGCCCATAGAGGAGCAGTCCCACCCGGGCACTGGAAAAGATCCCCGCCCCCACGACCCCCAGCACAAAGGCCGGGCCGGAGTTGTTGCAGAAGGCCAGCAGCCGCTCGGCCTCCCGGCGGGTACAGAGCCCATTCTCATAGAGACCCAGCGCAGTCCTGGCTCCCACCGGGTATCCCCCGATCAGCCCCAGGGCCACAGCGGAGGCACAGGCGCCGTTCAGGCCGAAGAGCGGCCCCATGACCGGCTCCAGCGCCCGCCCAAGCTGACCGGCCAGTCCCAGCTCCACCACCAGAGAAGAGAGGATGAAAAAAGGAAACAGCGAGGGGATAATGACCTCCCCACACAGCGCCAGTCCGCTGCGTGCACCCTCCATGGCCTGGGCAGGACAGGCCATCAGCGCCGCCGCCGCACACAATAGGCCAACCGCCGTTCCCACGTCCCGGCCCCATCCCCGCTCCGGTCTATGCGCCATACGCATCACCTCCACGGGCCTATCCTATGTGTGTCTGTCCTCTCCTATGCCGCCCTCACAGGGTAAAGCGAAATTCCACTCCCCAGTCGGTATTCCGTACCGAGCAGCGGCCCCCGTGCAGTTCCACGATGCTCTTTGCGATGGCCAGGCCCAGCCCCGTACCCTCGCCGGAGCGGGCCTCATCCACCCGGTAGAAGGTGTCCCAGATCCGCTCCAGCGCCTCTTCCGGCAAAGGTGCGCTCTCATTTGCAATGGAGAAGGAGACCGTATCCCGCCCATTCTGAATGCACACCATGATACGCCCGCCCTCGGGGGTGTATTTGACGGCGTTTGAGGCAAAGTTCTCAATCACCTGGGCAATGCGCCCCTCATCCGCTGTGATTGTAAAGGGCGGCGGAAACTGGTACTCGATCTGAAGATTCCTGGCCTGCGCCGTCCGCTCCAATTTTTCAAAGACCGCCCGGGTCAGGTCGATGAGGGAGAACTCATCCCGGGAGAGCTTCACCTTGCCCGCCTCCAGCCGGGAGAGGTCCAGCATCTCCAGCACCAAAGCGTCGGTGCGCTCGGCCTCGGCCAGAATGACGTCGACGTATTTCTCCCGCTTCTCCTCCGCAATATGCTCCTTCAGCCCCTCCGCATAGCTGTGGATAACGGCAAGAGGGGTTTTCAGCTCATGAGCGATATTGGAGGTCATCTGGCGGCGGTTCTGCTCCGCTGACTTGACATATTCCAGCGCAGTGGCCAGGCGGTTGATCTCATTGGTACGGATATGCCGCCAGTCCAGCTCGGCGTCAAAGGCCTTTGACAGTCCTTCCGCCTCTCCCCACAGCGCCGGGGCATGGTCGGGATGATATACTTTCTTCCACTGATCTCCCATGGCCTGCACGATCTCAGCCACCGGCTGTACCAGACGCTTTTTGATCTGCCCCCGGACGATCAGCAGCAGTACCAACGCCAACGCGAAGGTAACGAGATATACATTGCGCAGCTCCCGGAAGGCCGTGCGCCACGGCGAACAATAGATGATGCTGACCGTATAGAAGCGAAGCTGCGGGGCCTCCTCTTCATAGGACCCCTCCCCATAAAAATAGGGCGAGTAGTGGGTCTGCCCATCGAAATCCGTGCAGTAATTTACACTGGGGATCAAGAGATCCAGCCCCTCATACCGGGTCAGATCCTGTAACCCGTCTGCCAGTTTGGGGCCCAGCTCCTCAGTAAGTGCGCTCACGTTTTCGTAAGTGCTGCCCCCATAGGAAAAAGCCGGTGCAGGCTGATTATAACAGACATCAAACCAGTCGGAATAGAGGGTGACCCTTTCGCCATCCAGCGCCGTGGCCTCCGGATCTTCATAGATCGTGATCCAGGTAAGGGCGTTGTCTTCTACCACACCGGGAGCTGTATACTCTCCGCTCCCCCTGGAGAAGAGCGCTTCCTGAAAGGCATCCCAATCAATGTATTCGATTTTACAGGGTGTGAGATCCACACCATCAAAGGTGCCGGTAAACCGCATCGCGCTGGCATCAAAGGTCAGCGAGCTGTCCGCAACTATTGCCCGGCCCGCTTCGGTCATCTTTTCCCGGTCAAAAAGCGCCCGTGCGTTATTTCCGGAGCGCTCCTCCCGATTTTGCCACTGCTCCTCGGTCAGATACTCAAAGTAAAAATAGTCTCTCCAGCTGCATTCGAGCAGCTTTCCCTCCGGGTCATAGATCGCCGCCGCGGAATAGACCTCGTCACGATCCAGCCGCGGAAGGAAACCACCGCCTTCTCTCGTCTTCAAATTTATGTTGTGAAAAGAATCTGCCGAACTTCCGCTGTCCACCGCTTCCCACATCCAGTTCCGGTCGTAGTTTTCATGGATTTCTGAAAGCTCCCGGCCCAGCCACCCTTGCAAACTCCGTGTCGAAAGGACTGACGCAAAATCATGATATTCCGTCAGATATCGCGCGGCGGCATACTCCGCCACGATGGACGTGACGCAGTACATGGATACCAGCCATATACCCAGCACAGCAATGGCTAGGAGCCGTGTGATTGCCGTCATGGAACGCACTCGGTTGCGTCTTCTCATCCCTCACCCCTCCAGTCGGTACCCCGCCTTGATGACCGTCTTGATGCAGGCGGCCTGCTCTCCCAGCTTTTCCCGCAGGCGCTTGATCTGGGTGTCAACCGCCCGGGATTCCCCCTCGTAGTCATATCCCCAGCATTTGACCAGAAGCTGTTCCCGGCTCAGGACCATGTTTTTGTGCTCCATGAGGCAGCGCAGCAGGGCAAATTCCTTGGGCGTCAGCACTACCTCCCGTCCGGCCGCAAAGACCTTTTGGGCGGCAAGCTCCATCGTGATGCCCCCCGCCTCCATCCGGTCCCCGGCGAGCACATTCCTCCGGTTGCGCCGGATGAGAGCCATGGTCTTGGCATAGAGGACCGACAGGGTAAAGGGCTTTGTCACATAGTCGTCGGCCCCCAGCTCATATCCCAGCAGCTTATCCTCCTCATCGGACAGCGCGGTGAGGAATAGGATGGGAACATCATTGCTCCGGCGTACCGCCCGGCACACCGAGAGTCCGTCCAGCCCCGGCATCATGATGTCCAGCAATACCGCGTCAAAGGCCTCCTCTTCCAGCCGCTCCAGGGCCTCCAATCCGTCGCCGGCCTCCACCGGGCGCTCTCCCTTGCTGAGGAAATAGTCGCACAGCACCTCCCGCAGCTTGGCCTCGTCCTCTACGATCAGGATCTTACAGTCCATACTCCACGCCCCCTTTTCTCCTGGAGTATAACAGAGGAATTTGTATTCTCTGTGTCACCGCTTTTATAAACCTTCCTTTGATTTTATCATACACGATGGCCCTCTCTGCCGCAATTCTCCCCCCATACAAAAATCCAGCCCCGGAGTCCTCGGACTCCGGGGCTGGATTGCGCTCTGATTCGTTCTCTCCCTTACTCAGGAGGCGGGCAGGTACTCGCCGGGGTCCAGCGGAGCATCCCCCTGCCACAGGGCAAAGTGGAGATGGGGGGCCAGCGCACTTTCGGCGATAGCACTCTCTCCCACACTGCCCAGGGGATCGCCCGCCTGTACGGTGGCTCCCTCGGTGACGGCGGTCTCTTCCGCCAGATTGGCGTATACGCTTCGCAGCCCATCCGCGTGCTCCACGGTGACGGTGGTCCCCATCAGGTCATCCAGATGGACCGATACCACCGTTCCTGCGGCGGCGGCACACACCGTGCTCCCCACCGGGGCGGCCAGATCCACCCCCTCGTGGGTGCGCCAGTCTCCCATCGTCTGATCATAGACCAGGGTCTCCACACTGTACGGGTGGATGGTCTCTCCCTCCACCGGCCAGACAAAGGCGGTGGATGTCTCCGTCTCTTTCTGTGCGGCAGAGGGCGCAGGCGTCCGGGTGGGTGCCGGTGTGGCACTGGGTCTGGCCGTGGACTGCGGAGAAGGCCGGGTGCTCACTGCCGGTTTTTGAGGCGAGAGCGAGTGCTCCGCCGGGGGCGGCGTGACGGTGACCTGGACCTTTCCGGCCACTTCCAGCTCCTGGCTGGGAGTATCCAGATTGGCAAGAAGATAATAGCCCGAGATTCCAATTGCGGCGACGCACAGGAACAGGACTATGTAGAAGCCCTTTCCCGCCATAAAATCGCCGATGCGGTCTTTCCATGGTTCTTTCATGTTTAGCACCTCCGAGCCTATTGTGGCCCGGGGCGCTGGCGTTTATACCCGTCTTTTCAAAAGATTCCCACTCTTTTTCTCCGCGTCTCCACTGCCCCGCATGAGCCGGGCACTAAAGAGGGCCACCAGCGGCACGGTGAGCAGGATTCCCACGGAACCTGCCACACTCTGGATGAGCTCCACCGCCATGCTGTCGCTGTTGAGGATCTGGATGAGTGGATAGCCGTAGACCTGGAACAGCAGCAGCGTGTTCAGCGACGCCCCGGCGAAGGCCAGGATCAGGGTGTTGGCCATGGTCCCCATGGCGTCCCGCCCGATGTTCATACCGGAGCGGAAAAGGCGCCCAGACGAGATCTTCGGGTCCACCTCCCGCAGCTCCCAGCAGGCCGAGGAGATGGACATGGCCACGTCCATGACCGCCCCCAGTGCGGCGATGAGGATCCCGCTGATCAGAAGGCCCCGGATCTCCAAATCGGCATCATAGGCCCGCAGCACCAGATCCTCCGCCTCGGCCATGTTGAACCCGCCGATGGGTGTGATCTTCCCCACCGCCCAGGCAAACAGCCCTGCGGCGGCCACGCCGCACACACATCCCAGGGCGGCGCACAGGGTCTTGCGGGAGCACCCCGTCAGCATCAGCAGCGAGGCCACCGCCGTGAGGGCACACACCGCCACCGCACAGGGGATGGAGGGCAGCCCCCGCAAAATGGCGGGGATGAGCAGAAACCAGATCCCTGCCAGTGTATAGGCAAGCCCCAGCAGGGCCATGAGCCCCTTTTTTCCGCCCAGCAGCAGGAGGAGCAGGGCGAACACCCCCACCATTCCCAGCAGCACGATCCCCCGGTCGTAGTTAGGGACCGACACGATATAGGGCTCTCCCGCGTCGTCATAGTCCAGCCGGACAATGACCCTTGTCCCCATGGAGCAGTCCACATTGGCATAGGCGCTGAGGTAGTTGGGGGTCTCCAGGATTCTGCCCCGATAGGGACCGCTGAGCAGCTCCACCTCCAGCAGCTGGGTACCCAGTCTCAGCCCTTCGCTCCAGGGCTCTGGCTTGGCGTCGTCCGCCAGGATATCGGTGACCCAAGCCACGGCAAACTGGCGCTTCTGCGCGGCGGTGAGTTCCCCGTCCGCCGGTCGGAGCAGAATGGCTCCGACCACCAGCAGCAGGAACAGCCCCGCTCCCATGGCCAGTCCGGCCAGACGCCGGGGCGAGCACAGGCCCTCTTTGAGGCGGGAAAGAGATGGAGATGGTTTGCAGCGGCCCATAGCAGTCATCCTCTCTGGTAAAAGTCAGCGGGCGCCGCCCGCACCCGGCAGGCGGCGCCCTGTGTTATGGCTGTTTCCGAAAAATGGGGAGATACATCAATCCTTGAGCGCCTGGAAGCGGACCAGAATGGAGCACAGCTCCGCCCGGCTGGTAGCGCCCAGCGGCGCCAGAAGTCCGCCGGTCCTGCCCTGGATCAAGCCCTCGCCCACGGCCCACTCCATGGCCTCGCGGGCATAGGCGCCCACCTGCGCCTCATCGGCAAAGGCGGAGAGATCGCCCCGCTGGCTGGTATCCCGCTTCATGTACTGCTGATAGCGGTACAGCATGACCGCCAGCTGCTCCCGGGTCACCGGATCCTCGGGTCCGAAGCGCTCGGCGCTGTATCCGTAGACTACGCCGTTGGCACTGGCCCAGCCCACCGCCTTGCGGTACCAGGCATCCCTCGGTACATCCAGGAAGGTGGGGAAGCGGTTGTCCTGGGAACCGGACAGGCGGTAGAGGACCGTGGCCACCATGGCCCGGCTCACCGTCTCCTCCGGCGCGAACCGGTCAGCGGAGACACCCAACATCAGACCGCTCTTGAGGACGGCGGAAACGTCGTCATAGTACCAGGCCTTCTCGTCCAGATCGGTGAATACGCCGGGGCCCAGCGGGGTCTCGGGATCCTTGATGCTGGTGGTGCTGTCATCATCATCGTCGTCATCACCGCCGCTGGGCGCTGTGCAGACGATGTCGGCCCGGTCCCGGATGCGGATGCGCGGGAAGGGACCGTCCGGCGCGTTGAAGGTGTTGTCGTAGGACGCCAGACCTGTGGCCGAGATATTGCACCCCACACTCAGGTTCTGTACATCCTTATCCGTGGTGATATAGCCGTCGATGAACACCCGGCCGATGGTGCCGGCACTGTCGCGGACCAGAATGGTCTGGATCAGCCCGTTGGCCTTCTCAAAGGAGACCACGGTGCCCTTCAGGGTCACCAGGCTGCCCAGGACGGAGCCGTCGTTGAGCTGTTTTGCCGTGATGGCCTTGGGGGCAGGTACAGTTTCCTCGCCGATCTTCTCAATGGTCTTGACCGCGATCTGACGCTCACCCTGGTAGGAGGAGGTGGTGCCGGTGATGCGCACCTTGTCGCCGATCTTGAAGTTGCCGGCCACCGGGAAGGCGTTGATGCCCGCCGTGCCGTCCTGGAGGTAGATGCAGTCAAAGAAGGCGGTATTCTTGTCATAGCCCGAGGCGTTGGAGGTCACCACACCCTCGATGGTGTACTTGACTCCCTCCAGCTCCTGCTTCTGCACCGTCTCAATGGGGGTGACCGTGATGGGATTGAGGTAGCCCACCAGATTCTCACAGATGGTGTAGTTGGAATAATTCTTCTCCGAGCCGGAGTCGCCCACCTGAGCCTGGACCTCGAAGTTGGACATGAACGCCGCACCCGAGACCACGATGAGGCCCTTTCCGGGCAGCTGCTCGGTGGCCAGCACCATCAGGCGGTCGTCGCCCTCGGCCACGGTGTACTGGGGCATGGAGTCGCCGCCCAGGCCGTCCTTGTCGCTGTCCTCCGAGTAGGTGGACGCGTGGCCGTAGACCACGGGGGAGACCGTCTCCGGCAGGACCGCGGTGGGCTCACCCTTCTCGTCCACCACATAGATGGACGCGCCGCCGTACTGGCTGAAGAGCTGGGAGTAGAGGTTGTTATTGGGATTCTCGGGGTCAAATTCCACACCCTTCATGAGGAAGTGGTCCCAGTTGTAGGTGGAGAAGTAGAGCCGCTGGGTCTGGCCGCCGTTGAGCTCCTGGTCGTTGGTGGCGTCATCCCCGATCCGCAGGGAGGATCCCAGCGTCGCCAGGACCTTGTTCTGCTGGGCCGCCATATGGTCCTCTGCGGGGAAGCTCTTGTAGCTCTCGTAGTAGTCCGACCAGCCCGCCAGCACCAGTGTGCCGCCGGCGCTGTTGAAGGTCTGGAGCGCCTGGATCTCCGCGTCGGTGTAGTTGTAGTAGGGTTCTCTCAGGGCGCTACCGTCCCGGCGGGAGGGCGCGGTGAGGATGATGGCCTTGTACTTGCCCTCGGCATTTTCACAGGCCACGATCAGGTCCGCGCTGGTGTTGAGCTGCACCGTGCGCACCGAGTAGCCGGCGGCCAGGTTGCCGAAGTTGCCCATGGAGTCCTTGTAGTTGCCCGCCACATACTCGTTGGCATGGGAGGCGTCAATGCCGATGTACACCAGCTGGGAGGCATCCTGGATGTCCAGGGTGATGTCCATGGTATAGGTGTACTCGGTCCCGCCCTGCTCCAGCAGGGCAGTCACACGGATGGTAGTCTCCCGGGCGGTCTCAGGGGTATACTTCCAGTCCACCTTCAGCGTGGAGGAGGCCTTCAGAGTATCCAGTCCGGTCTGTGTGCCCAGAACCTCGGTGCCGCTGGTGTAGGTGATGGACTTGACCGTAGCATCGGTCTGCTCGCTGTTGAAGAGGGTGGTGCTGAGGGTCAGCTCCTCCCCGGTCACGGGGGTAGAGGTGCCGCACTCCACCGAGGAGATGCCCAGCTTCAGGGTCTCGCCCACCCAAACGGGGGCGGTCACGGCGATGTCGCCGTCACCCTGGGTGACCCGGATAAAGTAGTAGCTGTAACTGGCCGGGATGGAGCAGCTCAGCTCTCCGGAGGCCAGCTGGGCGGGATCATCCCAAGTGTAGGCCACTGCGCCCGAGTTGACCACCACTTCCACCTTGGAGATGGAGTCGGAGGCGTCGGGATCGTAGAGCGTGACGTTGATGTCGGCCATCTCCGGGACGTCCTCGATGATGGTGCCCAGCATCTCGCCGTTAAGGGTATAGTTGATCTCCAGGTTCTTGTCCTCGGTGGCGTAGACCCGGTAGTTCCGGATCGCCTCATAGAGGCCCTCTTCCGAGAAGTCGTCGGTCAGGATCACGTCTCGGGCGTCGTTGGCGTTGCCCCACTTGCCCTTGTGGTTATCCTGGTTGTTGGTGGGGGCCACGTGCCAGCCCTTATCCAGCGCCATGATGTAGTACTCATAGCTGGGATAGTAGCCGCCCGCGCCGATGGCGCCCTCGCCGTTGCCCACTTCCACCAGGAATATCCGGCTGTCGATCAGAGCGTCATAGTAGGCGAAATCGGCAAAGGTACCGAAGGTAGAGCCAGGGTGGTTGAACTGGCTGATGGAGCCATTGCCCTCGGCCTGGCTGAGGAGGGCATAGTAGGCCTTCATGCCCGCGTCGGCCGTCTTATTGTTGAGAGTGGTGTTGTTGCGGGAGACGATACCGGGGGTATTGAAGGTGTTGATGTGGCCCGGGCCGCCCGACCAGGTCATCTCAAAGCCGGCGATGGCCACGATATCGGACTGGCTGGCGTTGAAGTCGGCCACGGTGTTCTTGTAGGAGGCCCAGGTCTCCTGGCTGTATGCTGTGGCCTGACTCATGTCATAGAGCGCCGCCTCGGGGTTGGCATCCCCGGACTTGTCAAAGTAGTTAGAGTGGTCCGTGAAGGACACAAAGTCCACATTGGCGCTCTCAGGCAGGTTCTTCACATACTCCAGGGCGGACTCCAGCGAGCCGGAGCCATCGGAGTAGGTGGTGTGGGAGTGGAGCTGGCCAAAGTAGAGCTGATAATTGGCCTTGCCGATGGTAAAGCTCCAGGTCCGGTTTGTGCTCTTCCCATCCGCACGGGTGAGGGTGACGGCAACCGTGGTCCGTCCGTCCGGCAGATCGTCGGCGGGAAGATAGGTGGCCTTGCCGTTCTCCACGGTCGGGGTGACGGCAGTGCCGTTGATGGTCATGACGATCTCGGCGTTCTCCCCGGCGTTTGCAAAGGTGAACCCGATCTCCGGCCGCTTCTCCTCGCCGGTCTGGGTATTGGCGGCGGGGAATACGCCGGAGATGACCGGCTCATCCTTCACTGCAATCGAGAGGGCGCCGGAGAAGGCCACATCCTTGTTGTCGGTGCCCCGGACAGAGACCTCGATGGTCCCCTCTTTCAGCACGTCAGCGGGAATGACCAGAGAATAGGTGCCGTTCTCATAGGCAAGATTGGCAATGGTCTCCCCGTACTGGGCGGAGATCTCCTTCACGCCGAACACGCTCTCTACGGTAAAGGAAACGGTGTAATCCTTCCCCACAAAGGCGTCGCCGCCGTCGGCAAAGCGGACCGCAGGCACATTGACTACGCCCTCTGTGACCTGCACGTCAGCGGACACTGGATAGAACTGGAAGGTATAAATATCCTTATCCGTGATGTTGTACATGCTGTAGGACTTATAGGTCCCGCCATAGTACTCCAGGAACTGGGCATATTTCCCGTTGAATTTGGCGGTGCGGCTCTCCAGGGTATAGCCGCCATTGTACTCCGCCAGTGTCCAGTCGGCATCCTCGGAAGGCTCCTTGGCATAGAAGGCATTGTTGCCTGTGCCGTTGGAGCAGAGGTAACCGTCATGCTCCGTTTTGAAGCGGTAATACGCGCCGTTCTGCTCCACAGTAAAGACCCGGGCGCCGTTTCCGATCTCGGTGATGGGGTCGGCGGCCACGGCCGAGGCGCTGGTGATGGAGGGGCTCTCCGCGTTGTCGTCCTGTCCGGCCAGCACGCCCTTGGCGCTCACATTGTAGAGTACTACCGTGTCGCCGTCCTGGGGCAGTCCCTCGCCCGGCTCAGGCCCGGGAATATCGGTTACCTTGTAGAAGGCCAGGGCAAAGAGAGACTCCTGACCTGCTCCAATTTTGTAATAGGAACTCCAGTTGTTCTTCTCCGCGTACCACTCCATATAGGCGCCGCGGACGGTGTTCTTGATGTAATAGAGGCCGTCACCCGCCTCCTCCAGCGTCCACTTGTCGTTCTTCTCCCCCAGGGGCATGCTGGAGAATTGATCTCCCATACCGATGTTCTTGCCGTCATAGGAGAAGGACCAGGTGCCGTCGCCGTTATCGGCCACCGTCCACACGTCGGCCTCGGTGAAACCCCGGAGAATGCCGTCGGCCATGTTCACATCGGTACCGTTGTTATAGTATCCAGTGTAGGTGCCAGAGAGAGCTTTCGAATACTTAGGGTTATAAATCACAACTTGATCGCCATCTGCAATCGGTCCGGCGGGGGTACCGCCCAGAACAATCTCATCGGCGGTTGTGTTGCGCAGCTGGAGGGTATCCTTAAATGCGCTCACCGCGGCGGTGATGGTGATCACATCGCCCACCTTCACGGGCCATTCACCCTCTACCCTTTCACCGATCACAGCCTTGTAGAGCTGAATGGAATCGGTGCCGTCGGTGACAGTGATATTGGGGTTGGAATACTGACCATTGTTGTCAAAAATCTCTGTGACCGTCACGTTCTGAAGGGTCACATAGGTGCAGATATCGGTGGCAGCCAGTTCTCCGATGGTCTTGACCACAGGAGCCAGTGTCAACCCAGAGGATTTTTCATAGGTGCAGCCGTCCAGCTGAGGCAGGCCGTTATATTCCTTCCTCTGTCCGGTGGCAATGACCGTGTCGCCCAGGGCGATGTCCTCGAAGTTATTGCTCATACGGGCGCAGATCGCGCCCGTCTCGTCCTGGAGATAGACGTTTTTCCCGTCCAGCAGGGTGACCACACCCTTGACGGTCAGATCCGCAGTGTCTAACCCGGCGGCCAGAGCCTCCGCGATGGAGATGGTCTCGGGCTCCTCCGGATCGGGGGGCGTCACTTCTCCGCCGCCCTCGCCCTCCAGCTTGTAGAGGGTAAAGTCACAGGGATAGCCATTGGGATTATCGGCGATGGTCGCATTTTTGTAGGCCCGGAACTTGCTTCCAGCACTCTTGTTGCTGGCCAGCGTCACAGTGTCCTCGCCCACCCCGGCAAAGCGGAAGGTACCATCCGCAAAGGTGAAGGCCCATGTGTAGTCTCCGGACGAAATGCCGTTTTCGTTCCTGCCTTTGGGTGCCACCGTCACACCATTGTTGTCGGTAAGCACCGCGCCGTCCTCCGTCACGGAGATATTCCATCTCAAATCCACGGCGGGATCAATGATCGTTTCCTCTGTATTGGTCTGCTCCACAGCGCTCAGCCATGAGCCATCCAGGGCCCCTACGGCATAGCCGCTGTCTAGGACCATAAGGTACGTTCCGGTGGTGAATGCTTCTTCTGTGTCGATCTTCTGGTATGTCTCTGCTTCCCCGGCGGCAAGGGCCGCGGTGGGCAGCAGGGTCAGGAGCATGGCCAGCGCGGCCAAACTTGACAGGACCCGACGGAATCGCTTTTTCCGCATTGTTTTTTCATCCTTCCTAACATACAGGGCCACACGGGGCGGCCGGTCCAAACCTTCTGCTCGACCGTTCTGCCTTCTCCTCCTTTCTTCCTGATATCTATGGCGTCACATGTTCATTTTACCAAATTATCCGGTAAACCACAACGACACTTTTGTAATTTTTGTTGTCTTTTTGTTTTGACTCTGTAACTTTTTTAAGATATTCTTCCGCATCCACTCTGTCTGCTACCCCTCAGAAGTGCAAGGCAGCTGCCGCCCGGTGTGATCGATGGTATACTCCCCGCTCAGAATCAGTTGAGAGATGGGCACGAAGGTATATCCCTTTTGCAGCAGCGTTTCCAGAATGGCCGGCAGAGCCTCCGGCGTATGGAGCGCGGCATTGTGAAAGAGAACGATCGAGCCCGGCTGGACTTTCTCTGTCACCCTCTTGGTAATCTCCGACGCGGGTATCTCCTTCCAGTCCAGACTGTCCCCATCCGTTACCCCTTCAAGCCTTTCTCCTGCAAGAATTTCTACCACTTATTTTTTGTTGTTTTCCAAAAGGAACACCCCTCATGGCCTGTCGTCCGACACATAGTCGGTCTGCATCAGGCCCATGAGGGGCGTACATATACTATTCTTCTCGTTCACACCATATCAACGACTCATAGGGCCTCAGCTCTAAGCTTCCATGCAACTCGCCCATGCGTCCATAGTTAGACAATCGAATCTTTCCTTGCAATTCCAACGCATTTACCTGACGTGTCTGCGTCGAAAAATTATGCACTGCTCCCCAAATACTGCCGTTCCATTGGCGCCGATAGGCAATGAGATCTGTCTCTTCTACCAAAAATGGAGCATAGTCTCCAAATATGAGCGCTTCGTTTTCTCTACGTAGCCGGATTACTTGTCGATAAAAAGATAGAATAGAGTCTGGCCGGTTCTTTTGCTCGCTCACATTAATCTTTGGATAGTTCGGATTGAGCCGAAGCCATGGTGTTCCGGATGTAAAGCCCGCATATTCTGTCCCATCCCACTGCATCGGAGAACGAGCGTTGTCTCTGCTGACTGCCTGGGATAACTTCAATGCCTCTGTCTTTGACATACCATCCAACAGACAATTTTCATAAAAATTGCGTGTATCAATGTCATCGTAGGCTTTAATATCAGGGAGCATAATATTGGTCATCCCTATTTCTTCTCCCTGGTAGATAAATGGCGTACCCGGGAGTGTATGGAGGAGAGCTGCCAGCAATTTTGCGGATTCCTCCCAATACTCCCCGTCATTCCCATACAATGAAACCTGTCGAGGCTTATCATGGTTGCTCAGGAAACGTGCCCACCACCCTTCCTCTTTTAATACCTTGTAAGACGCAGCCAGTTCTTCTTTCATCTGCTCCGGCGACCAATGTGTAAGCTCATGAAAAGGTGTGACAAAGGGAATCGCCATATCAAACTCTCCCCTTTGACGGGCAGTATAGTTCCAAAGATCATCAGGAGTATAGCAGGTAACCTCTCCTACCGTCATCAGATGTTTTGACTTACATGTCTCATGAATCATTTCTTGAATATAGCGGTGGGTCCCGGGTAGATTTGCACAGGCTGAGGTACCATAGCGGTCATCCTCGGGCTTCAGATTTTCCAGCCCCTTATCAAGATAGCTGATCGCATCTACCCGGAATCCATCCACGCCTTTTTGGGTCCACCAACGAATGGTATCATAGACCTCCGCTCGCACTTTGGGATTTGCCCAATTCAGATCCGGCTGCTCTTTAGCAAAGAGGTGCAGGTAATACTGTCCCCGCTCAGGAACATATTCCCACGCGCTGCCGCCAAATACCGCTCTCCACTGATTGGGAGGGCCATCGGGTCCCGGGTCTCTCCATATATAGTAGTCACTGTATGACCCTTCTCTGGATTGTTTTGATGCCTGAAACCAGCGGTGCTGGTCTGAAGTGTGGTTGAGGACCAAATCCATGATAATAGCAATACCGCGATGATGGGCCTCTTCCAAAAGATCGTCCCAATCCTTCATAGTGCCAAATTCCGGCATAATTTGACGGTAATCCGAGATATCATACCCATTATCCACATTGGGAGAAGCATATACCGGCGAAAGCCAGATCGCATTAATTCCCAAATCTTCAAGGTAGTCCAGCCGTGACAGAATCCCTTTTAGATCCCCTATACCATCTCCGTTAGAGTCCTGAAAACTGCGCGGATAAATCTGGTAAATTGTAAGGCGCTTATACCACTCCTGTTCATGTATCACGCCTGCACCCCTCCTAGTCTCAGCTCAATGGGCCCATGTTCCACAGTCCGCCAATACAGTTCCTCATCTCTTACCTGGTAGGCAAAGAGATAGAACGTATCCTCCACAAGCGGCATACAGCCTGCGTGCCAAATGTACTCATCCAGCACCACGGTATCTCCCGGACGAAGGATGACCGCCCGGACATCCTCCATCCGAGGGTGTTCCATCCGATCATTCCGATCCCGCGGCAGACACAGAGGCAATACCACCGGCTGGTCCCCGCAGATCACAAGCTCCTTTGATTCCCGGTGCTGTTCCATTTTAGGAATCGAGAGGACTGCGCGATAACGTGCCTGTTCAATACCAAAGCGCATTTCGCCCATGGGAAAAGTATATTCTGCCGGCCAGCATTGGGAGTAGCCGGTATCCAATCCGCATGGATGGTTGCCCGGTCGGGACAGGTAGCGGCCATAGGGTGTAAAATCAAATTTTGAAATCTCTTCTGGTGTAATCAGCACGTTCTTGCACGCTCCTTTACAGCCTCATCAAAATAGTAGGTCCGCATTCCAAGCTCGTTGTCAATGCTCTGACCTGCCATTCCCGGGAATTCATAAAACACATCCCGATAAGTCCGTTCTGCCAAAGACGTACCGTCTTCTCCAGCAAAATATAGACGCAGTTCCAGTCGCTCCTGTGGGTCAAATACCCATTGTACTTCCCCCACCACAGCGGAGGTATCTGCTCCCACCGCAGTTTTCATCGCGCCGCTACAAATGGCCATTCCATCTTTGCAAAGACTGTAAGAGACCGTTCCCTGGAAGGACCGAAGCAGATCGTTTACCAGCAAAATACGGAAGCCCTCCTCTGTTTTCCTAGCCAGCAACGACAGCGGTTGAAATGCCTCTAGCATGGCATAGTAGCCTCGCTTCGGCACTCCGTGAAAATCCAGAACGCCGTAAAAGCTCTGTGGGCAAAGGTCAATAAACATAAACTGAATGCATCCAGAGCACGGAGCATATTTCTGGGCGCGGTAGTGGTCAATATAATAGCTCAATAACCGATACTGGTATTCCTGGTAGCCGGCGAGCTCTCCCAGCACAGGATGCAGCGCCTCAAATATACGCCGATCCCGGAATAGTCCTGGAATATTTCCCGGTACATCCATACCAAATTCTGTGTTTAGCTTTTCTGTCTGTCCCTGAATTTGAGGATAGGCCGTACCCACAGCAAGAGATCCAGTGTAGGTATGGCTGTCCCCACTCTCCAGATCATCCTCCTCCCGAGAGGCCCGGATATAAGGCCGCTCTGGGTCTATATGCTTCAATTCATTCATCAACTTTACACAGAGTGTATCCAGCATGATCTGATCTTCCGGTGTCTGCTCCAGAAGCCCATGCGTAAAGATTTTCCATAGGTCAGGCTCGTTAAGTGCCACCCAACAGAGGATCGAAGGATGATCCTTTTTGGTACGCACCATTGCACCAAATATGGCTGCCGCCCGCTCCATCCATTTTTCATCGGTAGGGTGGTCCCAGTTAAAATCGGAATCCTGAATGACCAGAAGACCCAGCGAATCACAGATTTCATAGAAAGCTTCTTTTTCCACATGGACATGGACGCGGACACAGTTGCATCCCAGATCCCGGATCATCCTTAAATCGCGATAATAGCGGTCAAAGTCCAGCTCTGAGAGATACACATCTCCAAAATAGGATGTTCCCCTCAAGAAAATGGCCTGTCCGTTGATAAAAAACCGGGTCATTTCATGTGTCCGCTCCAGACGCACTTCCCGTACGCCGATCCTCTTTTCCAATCCATCCAGTCTTTCTGTACCATTCATCAGAGTAAGGCGCACCGTATAGAGGTAGGGTTCTCCTCTTTCCCAAGGCTGCCACAGTGTTGGCTGATCCAGCCGGAAACGAAGGCACACTGCGCCGCCGGATGCTGTGCTCTGTTCGGCCCTGGCTACCTCCATGCCCATCTGGTCCAAGATCCGCCCCTGGACCAAAGTGCTGTTCCCGCTACCCAGGACCTGGGCAGAAACGGCAACTTCCGCCCATCCCTCGTCCGGATGATACTGCACATCTGCGTTCCAGTCCTGCGCAAAGGCAAAGCGTTGGGAAATACACAGTTCCACATCGCCCATGATCCCTACCGGGTTTACATCTCGCTGGATAAATCCATCGGCGTGCTCATAGGTACCCTTTACCATCTCCCGCTTCACAGAAAAACAGCGCATTGATTCTGCGCGGGGCAGGATTTCATGGTCCCATGGTGCCCAGACTTTTACCCAGAGAAGATTATCTTTCTCTTGTAAAAGATGTGTCACATCAAATTCAAATGGTTCAAAATATCCCTCATGCTCCCCCACCAGAACACCATTGAGATAAACCTTACAATAATAGTCCACCGATTGGAAGCGCAGCAGAGCCACTATATCCTCCTGCTGGTCCGCATCAAAATGGCAGACATACCACCAAGGCGCCTGATTAAAATAGCGTAGTTCCCGCCCATAATAAGGTCTATCACTTAATACAACTTGGAGTGCGCCCAAACGGGGCAGCCTTTCCGGACTGGAAACCAAGTGGGCGCATTCATCGAAGCGAAATTCCTTTTCATAAATGTGAAGCGCCTCTCCCAAATTATGAATATCTTGTAGCACAGACCACTGGTTCAATCGTTGTCTCATCATATTGCTCCCTCTAACCTTTTAAAGCGCCTTCTGCCATTCCCGCAACAATATATTTCTGCGCCGCAATAAAGATAATGGTCAGGGGCACAATGGAAATCAAGATCCCTGCCGTCATTCGTTCATAGTGCTGGGCATACTCCTCTGTGAAGCGAAGGATGCCTGCCGTGACGGGCAACATCTCATCTTTCGTCACATAGATAATGGAAAGGACCAGATCGTTCCACACATTCAAATAGTTCATCACCAATGCGATAATGAGCACCGGCAATGACATAGGTAATATGATACGGAAAAAAATCTGCCATGTGGGGCAACCATCTACCATGGCAGCCTCTTCAATCTCTCGACTGATTCCCAAAAAATGTCCCCGGGTTAAAAAGAATGTAAAAGAAATATTCAAAGCCACATAAAGTAAAATCAGTCCCACGCGGCTATTGAGCAAATTCAGTGATTTGAGAACCATATAGTTGGGAAGCAATGTCACATGCGCTGGAAGCAGCATTCCCAGCATAAGCAAACCAACCAGCACATTTTTACCCCGAAACTCAAACCGAGACAACGCATAGGCCGCCATAGAAGACAGCAACACAATGATTGGTACAGAAATACTTACATAAATAAGGCTGTTTCCAAAATAGGACCGTATTTTTTTCCAGGCGATGGCAAAGTTATCCAAGGTCGGTTCTTGTGGAAGCGCAAACATCCCGTTCATGAAAAATTCATTGGGCGATTTGAGTGCACTGTTTACCAGATACAAAATAGGCATCAGCCAAATCAGAATCAGCGCAGTCAGGCTGACATAGGTCGCAATCTTTTTTGCACGTTTCATCCCCATGCCTCCTCAGTTCTTTTCCATACGGACAAGCTTGTTGATAACCAAAGAGCCGGCTACCAGAATGGCAGAGAGCACAATGCACATAGCGCTTCCTGAGCCGTAGTCATTATAGCGGAAAATCGTGTAGTACGACCATGTGGCCATCACATTGGTCATTCGGGCCGGACCGCCGGCTGTCATAACATAAATGAGGTCAAATACCTTAAACGAGTTGATTAGTGTGAAGGTCAAAACAATATTGATCGTGTTCTTCATTTGGGGCAGAATTACCTTCGTCAAACGCTGCCACCCGTTGGCACCGTCCAGAAGGGCAGCTTCCAGTGTCGTCTCCGGAACAGATTTGATTCCAGCCATGAAGAGGATCATACAGAGTCCGGAATACGCCCAGGAGCCTGCAATGATTAGGAAATAGATCGTATATTCCGGTGGATCCTGCCAATTAATCGATACCGTGTTATTGGTGGCCGCTTTCAGCATTCCGTTGATTAGGCCAAAATTGGGATCATACATCCAACGCCAGATCAAACCAATTGTACTGATAGAAAGAACAGAGGGGAAAAAAATACAACTGCGGAAAAAGCCAAATCCCCGCTTTTTACTATTAAGCAACACCGCCAGAGCCATCCCCAGACAGATAGGAATAATTTCTGACAGAACCGCCCATATAACATTGTTTTTTACTGCTGTACGAAATACCGGATCAGATTGAAAAAGATTTAAATAGTTATCCAACCCCACAAAGGTACGCTCATTTGTCAGTCCGTCCCACTGAAAGAGACTGATAAACAGAGAATACAGCGTGGGAAAAATCATAAACACCAAATAGATGGCCATTGGTACGATTAAAAAAAGGTAGGGCGTCCACTGCACCCGCCTTTTTTGAGGCGCAACTTTTGTATGCATATACTTTGATACCCCTTTCCCGCTGCTCCGTGCTTCTGTCGCGGGCCGACAGAAGGGCAATCCTTTCCGTCGGCCCGCTTTGGCTTATCAACTCTGATAGAATTCGATCTCCTGCGCAGTTTCATCTAACATTTTAGCGCCCTCTTCCGGAGTAATCTCCTCCAGGATCACCTTATCCAACACTTCATAAAGCATATCTGTCAGCTTGGGTGGCCAGCACATCTCATTGGTAGCCATATAAGAACCATCCGGGTTTGCCGCATCCTCTACCAGAGCAGTGCGCAGAGAGTCCAACTTCGAGAGATCAAATGCATCATCCCGGATACCAACAATAGAGCCTCGCTCTTCAAAATCGACCTGGTAGGGTTCCAATGAGGCACATATCTCTAAAAAGTCGTAGGCCAGATCCTTGTTCGGGGAATCCGCATTCACATAGATGCCGTAAGTAAAGCGATTCGAACGGGACTGTTCCAATCCACTGGGGAATCGGAAGTATCCCCAGTCATCCACATTCTGACCTTGACTTTCAAAGGTATCTGCCTCCCAGGTAGCACTATACTCCATGGCTGCGTCACCAGGATAGAGGAGCAGACGACATTCATTCTCCTCCGCAGAGAAGTGTCCCTCTTGGAAATACTGGGAAAGTTCCTTTAGATCCGCAAGCGACTGGACCACTTCCGGACAGTCCAGGCTAGCCCGTCCATAACAGAGATCGTCATGTAGCTCAATCCCACAGTTCTTCTCCAGCAGACCGTCAAACCAGCGGTTTGTTGCTGCCGGAACTTTACCCGGATTTGCTATGGGAACGATACCATTTTTCTGTAAAGTATCGCACACCTGAAGAAACTCCTCATAATTAGTAGGAACTTCCAGGCCATACTGTGCAAAAACATCCTTTCGGTAGAAAATTCCCATTACTGTACGGCGGATCGGAAGTGCGTAGAGGCTTCCGTCAAAAATATTTTCCTGATCTGCCAAAAGAGCAGGGTCAATATTTTCGCGCCAGCCATTTTCATCAAAGAGACTGGTGAGATCCTCTAACTTCCCACCCTCGATAAAAGGTTCTACCAGAGATCCGACACTGTATCCAAACATATCTGGTGCTGCATCCGAACTGAAAGCAATGTTCAGCGCATCAATCTCTTGTTCTGGGCGTCCTTTGGAACCCAAAACAAATTCCACATCCGGATGTTGCTCCTCAAAGAGTTCAATCGCCCTCCGGTAAAAGGCATTCGTCTCCAAATCGGTATAATACGAGGACTCCCAAAAAACTAGCTGCCGCCCTGTCTCTCCACCAGAGTCCGTAGGTTCATTGACGGATCCCCCTCCGCAACCAGCCAATACGGTTCCCATCAGTACCAGTGCAGTAAGTGTTTTAACTGTCTTTGCCCGTTTTTTCATTTGATTTTCCTCCATTTCTTTATTGTTTCTTCCATATACGGAAGAGGGATATAAAATTAGGAAGATTTTTGACTGGAACGTCGGTGAAGCAATTGATGATTTAGCTGAATACGGGTGGTCTGACCATGTTCTACCGTGTCGATCAGCATTTTCCCGGCCAAATTTCCCATTCTGATGTAATCCAAATTAATACAGGAAATACCCACTGCCTCATTGACTGGTCCATTTTCCAGCGAAAAAAGTGCCATATCCTCTGGAATTCGAATCTTCTCCTCTTGGCAGAAGCGGAGGAGATGACAACAGATAATATCATCACTAGCAATGATAGCATCCGGCATCGTATGGGTGTGCTGATAACGGCGCAATGCAGAGTAAATCGCCTGCTCTTCTTCCATCCCATCCAGAAGATATTTTTCCAGAACTGGCATGCCCCGTCTTTCAAGGCCGGTCCGATAACCTTCTATATAACTTCTGGTGGTGGAAAGCCCCGTATCGCTGGCAAAAAAGGCAATACGCGTCCTGTTTTGCTCCAATAAAGAGTCAACAATCTCAACCATGGCCGCTTGATAGTCGTATGTAACTTGGTTGATTCCAGTAAACCCTTCACAAGCACCAATCACAGAAAAGGGAACATGATTTTCCAATAAGTAATGGAGGCTTGGATCATCCGGAATTGTATAGAGCAAAATTACACCACAGACATGATAGGTGCGTACAAATTTTTGAATAGTATCCAACTCGACTCCGCTACCAGAAGAGGTAATAATATCATAGTCATATGTTTTCAAAACCTGAGTCAGTCCCGTAAATGCATCGCGAAATAGCTCATTGCGATAGAATGAACGACATTGAAAGGGCGTAATCAGTCCGACCAGTTTGCTCTTGCTCTTTACCAAGGTGCGGGCAACCTCACTTGGAAAATATCCACTTTCTTCAATTACTTTTAATACCGCTTCTTTTGTCTCAGGCTTTACTCTTGGTTCATTATTTAAAACACGGGATACTGTCGACTTTGATACCCCTGCCATACGTGCAATATCGATAATTGTTAGATTTTCATTCATCCTGCATCCCCGCTTTATCTATTATCTATTTGTGGGAACGTTTTCATTTATCTCTACATTTATGATACTTCTGTTTGTTTATATTGTCAATCCTATTCCAAAATAATTTTAACGACATGTGCACTTTATACAGTAACATTAATTTTTCTTAACTTTACCTCTTTTATACTAATCCAAAAAATATCCCTCTTTTTCTGTTAAAACTTTACTTTGTTCTCTTTTTATCATTTTTTTAGTCCATTATATAAAGTCAAATCAAAAAATAAGGCGGTGTATTTTATATTTATTTAATCTCTACCTCTTTTTCACTTTAATTTGCAAATTTATTTGAATTTTTTAGATATTCTATACCCATTTTCTTTTTAGCTAAAAAATAGATTACTATATTCTTATCGTAATCTTGGTCTCTCATTTGTTAGAGACTATAAGCGAGTGCTCTTTGAATATACTCCAAAATTCAAACTGTTTTCTGTAAAGTCTATCTACATACTGCTCCCAGTATTTACATACTAGTTGCCCAGTCAATAATCCAATTCCTGCCCATTCAACTCCGGGTATGGTAACAGACATGCTCGGCAGCGCCTCTGAAACGATACTATATAAAGAATGAATCGCCCAGTTAGATGAACATCATATTAAGGCAGGACGAGAAAGGGCCTGCTGCCCGTACTTTACAGACAACAAGCCCTTTGAATTGCTTAAATAATTTTTGAGGACACTTCAAGCGTCATTTAAAACAAATAATTATTCTCCTGATCTACAGCCGGTATTCTAAAAAGACCCGGCACCCAGATTTCCTTCATCAGAACCGAATCTAGGCTTCTCCAGACGGCTCGCCAAAAATTTAGAAGGTGTAACGCCATAATATTTCTTAAAGCAACGGCTGAAATAATATGGGTCGGTGTACCCAACCTGCTCAGAGACTGCCGTCAGACTGAGATCATGCTCCTGATGGAGCAGTTCAGCCGCCCTGCGCATCCGACAGATGGTGATATATTCAATAATGGAATTTCCTGTCTCCTTTTTGAACAAAGAACTCACGTAGGCCGGGGTGGCAAATACGGTAGCCGCAATCTCTTTTAAGGAAATATCTTCGGAGGCATAGTGTTCCTCAATATAAGCTTTGGCCAGATATACAATTTTTGAAATCTGGCAGGAGGTCTGAATCTTCTCTGTTAAACGGCAGTAATAATCCACCAAAACATGCTCGATTTCTGTACAGGTATCACTCTGATCAATCCGTTTGGAAATCAACGTACCGTCCGAAGACAGCAATTCCGTCGGGAACTGATAGCGCGAAACCAGGGAATGGAGCACGGTAATCAGTCCCAGCGCCGTCATCTTCACCACTTCCGCCCGGACCCGCTGCTGCCGCATCTTTTCAAAGAGATTTTGGATGAGGTGAAGTCCCCCCTCCCACTCTCCCGCATCCATACGAATCTGCAATTCTTCCAGATCAATACCGGAGAAGTAGGTTGCCTGACCATCTGATATAGTACATTCGGCCGCGAAAAAGAGCTTTTCCTGGTTTTCGTAAAATTTTTGACTCAGCGCCTCCATCGCTTCATGTACCGCGGAGGCCGCCTGCCCGTACCCCTCAAACACATTGCTCACACCGGCAGACAGAACCACCTGGAAGTGCTTTTCCATGGTCTGTGTCAGTTCGATCCATGCCTCCTTCAGATCGGCCCGTATCTGCTCTTCTTTTCCCATTACATTGTACAGAACGATCGCACAGTTATCGATCTCAGAAAGCCCCTCTACTCCGGTGATGTGTTCTTTTTTCCGTAAAAGCTCACAGAGGACATTCAGTACGGCATAGACATAGATCCCATCTCCAGACTCCTGATGGCATGGTTCCAGCTCCACTACCATCGCCATGAGTTCTTTGGGACACAAGGCGATCTCCAAACGCTCCAACTCGGCAGCGATCTGCACCTCTGACTTCCGAATGCGGCCGAATGCCAACTGATGCAGAAAATGATTTTTCATCAGCCGCTTTCCGTAATCTCCCTGCCGTTCATTTTGGATTGCCTGATCATGGAGATGACGGTCCTGCCGGATCTCTTCCTGCAGCCGCAGAAGGGCCCGCTCCAACTCAGGCGCTGAAATCGGCTTAAGAAGATAGTCTGATACGCGGCACTGCACCGCCTGTTTCGCATACTCAAACTCCCGGTACCCGGTCAACAGGATCACTTTTGTTCGATACTGCTCTTCCATGATCCTATGCGCAAGTTCCAGACCATTCAAAAAGGGAATATTGATATCTACCAGCGCAATATCAGGCTGGCAAGTCTTGATAAATGTGAGCGCCTCCTCCCCGTCACCGGCCTCTCCAATTACCTCCATTTCGATTTTTTCCCAAGAGACGGAGTTGCGAATCAGACTACGGATCAGATATTCGTCATCTACAATTAAAACTGAAGTCATCCTGAGCCTCCTCATAGGGCTTCCGGGGCAGACAGATCTCGACACAGGTTCCCACATCTCTCTCCGAATGGACACGCAGCCCATAATCCGAACCGAAATAGAGTTTTATGCGCTGATCTGCATTGAACATACCAAATCCCTTTCGATGAAAAATGAGATCTCCCTTTTCTCCGGACTGCGTCAACCGATCCGATTCCTGTGGAAATCCTTTTCCGTTGTCTTCCACCGCGAGAATAACCTGTTCTTCCTCCAACCGACCGGTGATCCGGATATGCCCCATCCTGCGTACATTTCGGATTCCATGGTAAATCGCATTTTCCACCAGAGGCTGGATCGTCAGTTTGACGATCTGGATCTGCTCCAATTCTGGAGGAATATCGATCTGATAGTCAAAGCGATCCCGATAGCGCTGCGACTGTACTCTAAGATAGCTGTCAATAATGTCTATTTCTTCCTGCAGGCGAATGATACTGCGCCCATCACTGAGCACACTGCGATAAAATTCGCCCAGTGCATGCGCCATCCCATAGGCTCCCTCCATATCACCGATCTGGGCCAGTGCACTCAGATTGTCCAGCGAATTATAGAGGAAGTGGGGTGTGATCTGTGTCTGGAGGGAGCGGAGCTCCAGCGTTCTCTTTTGCCGCTCCGCCTCTGCCACTTCCTGCATCAGTGCTTCAATCCGGTCGAGCATGTTGTCGATGCTGCCCGCCAGGATTCCGATTTCACTTCGGTCCGAATTCTGTATGCGGAGGGAGAGATTCCCCGACCGAATGCGCTCCACCTGCCTCGTCAGTTCCACAATAGGCCGCGAGACCGCGCGTCCCATGAAGAAGAAAAACACCAGTTCTGCGGCAACACAGAGCAAACCAAGGGACAGAATGGTCATCTGCAAGAGCCGGATATCCTGCAAAAGGCTGGAGTATGGGGCAATACTGACTGCATAGAGCCCATACTCCGGCAGCGGAAGACTCTGCACGCAGTAGGCCTCATTCTGGAACCAATAGCGCCCCTCCCCCTCACCTGTGTCCAGATAGGTCTCGAAGCTGTCCCTTCCCACCCGCAGAATCGAGGGGGTAGTCTCCTTGGGCAGCAGCAAATTTCCGCTCATCGTGAAGATATACAGCTCTGACGAGAGGTTAAAACCAACATAGTTATAAATATCAGCGAGAGCGGCACCATCCAGTACCGCTCTCGTCACCCCGATCGGCATTCCGGTCTCCCGAGAGACAACCGCCCGGTAAACTGATATTCCATCTGTCCGGCTATTCCGGGCATCGCTGTCATCCCGCCAAAGGTTATCCGCTGGACTGGCACAGACTTCTGCCTGGACCTCCGGTTTTAATCCGCCGTCCGGCTCCTCCGTGGTGCGCGTGGCCGCCAGGCACACGCCATCCAAGGTATAGAGCTCGACTCGTTCCAGACAGGCAAGACTCTGAATATCCGCGAGAAGGCCATCCACAGACCAGACCGTACCGCTGTCCTGCGTACCATTCTGGTCCTCCAGCATCTGCCGCAAGCTGATACTGGTATCAAGATGGCTGAGTCGCCCTGCAATCTCTGTATTCAGATGTTGAAAATACAGCTGGATGCGGGTCAGATTCTCCTCCGCATTCCTTGTAGCACGTTCAACGGTAGTACGGGCTGCCACAGAACTATAAAAGCTCAGAAAAATCAGGCAGAGCAGAACGGTAAGCGCCGTGCCAAACAGCTGGATTTTAGGACGAATCTTCAGATTTTGAAAAAAATGCTGTGCGCTTTTCCAACCAGTTTGAAGCAACATATCCTAGGTACGCTCCACCAAAACAATGGGACGAACAGGGGACGCAGAACCTTCCCGAATCAGCAGGGGCAACGCCACAAAATACCCCCGCTTTTCGTGGAGAAGTCCCAGATTGCGCAGGTTTTCCACCACAGGTATCCGGTGGGACAGCAGCGTGTTATGAGCCGGGTCCCCGTCTGCTCCATCCCGGTCGACCGACAGGGTATCTACCCCCACCATGCGCACTCCCTTCTCCACAAAATAGGCGGCGGCGGAGGCACCAACTCCCGGGTAGTCGTGGCAAAAACGGCTCTCCTCCGGACGGAGTGCCCAATACTTCATCCAACCAAAGTCGAGCAGCACCCCATCGCCCGGGCGAATAGGCGCATGGGCCTGCTCCCATGCCTCAATGTGAGACCGTTCCAATGTCTCATGTTCTTTCAAAAATGTCGCATCAATGGTAACACAAGGACCGCACAGAGCCGACAGAGGCACCCCGTCGATCATCTCATACCCCGGCTGATCAATATAGTGACCAAACGAGTCCACATGGGTTCCATTATGCTCATTCAGAATGAGCTGAAAATCATTGCAGCAGTCCCCTAAACGGAAGCCGTGCCAGCGCATCTTGTAAAACTTGGAATGACTGGGATGTACCGGCATGTTCTCTTCCAGATATTGTCCTACTTCCACAACTTCCAGATCCTGAAGTGCTTCCACAAGCCGTTCAATACTCATGACAAGATGCTCCTTCCTGCATCAGGCGCTTTGTTTCTTTCCTCTGCCATAGGCCAGGAGGATGATGAGGATGATCGCGCCGTTCACGATCTCCTTACCAGCCTCAGCAATGTTCAAAATGATCAAAATGCTCTGGATCAGGTAGATAATAACCACACCGCCCATGGTACCCAGATAGCTGCCGTGGCCGCCAAGAATCGAGGTGCCGCCAATCACCACCGCCGCGATGGAGATGAGCTGATAGCTGTCGCCCATGGTGTAGTTGGGATAGCCCAGATAGCCGATCAGAAGTACGCCGGCAATGGCCATCATGACTGATGCAATGATATAGACGCCCATCAGAACGCCTTGGGTGTGAATACCAGATAGATCCGTCACTCGTGTACTGCATCCGACCGCATATATTTTACGGCCAAAGGAGGTCTTCCGCAATAGGAAGATCGTTCCAATTCCCAGAATCACCCAGAGTATGACACAATAGCGAATTCCCAGAAAGCTCTCCTTGGCCAGCGCCGTGACCAGTTCGGTGGACTCACCCTTCAGGACGCCCTGGGTATAGAGGAAGGTACTGCTCATCAGAATGGAGTTGGTGGCCAGGGTCATTACCATGGGGGTAATGCGAAGGTAGGCTACGCCAAACCCTTTGAACACTCCCATGACCAGTCCTGCCGCCAGCGCTGCCGCGAAACCGATCACTCCGCTCCCCGTCTGTTTGGTGGTCTGTGCAAAGACACAGGCTGAGAAGGTTACGCTGTATGCCACAGACAGGTCTGCGCCTCCCGTTAGGATAATCAGGGTCTGTCCAATGCAGATGATACCCAGGAAGCAGCAGAGCACCAGTACCGACATCAGGTGGCTAGGCTGGAAATAGTTGGGTTCCAGGATGCCCGAAACCAAATAGAGGGCCACCAGCATCAGGACGATCCGGGCGCCATTGGAGGAAAAAATTCCTTTCAGGGAAATGGCATTCTGTTCCGACATGTTAATTCCTCCCCTCTTCTGCGATCACCTTGGCACGCTCCCTTTTCTGCTTGAAAAACAGGGAGAGGAATCCAACCGAGAGAGCCAGGATGAGAATAATGCCTTGTACCAGATTCTGATAGTAAGAGGATATTTTCCAGAAGATCAGCAGTCCCACAATGAGGGAGAGGATCATGGCTCCCGCGATGGAGCCGAAGTAAGAGCCCTTTCCGCCAGCCAGCGAGGCCCCGCCCAGCACAGCCGCGGCGATGGAGTTATTGGTAAAGTTGTTGGCTGCTGTGGGGTCACCCGAGCGAGTCTGTGCGGTGAGCAGAATCCCGCAAATGGCGGCGCACAGTCCGGCGATAGAATAGGCAATCAGTTTGGAACGATTAATCGGAATACCGTTGAGGTATGCGGCCTTTTCATTTCCGCCGATGGCGTAAAGGGCCTGTCCATAACGGCTCTTACGGTAGGGGATCCAGATGCATACAATCGCCAGGAACAGGATGATGGCAGACATGGGGATGACACCCAGTACTCTCCCGGTAAAAAAGCGAGCAAACTGGGAAGGTACATCACCTCCGGGACTGGGGCGGACATACCGTGCCATTCCGCTGAAGATGGAGCCGGTCGCCAGTGTGACAATGATGGGCTGCAGGCGGCCATAGACTACAAAACATCCGTTAAAGAACCCGGCCAGCACGCCGATCAGCAGAACGATCAGGATCGTAACCACACTGCCGCCTACCAAAGAGCCGTTCATGGCCTCGGTGACCGGCGCAAAAATGGTCGCGGCCACACAGTTTGTAAAGATGATGAGCGATCCGACCGACAAATCAATGCCGGAGGTCAGAATAATGACGGTCTGTCCCAGCGCCGCAATACAGAGCGTGATGACTTGGTTGAAAATAGATTGTGGACCATATACCGTAAAGAAGTCTGCCTGATTCGCAGCAAACAGCACCAGTACCACGAACAAAACACAGTAGGCCACGACGCCCTCTGCGTTCCGTCTCAAAAAGATTTTTGCCCGTTCATTCTTCATGGTCTGCGCCTCCCACGCCAATGGATTGAGCGATGATATTCCGTTCGGTCACCTGGTCGCCCTCCAGTTCTGCAGCGATCCGTCCCTCGTAAAATACCAACACACGGTTACACAGCATCAGAAGCTCGGCCATCTCGGTGGAGTAGAATACGACAGAATAGCCATTTTTGGTCAGCTCTGTCATCAACTGATAGATCTCATTTTTCGTTCCGATATCGATGCCACGGGTGGGATCTGACAGCAGAACAATCCGCGCCTGTGTGGAGAGTGCCTTGGCAATGACCACCTTCTGCTGATTGCCGCCGCTCAGGCTGGATACCGGCAACAGGGTGCTGAAGACCTTGATGCTCATCCGGTTCACTGCATCCGCAATGACATTCTCCTCTTTCTTTCGGGAGAGCACACCCCGGCGCCCGATCTCTTTCAGGCACATCATGGTGATGTTTTCCCCGATGGAACGGCTGAGGATCAATCCGTCGTTTTTCCGGTCCTCCGGGATCAGCACGATCCCGTGGGAGAGGGCCTCCCGCTGGTTGCGCAAGCGAACTGCCTTTCCATTGACTTCCACCGTTCCGGTGTCAAAATCTCCGTCTCCAAAGAGGCCGTGAAGCAGTTCCACCTGCCCGTGTCCGGAGAGTCCGGCGATGCCCAGGATCTCTCCCCGGCGAAGCTGGAAGTTCAGATCGTGCAGACAGGTCCCCTTCGAGACGTGCCGGAGTTTCAGTGCGATGTCATTGGGATCACCCAGCGGTTTTTCAAAGAGGCTCTCCGCCGTCTTTTTGCCCGAGATGTGTTCCACGATAGCTTCGTCCTTCAGTTCTCCCCAGGGGAATGTCATGATATAGTGGGCATCACGGAAGATGGTCGCTCGGTCCGCCACCTGGTGCAGTTCATCCATTCGGTGGGAGATGAAGAGGATACCCTTGTTCTCCTCTTTTGTGAGGCGGTGCATTGTGGCAAAGAGCCACTTGACCTCTTTCTCACCCAGGGCAGAGGTGGCCTCATCCAGGATGAGGACATCAGGCTCTTTGTAAAGGGCCTTGGCAATCTCCACCAGCTGCATCTGACAGAGATTCAGATCTCGCACCATCATTCTGGGGTTAAGATCCAGCCCAATCTGCTGTAAAAACACCTGGGCCTGCTGATAGATACGTTTAAAATTGATCTGGCCCAGGCGATTGAGCGGCTCCTGTCCCAAAAAGATATTTTCTGCCACGGACAGATCCAGGATTAAGGAGAGCTCTTGGAAAACTGCTGCGATCTTATGTCGGTGGGCATCCACGGCACTTTTCAGTTCGATCCGCTCACCCTCCATATAGATCTCGCCCTCATCCTTTTGCGTCACACCGCAGATGATCTTGACCATCGTGCTTTTACCCGCGCCATTCTCTCCGATGAGGACGTGAGTCTCTCCCCGATAACATTTGAGCTGCGCATCTTCCAGGGCATGGATGCCAGCGAAGCGCTTACAGATATGGGCCGTCTCGATCAGCGGAACACGCTCCGGCTGCATAGGTTCCTGTTTCACACCTACATCCCTCGCTTTGTCTGTAAAATAAAAATGGGGACTGTCTCAAACAAATCCGGTTTTGAAACAGCCCCCATGCCGCTATCCAGTTATGGTATCGCAGAATTTAGTCGGGCGCCACGTCCGAGATATCCAGGTTCCAGGTGTTGTCCGCATCGGTCCAGTCGCAGACAAAGCCACCCTCCTGGTCAGGCTGATACCACTTCTCCTCCGCCTCTTCCTTGGAAGAGCAGGTGGGCAGGTCCACGTAAGTGATGGGATCCACTTCCTCGCCGTTCAGGACTTTCAGAGCCACATCCACCGAGGCCGCAGCCAGGTAGGGCGGCTGGGCCGTACAGAAGGCATCCAGGTCCAGCTCCACCCAGTCCTTCATAAAGGAGTTGAACATCTCGCCCTCCGAGATGGGGATGGATTTGGGATCGATTCCATTCTCGCTCAGGGACTGCACGATGGCGTGTCCGCCGCCGCCTTCCGACAGGATACCGTCAATTCCCTGGGAGGAGTAGGCGCTCATCAGGTTAGACATGACAGAGGCGGTCGTGGAGTCATCCCACTTACCGAAGCCCTCGCCCAGCACCTTGATGTCGGGGTAATTGTCCAGGACGCTCTGCATGCCGGCGGTCCGGTCAATGGTAACCTGGTTGCCCTCGATACCCTTGATCCAGAGGATATTTCCAGAGCCGCCCATCCGGTCGGCCAGAGACTGGGCCAGCAGGCGTCCATACTCGAACTGATCGGTATTCACATTGTAGACCAGGTCGGAATCCACGCTGGTGTCAAAACAGACCACCACGATTCCGCGCTCCGCGGCCTCCTCCAGTACGGATTGGAGACCGGTGGCCGAGGCGGCGATACAGATAATAGCGTCGTATCCCTCAGACATCATGTTACGGATCTCATTGATCTGCGCCTGCACGTCATCACCGGCGCTGGACGAGTAGGCCTTAGCAATGACCCCCTGCTCCACCAGATCCTCCGTGTAGGCATCAAAGATATTGACTGCCGCCGTGCGCCAAGCATTGCCCACATAGGAGTTACTCAAGGCGATCTTATAGCCCTCACTCTCTTCCGTCCCGCCAGGGGTGCTGCCAGAGGGCTGTTCTCCGCTGTCCCCACCGGCACCGCAGGCGCAAAGGCTGAGGAGCATTGAGGCAGCAAGCAGACCAGACAACCACTTTTTCATCTTGTTTCCTCCTTCATCTGATTCCTTTTCCTTTTATCTCCGATGAGCCTCAGCTCGACCAGACCTACTCCACTTCTGCCAGGAGAGAGGCAGGCGCGCTGTCTATCCCTCGTACCCAGAGGGGCATGGCAAATACCCGTTTCACACACTTATTCCGGATCTGATTCAGATCGACATCTTCAATACCGCAGATGAAATGGCCGTTCTTCCCGCGGAACAGTGTCCGGTGAGCCTCGTTTCCGTCATTCTGTGCCCGATAGGACGCCAGAGAGACAAAATCCACCGCCACTGCCCGCAAGTGGGGAGCGTATTCCACCAGCCAAGCAGCAGCCTCCGCGCTTAGACCTGGACCTTCTGACTCATACTTGTTTGGGTCCTCGCTCCGCCATCTGGAAAAACCAGTATCCAGCAGCAGAAGGTCACACCCGGCAATCTCCTCCCGATGGGGAGCCAGATCCGCCGCCGTAATAAGCTCCCGCTCCCCTTTCGGCAGTTCCACTCTGAGGGGACATGTAAAGATAAAATACTCCAGAGGAAGTTCCGAAATGGACAATCCGTCCTTTACATAATGGTTGGGGGCATCATAGTGTGTACCGATGTGGTTGTGAAGATGGAGCAGAAAGGTGTTCGCTACATCCCCAGCGGAGAGCTGCATAAGTGGCTCCAGTTGAAGCTGTGGCGTACCCGGCCAGGCAGGAACATAGGCCTCAAGCGGATAGGATAAGCGTACGTACATCTTTCCACTCCCCCATATAACTTTTGACATATCGCTTATATGTTTTGCAGATATAAACATCTTTTTCGACATTTTCTATAAAATATACTATACAGTTTTATCAAAAATGAAAATGTAATTTTTTTCGATTTTTAATAAATTTTTTAGATGTTCGCTCCCATTAATCAAAAAATAACATTTTCAAAAAACGATATACTTCATAAAGTTTTTTGCAATAAATCCATACCTCGTTAAGCCGCGCCAAAAGGTCTTCTTCTACCTCTGCATTTTTCCGCCATGCTTCTCCCCTGCCTTGTACATGGAGAGAAAGAAGCCTGTTTTATCCTCCATCAGCATACACAGCCCTGCCTCAAAACAAAAAGGCGGAAGGTCTTCTCTTTCGAAAACCTTCCGTCCTCTGTTGTTTAAGATTCTATTTTCTCAAATTGCTCTGAGAGCGCCGAACGATTCATATTCCGGCCGATCACCGTCAAGATGCTCTCACAGGGCGCTCCCCAGGGATGCAGATACACATGCCCGGGGGTATAGTCCGCCTGTATCCACGCACCATCCTCCAGCGGCAAAAAGCCTTTTGCACGCAGGATTTGTCCCCTTGCAGGATCGCTCAGTTTCATCAGTTCTTCCTCCCACTGCGCGGCCGTGCGAGGCGGGTAGGGATGAAACACCTCCGATGTAAACAGCTCGGCTGTATGCACATGTCCGTGTCCCGACACAGGCACACAGGACGCTCCTTCCCCCGACACCTGCTCCAAAATTCTTGAGACATCAAGCGCATCCCATGGACAGGCCCAGATATGGACATCAGGATTTTCTTCCAGCAGAGAAGTGTACACGGCCCCGGCTGTCTGCGGGGACACCAGATCCAGTTTGCTGCAGATAATGGCATCCGCATGTCGAATCTGGTCCAGATAAAACATCCCCATATCTTCCACATAGGTCTGATGCATCTCCGCATCGACAATGGTAATCGCCCTGACCTGAGCTATCCCCAGTTCATCCGACACGCTGCGGCAGGTATTCAGCAGCACACTCAACTCTGCTAATCCAGAGGGTTCTATCACCAGCAGATCGGGATGGTATGAGTGCTCCAATGTACGGATGGCCTGGTCAAAAGCGCCGGACAGAGCGCAGCAAATACACCCCGAGGCCAATGTGCTCACCGGAAGATCTCGGCGCTGAAGCAGAATGTCATCCACACTGCAGGTCCCAAACTCATTTTCCAACAGAGCCGTTTTTTGACCTGAGGCGGTACAATTCAGCAAGCGGCGAATAAAGGTGGTCTTCCCTGCCCCTAAAAAACCAGATACCAGTATGATTTTTCCCATTTAATCTGCCCTCAAATCAAAACTCATGCAGGATAAGAAGCTGGACTCATACCCTGACTTGGTCGACAAGTCCACATAGGAGATCGCTCGCGCCATCCTCTGCGCACGCTGCCGCTCTGCCTGAGAGAGCAGGCACATGGTGGCCCCCGCCCGGGAAGAATTGCCTACATACGAAATTTTGGACGCAAATGCAGGGGGCAGCAGGCCTGCCCCCACCAGACTCTCCGGGGAGAGATGGCGCCCAAATTGCCCGGCGACCAGTACATGGTCAATCTCCTCCGGACGCAGTTTCAACTCATCCAACAGGCACTGACATCCGGAGAGAATGGCCCCCTGTGCAGCGCGCATGCCGCATCCGATGTTCATACCTTCCAGCGCCGGACCTGCCGCACAGGAACAGGACACCAATTTATGATCGCGGCACAGGATCATCTCGCCGTTTGTCCCGATATCCACAAAAAAGACCGTGTCTTCCCGCTCATCCAGCCGTTCGGCCAAAGCACCAGCCACAATGTCTCCCCCAATATAGGCGGAGACGGCCGGAAGGCAGTAGAGAACGGCCTCCGGATGGAGGTGTAGTCCAGCCTGTGCTGCCGGCACGGTGACGGCATCCCGAAAAACCGTACGGAATGGCGTCTGGCTGAGCGAAGCCGGGTGGACCCCCAACAGCAGGTGGATCATGGTCGCATTTCCCGCCACAGAGACTTCAAAAATATCTCTGACGCTCCCTCCCGCCTGATGGCTCAACCGTTCTGCACAGCTCTGCAGCGCCTCTGCAATGGTGCGCTGCAGGTCCGCTATTCCAGTGGAATGTTCCAAAGTGTACTGAATCCGCGAGAGCACATCCAGTCCAAATGCCTTCTGTGGATTGACAAAGCCATCTTCACACACTTCTTGCCCGGTACGCAGGTCCACCAGAGAGACCGACACCGTAGTGGTTCCCAGGTCTACCGCCATCCCCCAGAGCGGAGTCCTCCGGATCAGGTCCACGGGTCTCCCCAAATAGGAGACGACCTCCACTTCGGTATCCCCCGGCAGAGATGCAAGGCTACGCAGCAGGGTAAGGGCCGGCTGCTTCTCTGGCGGTAAGATTGTCTCTGCAAGCGAGTTCCCCCTCCACTCTCTGTCCTTTGGTACAGGCTGCGCGGTAACTGCCGGCTGCAGGGAAACCGCCGGCATGGCACTGCTTCCAAGCACTTGCGTATGTTCCGTCTTCAAAAGCTCCAGCGGGTCCAGATCCACTGGCTCCACCGGTACTGCCATACAGGCCAGACGGATCCCCTGTTCTATTTCTTCCATCGTAAGAAAGCTGCGCTCCGTCTCTGTGAGCGGCCCCGCATTTCCCCGCAAAATCCGAACTTTGCATTTCCCGCATACGCCTTTTCCATTGCAGGGGCTTTCCAATAGGATCCCCTGGACCCGGAGCTGGTCCAAAATACTGCTTTCTGTAGGATTGACTCGCAGCATGGTAACCTCCCGATGGGATAATTTTTCTGTATATTGCTACATCGCTCTGACGATCTGTAGCTATTTTAGGGATTCCGCCGGCGGTTGTCAATCGAGGGCCATCAGTCCGGCCAAAAAAGGAGGCCGCAGCCCATTTTTATCGAAATTTCTTATAAAACAAGCCGTTAATATTTATAAAACAAATCGGACAGTATCGTAACAGTTTGCTAGGATGAACTTAAAATGCAACCATCGCTTGCGGCACGCTGCCGCGGAACCAGAGAAAGGAAGACCGCCTTATGGATACCAGTAAAGAGGGACTTTTAAAGGAACTTTCCCGCTGTGTACTGGAAATGGAAGATGACACCGTCGCGGATGTGGCCCGCATGTACGCCTCCCAGGGCTATGACCCGGTAGACGGCATTCTTCTTGGATTGGTGGACGGAATGAACCGCGCCGCCACGCTCTATGATGAGGAAGAATATTTCATTCCGGAAATGCTCATTTGCTCCAGCGCGATGTACAACGGCCTGGAGGTATTGCGGCCCCTGCTTCCACAGGAGTCGGAAAAGCAACCGTGCAAAATCATCATTGGCGTCGTTCAGGGAGATACCCATGATATTGGTAAAAATCTAGTCAAAATCATGTTGGAATCGGCCGGATATACACTGGTGGATTTGGGGCGCGACGTGCCCGCCGACCGCTTTGTCTCCGCCGTAAAAGAGGAAAATGCCCAGGTGGTGGCGATGTCCACCCTGATGTCGACCTCCATGGACTATATGCGTCAGGTCATTGAAGCCCTTACGTCCGCCGGTCTGCGCAGTCAGGTCAAAGTCATTGTGGGAGGGGCTCCGATCTCCCCCGCATTTGCAGAGCGGATTGGAGCGGACGGATATTCCAGCAGTGCAACGGAAGCGGTCAAACTGGTCGCACGTCTGGTAGGGTGAGCATCGGATGGAAAAACAGTCTTACATCCAGCGCCTTCAAGACGCCGCTCATGGGGGGACGACAGATCGTCCCCCTTGTATTTGCCCGGGCGGCATGATGAACATGATCGTAGACGAAGCGATGGAAGCCGCAAACAGCTTCTGGCCAGAGGCACATTGCGATCCTCAAAAAATGGCCGCCCTGGCCAAGGTCATGCGGCAAAACGGCGGCTTTGAGAATTACGGCGTGCCGTTTTGCATGACGGTAGAAGCGGAGGCCATGGGGGCTGTCGTAGACCTGGGCGGCGCACATGTGGAGCCGCATGTCACATACAGCCCGCTCCACTCCTCCGGGGAAGCCGACCGTCTGACCTCCATGGATCTGACCCAGGGGCGTCCGCACTGTGTGCTGGAGGCAATCCGCATGTTGAAGCAGGAAAATGACGGCGTTCCCACAATCGGCAATGTGACCGGACCCGTCAGCGTGGCCGGAACTCTGGTCGATATGACGGCGCTGCTGAAGGAAATGAGGAAAAGTCCGGAGACCTGTGTCCATTTACTGGAAAGGATCACCCACGAGCTCATCCGTTACGCCAGAGCACAGATCGAGGCCGGAGCAGATGTCCTCTGCATTTCCGAGCCCAGTGGCACCGGTGAGATTTTGGGCGCCCGCCATTTTCAAACCTATGCGCTGCCTTATATCAATCAAATTCTGGACGCAGTGGAGGCCCCGGTAAAAATCGTCCATATTTGCGGAAGGCTCCACAGTATTTACGGGCTGTTGGATCAGATTCACTGTGACGTGTTCAGTTTTGATGCCATGGTCCAGCCGGAGGAAATCAGGCCTTATTTGGGCAGCAAAGCGGTCATGGGCAACATCAGCACGCACGCGCTGGGAACGATGCAGCCCGAATGGGTGGCTGCCCTGACCAAGACCGCACTCAAGAACGGGGTCGACATTGTTTCCCCCGCATGTGGTCTGCCGGTCACTGCCCCTTTCCAAAATATCCAGGCAATGGTACAGACTGTCCAGACATACAAAAGGACGGGTTCGTAAGAGAATGCAGGAATATTGTTGTCAGCGAGATCAATATCTGATCTCCGAAGAAATGCTCTCCTCTTTGGGCATCAAGGCAAGCAGCATCTATGAGAATGAAACAACCATTGCCCGCCTTGCACAGGCAATGGGGGAAACGACTGGTACCGGATACGCCATTCTCCCCTTTTGTCACACCGTAGAGGCAAAGGCACTGGGGGCGGACATTCTGCCAGCGGATGCTGCGGCCGGTCCCCGCCCCGGGCGCTATGTATATGAGACACTCTCCCAAATTCCCCTGCGCTCCTTTGTGCACACCCCGGAAATCCAGCATCTGCTGGCGGCCTGTCAGGAATTACACCGCGCCGGAAATAAGGTGGCCTTTCAAATCACAGGTCCCATCTCCATGTTAAGCTGTCTGATGGATCTCTCCTCTCTGTTCCGGACCTGGCGAAAGCAGCCGGATGCTGTCTCTGCTTTTCTGGAACAACTGGTTCCGCTGATGCTGGAATATGTAGAGGCCATCTGCTGCGCCGGAGCTGATGCCATCTCCTATGCCGACCCCGCTGGAACCGGAACGATTCTGGGACCGCGTTACACCGAGGCAATCCTGCAGTTATTCACATTGCCTTTTTTACAGGCCGCATCTGAGTACTGCGCAGACCGCACCGCTCTGATGGTCTGTCCGTTAACCATGGCAGATCTCACCAAAACTTCTGCCTTTCCTCCAGGACGTGCTGCCGCAAACCGGCTTTTGTGCCGCTGTGTGAAAGCGCCTTCCAAGCCGCTTCTTCACTAGAACCCCTCTGCTCCTTTTATAGCTATCGCCAATTTAGAATGCACCCAATTATAGATAGAAATGATTGGAAAATGCAAAAAAAAGAATGCTAAGATGTTTGGGGCAAAAATAAATTGTCTGAATTGGAAAGAAAGAAGGTTTCTCCTGAACATGAAGCGTATGTTGTCTCTTGGCATTGCGGCTATGATGGTAGCCGCTCTGGCTGGCTGCTCGAATTCCAGTGCCTCCCAGTCCACTCCTCCCGCCACTTCCGCTACCCCCGCTCCCTCCGCAGAAGCGACGAACAATGAGGAGAGCAAGGTCGTCCGCATTGGTGCCTATGGCGCCCACGTTCCCTTCAATTATATGGAGGGCGACGAGCTGGTCGGCTATGAGGTCGATATCTGGAAGGAGATTGCCGAGCGCAACAATCTGGAGCTGGAGTATACCATTTCCAGCGATGTAGCCGGTCTCTTTACGATGCTGGACACTGGAAAGATCGACACGATCCTCTGCCAGGTCAGCGCTACGGAAGAGCGTGCAGAGAAGTATGACTTCTCCGATCCCTATATGTACACCGGCGGATGGTTCATCAATGAAAACAGCGACGATGTCAACAGCATTGAGGACCTTTTCGGCAAGAGCGTGGGTGTCATCGCCGGCAGCGTCGATATCGATATGTACAACGAGGCAGATCCCGAGGGCAAAATCGAGCAGGTGATCTACTCCAACACGGCAGCCGCCTATGAGGATGTGCGTCTGGGCCGTCTGGATGCGGTCGGCATCTCCATCCCCCAGGGTTCTTACCTGATCAAGAACGGCGATGTCTCCGGACTGAAGGTCAGCGGTTATAACGGAATCACCGAAACCGATATCTTCCCCTTCCTCAAGGGTACCAATGAGGACCTGCGCCAGATGGCAAACGATACCATCAACGACATGCGCGAAGATGGCAGCCTGGCAGAGCTGTCTATCAAATGGTTTGGGGCGGACGTGACGGAGCAGCCCGAAGCGTAAGCGCGTTCAACGACTGAGCACACTACAAACGGGTGGGACAAAATCATTGTCCCACCCGCTTTTCTAGCTTATATCTGGATGGATTGAGGGGGTATCCCGTTTTGTTTGACCAATTGGACCTTGTATATATGGTAGAAGTGTTCCCTACCCTATTGGATGCTACGAAGGTCACGCTGTTTCTTTCCGTACTGGCACTGGTCCTCGCCTTTGCGCTCGCCCTTGTGCTGGCCTTCATCCGCTATTTCAAAATCGCCATTCTCTCCCCCCTGGTACAGCTATACGTCTCCTTTTTCCGCGGTACTCCCCTGATTACACAGCTCTTTCTGGTTTACTTTGGTATTTTTACCTTAAATCAATTTTTGACCAAACTCTCCCCCACCTACGCCGTCGTGGTTACCCTGGCGCTGAACAGCGGCGCCTATATGTCCGAGACGATCCGCGCTTCCTTTGCATCGGTAGATCAGGGCCAGATCGAGGCGGCCGAATCGCTGTGCATGAGCAAATTGCAATACATGCGCCGCATTGTATTCCCCCAAGCCATGCGGGTGGCATTGCCTTCCCTGTTTAATTCCCTGATCGATCTGATCAAGGGAACCTCCATCGCATTTACGATCGGTGTCACCGAAATGATGGCCTGCGGTATTTACGAGGGCAGCCGTCAGTTCAATTTCTTCGAGATTTATTTGGATGTGGCCATAATCTATTGGATTCTTTCTATCATCCTCAGTTTTCTCCAGCGCAAACTGGAAAAAGCTCTGAATGTCTATCAGTGAGGAAATAAAATGATTCAAATTGAACATCTCTATAAAAATTTTGGACCCACGCAGGTATTGAAGGACATCAACCTGCGCATCGAGCAGGGCGATGTGGTTGCCATACTGGGCCCTTCCGGCACCGGAAAATCCACCCTGCTGCGCTGTTTGAATTACCTAGTCACTCCCACCAGCGGCATTATAACCGTGGGTGATGTGCGGGTGGATGCCCAGAAATACCGGAAGCAGGATGTACTTGCCCTACGAAAACACCTGGCCATGGTATTCCAAAATTACAATCTGTTTCGAAATATGACTGCGTTGGAAAATGTAGCCGAAGCACTGATCACGGTCCACCGCCGCCCCAAGTCCGAGGCGATGGAAACCGCCCTCAAGCTGCTCCAGAAAGTGGGCATGGAGGAGCGGAAAGACTTCTATCCCTCAAAGCTATCCGGCGGACAGCAGCAGCGCGTGGCCATCGCCCGTGCATTGGCCGTAAATCCGGATGTCATTCTCTTTGATGAACCGACCTCAGCGCTGGACCCTGAGCTGGTTGGAGAAGTCCTGCGTGTCATGCAGGAGCTGGCCCGTGAGGGGTCCACCATGCTGGTCGTAACCCATGAGATCGGCTTTGCACGCAGTGTGGCCAGTCGTGTGCTCTTTATGGACGGCGGCGAGATTGCCGCCGATGGTCGGCCCGATGAGATTCTGGACCACCCAAAGCAAGAGCGCATTCGTCAGTTTCTCAACATCATGGAGCATCAGCCCATCTCCGACCAATGACCATAGGAGGGAACAATGGATAGAATGACGAGCAGCGAACGCATGGCATGTCTGTTTGCAGGAAAGCGCCCGGACCGGGTCCCGGTCATCCCCCATATGGAGGCCTTTGCCGGTGTCATGTGCGGAATGTCAACTTACGAGTGGTATAATTTCCCCGAGAATGCATACCGCAGCCAAATCTGGTGTCAGGAACTGTTCGGCTATGACGGCGGAAAATGCTATGACGTGTCCTCTGGAATCGCCGGCGATTTTCCAGGCGGCGAGGTCGTCATTCCGCAGGAGCCCCGGCTTTCTCTGCCCTATGCGTCCCGCTTGGCCGCTCCAACAGAGGCCGATGTGGAAAAGCTCACCCTGCCGCGCAGCATTGATGAGACATTTGATGCCAAACGCATCCTGGAGTTCAACCGGATCTGCTATCGCAACGGAGAGGGCGTCTCTGTATTTGCCGGTTCCCCCACCAGTGTGGTGCAGTACTTGGTCGGCGCAGAAAATATGGTCCGCTGGATGATCAAGAAACCCGAGCTGGTCCACCGCCTCATGCGTTTTGCCACGGATTATATCTATTTTTTGGCTCAGGCATACCTGGATGAGTTTGGACCAGAACCTCTGGGCGCCGGAATGGCCTGTCCATTGGAGTCCAATGCACTTCTCTCCCCGCGCCAGTTTGAAACCTTTTGTCTGCCCTATCTGGTGGAGATCTTTGAAACGTATCGGGAGTGGAAGATCCCCATTACGGGCCTGCATCTGTGCGGCCGTCATGATAAAAATCTCCCCATTATCAAGGCAAACATCCCCTTCCACGGAAGAACTCTGATTACGGTGGGCGCTGAGACCGATCTGGAGTATCTGGGAAAAGTCATGGGTCCTGATTTTATTTTGGGCGGAAACGTACGCAGCATTACCCTTCAAAATGGAACGCCGGAAGAAGTTTATGCGGAATGCGCGGCTATTTTAAAGAAAATGAAGTATTTCCCCGGCGGCTTTGTGCTTACGCCTGAGTGTACCATCAGTTACCTGACCCCGCCGGCCAACTTTTATGCCATGCTAAAAGCCGCAAGAGAGCTGGGTGCATATGATCCCAGTGAATCTCCCAATTAAGCCGTTCACATTCCGCTGAAAAGCCCGGTTCGCTCTATCCTCTTCTCCGCCGATTTTCCCCACGCCCTTGCGCAATGTGGAAAAGGGTCCTATAATGGGCCGTGTACCTGTCGGCTCTGCCGGACAGGAGATCGACGTACCGGGAGGGACATGACTTGCAGCAGGAACGCACTGCCTCCATGCTCAACGGCTCCATTCGCAAAAGCATCACCCTTTTTGCGCTGCCCATCTTCTTCGGCAATCTCTTTCAGCAGCTCTATAACACCGCCGACTCCCTGATTGTGGGCAACTTTCTGGGCAGCAACGCGCTGGCCGCGGTCAGCTCCTCCAGCAGCCTTATCTTCATGCTCATCGGCTTTCTGAGCGGCGTCTCCATCGGCGCAGGGGTGGTCATCGCCCGGTATTTCGGTGCCAAGGACTACGACCACATGCGTCTGGCCATCCATACCACCGTGGCCTTCGGTTTGGCCGCCGGTGTGGTTATGACCCTGGTGGGGATGCTCCTCTCGCCACAGATCCTCTTATGGATGGCTACGCCCCAGAATGTCATGGGGGACTCTGTGCTCTACCTGCGGCTTTACTTTGCCGGCTCCCTCGGTTTTGTCCTTTACAACGTTTCGGTTGGTATCCTCCAGGCGGTGGGAGACAGCCGCCATCCGCTCTATTATCTGATCATCTCCTCTCTTATCAACATTGTGCTGGACCTGGTATTCATCGGGCCCTTCCACATGGGGGTGGAGGGGGCGGCCATCGCCACGGTCATCTCTCAGCTGGTCAGTGCCGTTCTCTGCCTCATCCAGCTGGTGCGTACCCAGGACTGCTATCGCCTGTATCTGTCCAAAATCCGCTTTGACGGCGAAATGCTGCGGCAGATCATCCGGCTGGGGCTCCCCTCCGGCCTGCAAAACTCCATCATCGCCTTTGCCAACGTGGTGGTCCAATCCAACATCAATGTGTTTGGGGAGATCGCCATGGCCGGCTGCGGGGCCTATTCCAAAATCGAAGGGTTCGGATTTCTCCCCATCACCAGCTTCACCATGGCACTCACCACTTTCACCGGCCAGAACCTGGGAGCCGGACAGCTGGAGCGCGCCAAAAAGGGGGCGCGTTTTGGCATTTGGACCACGGTCATCCTGGCCGAGATCATCGGCGTGCTGGTCTTTGTCTTTGCGCCGCAGCTCATCGCCGCTTTTGACTCCAACCCGGAGGTCATCCGCTTCGGCATCGAGAAGGCCCGCACCTCTGCGCTCTTCTTCTTCCTGCTGGCCTACTCCCACTCCATTTCCGCCCTGCTGCGCGGCTCCGGAAAGGCCATGATCCCCATGGCCGTCATGCTGGTCTTCTGGTGCGTGGTCCGGGTGACGTTCCTCACCATCACCGTTCCGCTGACCCAGAGCATCCAAATGGTCTATTGGGTCTACCCCCTCACCTGGCTGCTCAGCTCCATTGCCTTTTGGATCTATTACCACCGGGCCGACTGGCTCCACAGCCATTTTTGAGCTGCGGTCCGTTCAACCCAAAGTAAAACCCGGCTGTGCCTCTCTGCACAGCCGGGTTTTTTGTGTAAAAAATTTTGCTGTTCTGCAAGAATACGGCACGGTCCTCTTGACAGGTCAAAATACGGGCTATATACTTAACAACGTTAACTATATAGAAGAGGGATATCTATGCAGATCGAATGGACCGATATGGCGCACTATCAGCAGCAGCTGCAAAAGGTCGTGCGGGCACTGCTGCCGGCACGGCAGTCCACCCTGACGGCCAGTGAATGTGAGCTGTTGGCAAGACTCTATTTGAATCCCGGGCAAAATACCCCTTTCCTGCTCAGCGAGGGGAGCGGCATGAAGAAGGAAGCGGTGAGCCGCTGCCTGAAGTCGCTCTTTGAAAAGGGCTGCGTCCGCAAGGAGCGCCAGGCGGAGGATGAGCGAAGCTATCGTCTTTTTATCACCGAATCCGGCCTGTCTGAACTGAAAAAGGGATATGAGAGCATTTTACAGCCCTTTTACGACCTGTGGCGCAGCACAGGAGACGTATTTGAGCAATTTCTATCTCATACCGATCAACTGGCCGCACAGATCGAGAAAGGACCGAACAAGCACCTTGACCATGAAATTTTATGATGCCTTACAGATGGACCCGTCCATTCTAAAGCGAAAGATCGCCGCCTGTGAAACGCTGCAGGAAAAGAATTATTATTGGTTGGCAATCACGGTGCGCTCCGTGCTCATCGTGGCCTTTGCCATTGTATTTATCAGCCTCCTGTCCGGCATCTTCGGCGCGGATAACACCGCCATGGCCGTAGCGTTATTCTGTATCATGCTGGGCCTGCGCTTTGTCAATTTTAAATACTGTGTCGGTGATTCCCTCTTCACACTGGCAATCGCCCTTGCCATCCTGGTGCTGGCCCCCAGTGCAGCGGCCGTGATCCCTCCGGTAGGCCTGATCCCGCTCCATTTTGCGGCCTTCTTTGGACTGCTGTATATCACCACCCAACGGCCGGAGCTGGGAAATGGCGGTCTGTACAGTTTCGCCTACGTCTATCTGACCGGCAATCCGGTCAGCGGCGAGGCCCTTGTCCGCCGCGGCATGCTTGCCTTGGTGGGCTACCTCATCTGCGGCGCGATCCTCTTTGCCAAACACCGGGAGCTGCACAAAAAGATCCGCTTTCACCATGTGGTGCGGAAGTTCAGCCTCTCGAATCCCGTCCATCTCTGGCAGCTGCGCATGGCCCTGGGGGTCAGCCTGGCATTATCGGCGGGACAGATCTGGGGAATGGAGCGCTTCATGTGGATCGGCTTTGCCTGTGCATCCCTACTCTCCCAGTATCCCTACTCTCATGATACTACTCTCCGCTTCCGGCAGCGTATCGTGGGCGCCGTTGCAGGCTCCTGTCTGTTTTTTATACTCTATCAGCTCACCCCTGAGGTGCTGCATTCCCTGCTCGGTCCGCTGGGGGGACTGTGCCTGGGCTTCTGCACCGATTACCGCTACAAAACGGCGATGAATTGCTTCGGCGCACTGATGTTGGGTGCCGGTATTTACGGTGTCCAGCAGGCCGTCCTGCTCCGCATCGTCAATACCTTCCTGGGCGTGGCGTTTGGACTGCTCTTTGCCCTTCTCTTTCACAAAGTGGTCGCCGCAAAGTTTCTCCCCGCGCCGGAAGAGCAACCCTCCTGACCTGGAACGCCCTTTCTGCGATTGGGCGCCCGGTGCACCCATACAGCCAAAACATCAAAATGCCAGGGTCCCGCCCTTACAGCGGGTCCCTGGCATTTTCTCTCTTCCCGAAAATAATTGTCTGCGGCCCATTCCTATTTAGAACAGGGTCCTCTCATTCTCGGCGAACAGCTTGTCGTTGATGGCACTCAACGGCGTATGGTGAATGATCCCGTGGCTGATGATGGCATCCCGCTTATTTTTGGGATAGACCTGGGCATAGGCCGCCTGCTTGAGCAGGCGCTGGGTCTCATCCAGCGTTGCATCCAGGCCGATGCACAGACAGAGCAGCCGATCCCGGGACGGTTTCCTCCGCCCGGAAAAGATCTGATGGAGGTACACCTCACTCATCCCGGCCTTGCGGGCCAGTCCCGCCTTGGAAAGGCCGCTCTTTTCATACAGCTGTCCCAGGAGTTCCGAGACGCTCCAGTCACAGAAAAACTCCTGATTTTCTTTGATATAAGAATCAATATCCGGCTGGGTCATCAATTCCTGCCGGAGGTCGTCAGTGGTCTTTTCTTTCACCACAGATCCCCCCCCTCTTTACTTCCATGGTCAGATTGTATATACTAAATCTACAACATTTTGTGATTGATAACAATATGCACACTGCATAGTGTCTCTGATTTTGGGGTGATTTCCATTTATACTTGGTTGCAACATCGTCTCGAAGAAGAATACGACCCTGTGCGCATGCTCAAGCAGAGCGACCGGGGCAGCGTTCAGCTCATCCGTCACAAAGCCTCCGGCCAGCGCTTCATCCTCCGGCAGTTCACCGGCAATCCGGAGGTCTATTACAAATTACTGGACTACACCTGTCCCAATCTGCCCACGGTGTTTGAGGTGGCGAGCCTGGGGAGCGAAAACCTGGTGGTGGAGGAATTTATCGCGGGCGATACCCTGGGCTTTCTGCTGGAGGGCGGACTTTTTTCCCCGGAGGAGACCAAAAAAGTGGTCATTCAGGTGTGCCATGCCCTGTGGGTCCTCCACTCCATCGGCGCAGTCCACCGGGATGTGAAGCCGGAGAATATCATCCTCCGGGGAGATCAGGCGGTGCTCATCGACTTTGATGCCGCCCGCCTGCACAAGCCGGAGAATGAGATGGATACCCAGATCCTGGGCACCACCGGCTTTGCCGCCCCGGAACAGTACGGCCTGTCCCAGTCGGATATCCGCACCGACATCTACTCCCTGGGCGTGCTCATCAACGTCATGCTCACCGGGGAACACCCCTCCAAAAAGCTGGCGGGGGGCAAAATGGGCCGCATCGTGGACCGCTGTACCCACGTCAACCCCCAGCACCGCTATAAAAACGTGCTGCGGCTGATGGAGGCTCTCTGAGGATGCCCGGGCCGGCAAAGCCCTGCCCCCACTGCGGCGCCTCCCTTCCGGATGGCGCCTCTTTCTGCCCCTACTGCGCAAAGGATCTCCATCCCCGGCAGGCGGTGTTCGTACCCATCCGCCGATGGCTGCGGCCACTGAGACGGGCCGGGCTTCTGCTGGCGGCGGCCGCTCTGATCGCGGCCTTGATTTTGCTGTATGACGCCGTCACACCCGACGTGTACGACGCCTATGGGGAGCTTATCTATGAGATGGACGGCAGCGACTACCACCTGGCGGTCAGCTTCCGCAACGACGGTACTCCGGAGCCGGAATACACCGTACAGGTGGAGTCGGACGAAAGCTATCAACGCTCCTCCAAGCTGATCATTACCCACGTGGACACCGGGATCGACGCGGGGCGGATGTTTAACCAGCAGATCGACTCCTGCCAGGTCCGGATGCTCCAGCCGGACAACGCCTCTCCGGTCATCTGCCATGCGCCGCTCTTTTCCGACGATAACGCCGGCAGCCTGCTGGTCTCCACGCTGGATTTTACCGGAACGAGCCAGGGACCGGTGGAGGTAGAGTGGCGCATTGACATGAAAAACGGGGACACCATCCTTCTCCGACAAACGCTGGCCTTTGAGCCGGTGGACACTATCCACTACTACCCGGAGGACTACGACATGGACACCATCGAGGACCTCCAGGCCCTGGTGGACCAGATCCAGGAGGAGGTCCCCCTGCCCACGGTGGTGCGACTCCACCTGCCTCCGGTCCATTATGAGGGAGGGCTCACCATTGACAAGCGGTCCATCCAGCTCTCCGGCTCGGTGGATGAGAAGAATATGCGCACCGCCTTTTTGGGGCCGGTGGTCATCCGGCCGGAGCAGGACCCCCTGACCATCATCGAAAACATTGACTTTCGTGGCAGTGGCTCTGACACCGGCCTCACCATTGAGGCCGACTGCCGGGTGCGCAACTGCCTCTTCACCGGTTGGGACACTGGAATGCTGGTGGGCGGGGAAGACTGGGCCGACCCGGTGGGGTGCTCCTTTGAGGACAATGACGTGGGACTGTGCTTCCACAGCGCGGGCTCCTATGTGAACTGTACCGATTTTGAGGGCAACACCTTTCTCCGCAACCAGATGGCGGTAAATCTGCTGCAAGTACCTGGTACGCAGACCATCTACTTCTCCGGCTGCCGGTTCTCCGGTAACAACGCCAACATCAATAACCCCACCGGCCATGTCATTGATACCACTTACGCCACCTTTGAGTAAACGGGAGAATCCCTATGAAGCACGACTGTCCCCACTGCGGTGCGTCCCTGTGGTCAGGTGCCTCCTTCTGCCCCTACTGTGCCCGGAGCATCCGCCCCCGTCAGGAGGTGGATGTACCTGTTCGCCGGTGGATGGGCCCTTTGAAGCGTGCCCTTCGGCTGTTGATCTTGGCCGCTCTGGCAGCGGCCGCGGTTTTACTATATGACGCCGCCACTCCAGACGTATACAATGCCTCTGGGGAGCTGATTTACCATCTGAACGGTCAAGACTATCGCCTGCTGCTCACCTTCCGCAACCTCCCCACCCCGGAGGCAGAACGCACCATGCCGGTAGAGGCGGACGGTTTCTATGAGCGCGCCTCCAAGCTCTTTATCTTCCACCAGGACAGCGGAACGGATGCAGGGCAGATGTTTTATCAACACACCCAGTCCGTTCAGGTCCGGGTATTTCAGCCGCCGGACAATCCCTCCCCTGTGATCTGCCAGCCCCCCATCCGTGGTGAGGAACTGTCCGAGGGTCTGCTGGTCTCCTCGCTGGAGTTCACCGGTCAGAGCCGGGGGCCGGTGGAGATGGAGTGGACCATCACCATGAAAAACGGGGATACCATCTTTCTGTGGCAGACCCTGAACCTCCAGCCGGTGGACTCCCTCCACTGTTACCCGGAGGACTATGATATGGACACCATCGAGGACCTCCAGGCCCTGGTGGACCGCCTCCAGGAGGAGGTCTCCCTGCCCACCGTGATCCACCTCCACCTGCCCCCGGTCCAGTATCAGGGCAGACTCACCATTGACCGGCGGGCCATCCAGCTCTCCGGCTCCACAGACGAGCAGGGCCGGCGCACCTCTTTCCTGGGGCCGGTGGTCCTCTCGCCGGAGCAGAATTCCCTGACCTCGGTCCAAAACATCGACTTCCAGGGGAACGGCTCGGGCACCGGCCTTACCATCGAGGCCGACTACCGGGTGAAGGACTGCCGCTTCACGGGCTGGGACGTGGGCATGCTGATCGGCGGAGAGAACTGGGCCGATCCCATCGACTGCTGGTTCGAAGACAACGGGGTTGGCCTGCGCTTTGACAGCGCCGGGACCTATTTTAACTACACCGATTTTACCGGCAACACCTTTGTAAACAATGGAATAGGCATGGATCTGGTCCGGGTACCAAGCAATCATACCATCCGCCTGGCCCAGTCCCGTTTCTCCGGCAACGAGGAGGATATCCTCAATGCCACCGACAACATTCTCAGCACGGTACATGTCATCTTTGAATGAAAGAGAGGTTCTTTATGGAACATAACTGCCCACACTGCGGCGCGCCCCTGCCGGCAGATGCCTCCTTCTGTCCCCACTGCGCCCAGAGCATCCGCACCCGGAAAGCGGCCGCCGTTCCCCCCCACCTGTGGCGTAAGGGCCTGAAATGGGTTCTGCTGCTGGTAATTCTGGCGGCGGCAGCGGCGGCAGGCTGGGTACTGCTGCACGATTCCCCCACCGGCCTCCCCGCCGGGGAGACCACGGCCGTGGTTTTTCAGGAGGACGAAGACGGCATGGTGACGGTCACCCCCGAATATCTGGAGGAGTTCTTCCCCACCCTGACCTGCATTGACTTCGGCACCACCATCAAGACCAGCGACAACATCGACGACTACCTGGTGGACAGCTTCCAGATGGCCCTGCTGGTATCCTCCCGGGGAGCCCAGAGCGCCGTGGGGGAGCGGGGGATGTACAGCGCGGGGAACGACTCCAACAACCGGGTGGCTCTGCTGATCTTTGACAGCAACACCCACCTGATGGGCTACTTCATTGGCTCCCCCACCAGCCTGGGGGACGGCAAGTGGCAGATGGACGTGGTAAACTGCGACTATGACTTCACGGAACTCTACGAAGAGGAGCTGGCCGCCTTTGAGGGCAACTGGGAAGATGATTTCTCCACTTACATCTCTCCGGAGGAGATTCCCTCCTCCGGGGCGGTGTGGTTCTTAAAGGGCTTCGACACCAGCCAGGGCCCAGTGCTGCGGAAGGACGATGCCCAGATCTACTCCCTGTGGCACACCCTCCACAGCCCGGAGCTGGAGCGCCAGTGCCAGGAGATGGAGCGGCTGGAGGAGTTTCTCCCCAAGGAGGGCCGTTGGCGGTGCTACCTGCTGCTGGACCAGGACTACAACCTGCTGGGCTACACCATGCTGGATCATCAGGGGAACGGGGGATAAGTCATGGAGTACAAATGCCCCCACTGCGGCGCAGACCTGCCGGAAAACGCCGTTTTCTGCCCCCATTGTGCGAAGGACATCCATGCCCGGAAAGCGGCGAAAAAGCCGGTCCCCCTGCTGAAAAAGCTGCTGCTGGCCCTGCTGGCTCTGGCGGTGCTGGCCGCCGTCGGGTTTGGGCTGTGGGCAGTCTTCGCCCCCAGGACCTACGACGGCTATGGGGAGGTCCGCTACGGGGACTATCAGCTCCTGCTCACCCAGAGCGTAGACCGCTACACCCCCGTACCGGAGCTGACCATTCCCGGGGAGCCGGAGGGCCAATACCGGGTGCCCTCCCGGCTGTTTGTCAACGACACCCATAACGGCGTGGACGCCTCGGAGGCCTTCCTGGCGGAGGTGGTGGAGGTAACGGCGGCCTTTACCGGCCAGGAGGACAGCCCCTCCCCCTTCGTATGCTCCCAGCCCGCCTACAACGAGGGCGCGCCCGAGTGTCCCCTCATCTCCCTCATCGACTGCACCGGGCAGAGCTCCCCGGCGGAGCTGGTGTGGACCTTCCACATGAAAAATGGAGACACCATTTCTCTCCGGCAGATCTATGAAGTAGTTCCCATCCCGGTGTATGACTACTACCCGGAGGACTACCCCATGGACACGGCAGAGGAGCTCCAGGCTCTCATCGACGCCATCCCGGACCAGGTGACGGACCCTGTGGCGGTCATCAACCTCCACCTGCCCCCGGTGACCTATGCGGACGGAATCACGATCCAGAGCCGGAGCATGAACCTGTACGGTTCTGCCGACGAAGCCGGGAGGCGTACCACCTTCACAGGCCCCGTTCAGGTGGTGGCACCTAACAGCGAGATCGCCTATCTCCAAGACATTGACTTTGTGGGGCGCGGCAGCGGCACCGGTCTCTCCGGCTCCTCTCCCTTCCGGGCCACAAACTGTACCTTCACCGGCTGGGACACCGGTGTACTGGCCTACAGCACCAGCTGGGCCAATGTCATCGGCTGCACCTTCCAGAATAACGGCATCGGCTTCCAATTCGACAGCACGGGAGAGTACGCCAACCACTCCATGTACAACGACAACCTCTTTGAGGGCAATGATGTGGCGGTGCAGCTGGATAACGTCCCCACCGACGTGGTCCTCAACTTCCAGGGTTCCGTCTTCCGGACCAACGCCCAGAGCATCCTCAACTCCTGCGACCAGCCCCTGGACCTGTCCCAGGTCACCTTTGAGTAAAGGAGAATCTCATCATGGAACACAAATGTCCCCACTGCGGCGCGGACCTGCCGGAAAACGCCGCCTTCTGTCCCCACTGCGCCAAGGACGTCCACGCCCGGAAAAAGGTGAGAAAGCCTATCCCTCTGCTCAAAAAGCTTCTGCTGGGCCTGCTGGCCCTGGCAGTAATCGCCGCCATCGGTGTGGCTGTCTGGTACTGTAATCGCCCCTATGTGCCCCAGCGGTATGACGAGCTGGGTGTGGTGTACTACGAGAGCGGAGATAAGACCTATCAGCTGCTGGTGGCCTGGCCCAACGACCGCTGTGCCCCCGCCCCCGACATCTACCAGCAGGGCTCCCCTGACGAGGAGTATCGCTGGCCCTCCCGGTGGTATGTCAACGACGCCGCTACCGGCGCCGATGCCTGGGCGGAGTTTGAGCCTCTGGTGGAGAAAGTCACCGTGGAGGTGGTTCAGGACGAGAAGGCCGCCGATCCTCTCACCGCCGGAGAGCCCAGTCACGACGAAGAGTACTCCCCCGACGCCGCCATGATCTGCTCCCTGGATTTTACCGGCGATTCCGGAGAGCCCCAGATCGTCTGGACCATTCAGATGCAGAACGGGGACGAGATCCGCATCCGCCAGAACATCCATGTTACCCCCATCATCACCCACGAGTACCACTGGCAGGACTACCCTATGAACACCGTGGAGGAGCTGCAAGCCCTGCTGGACCAGACCGTCCGGGAGGTTGCCCCCTCCGATCTGATCCACATCTACCTGCCCCCCGTGACCTATGAAGGGGATCTGAAGCTGGCCCGGGCCTATGAGTTCTACGGCTGTACCGACGAGGGGGCGGGGCGCACTGTTCTCAAGGGCTCGGTAACTATCGGCAGCGGCAATTACCAGTTCATCTCTTATTTCTATGACATGGACTTTGTTGGAGACGGCACCGACATCGGCATCATTGCTCCCGTCAAGACCTGGGCCATCGGCTGCTCCTTTACCGGCTACAAGACCGGTTTCCAGTCCCAGGGGAGCGCCTGGGTGAATGTGACCGAGTGTACCTTTACCGACAATGAGGTGGGCTTCCACTTCAATTCCACCGGCCAGTCCGCCTCCGACAGCCGCTATCACGATAATCACTTTGTGAACAATGGCACCGCCGTGCTGCTGGAAAACGTGCCCACCGATCTGACCCTCAGCTTCGATGGCTCAGAATTTTCCGGCAACGGCACGGATATCGGCAATCCCTCCGGCCACAGCATTGATACCTCCAAGGCGCTGTTCCAGTAATCTTCCCCGATCCGCCAAGCGGCGCGTCATAAAGACGCGCCGCTTTTCTGTTCCTCGCTTCTATCGATTTTCTCTATATCACTTTATCTATTTATTTTATTTGTCAATTTGAACTTCCTTCGGCACACTGCTATGATAGAAAACGGTAACATTGCTTTTCGTCAATCAGTGTAGCGGATGTGAATATGAAACAGAGTATCCTTTCCATTAACCAGGTTTTTAAGTCTTTTGGGCAGATCCAGGTCCTTCACGGCGTCTCCCTGGAGGTACAGCAAGGGGCTATCACCGCTATCGTGGGGGATAACGGCTCCGGTAAGTCCACCCTGATCAAAATCCTCTCCGGCAACCTCCGGCCCGACCGGGGGGAGATCCAAATCGGTGGACGCAGTTATCGTGGTCTCACCATCCCCCAGGCCATGGACCTTGGAATCCGGACCGTGTATCAGGACCTGGCACTGGATAATTTTAAAAACAGCGTGGAGAACATTTTTCTGGGCAGTGAGCGCATGCGCGGTCCCTTTCTGGACCGGCGCGCCATGGCAGAGGAGGCCAGGCAGCTTCTGGAGGACATCCATGTAAAGATCCCCGACCTGACCCAGCCCGTGAGCTATCTCTCCGGCGGACAGCGTCAGGGGGTGGCCATTGCCCGTGCCCTGCGCCGCCCGGGCTCGGTCCTGTTGTTGGACGAGCCCACTGCCGCCATGGGCATTCAGGAGAGCCACAGCACGCTCCAAATGCTCTCCCGCCTCCGGGAGCGCGGTATGACCCAGCTCATCATCAGCCACAATCTTCACCAGGTCTTTGCCCTGGCCGATTTCATCTATGTACTGCGCTCCGGACATATCATCGCGGGAGCTGCCACGGCGGATACCACCATCGACGCCCTTCAGGACCTGATCCTGCGCCGGGAAAGCGAGGTGGAGGAAGTATGATCGCTCTGAAACGCTGGTGCTCCAAGCAGTCCACCTCCCTGCTGCTCCTGGTGGTATGCCTGGCCATGATGGTCTTTCTGTCCATACAGACCCAGTCCTTCTTTTCCCTGAAAAACGTGGTCAATATCCTGGAGGCCAACTCCTACCGGCTGCTCCTGGCCTGCGGGATGATGTGCATCATCTCCTCCGGCGCCATTGACCTCTCGGTGGGATCCATCCTCTCGTTCAGCGCCATCTGCACCGCTATGGCACTGAAGGGCGGACTGTCGGTTGGACTCTCCATCCCCCTCGCCCTGGCTCTGGGCGGAATCATGGGGGCTATCAATGGCCTGCTCATCCACTTTACCCGCATCAACGCCTTTATCATTACCCTGGCCACCGCCTTTCTGTACCGGGGCCTCTCCCTCATTGCCACCCAGGGTATTCCCATCACCAAATTGCCCCAGGGTTTCCGCTCCTTTGGCTGCGGCGATCTCTTTGGTATGGAGTCGGGCGTCACCATGGCTCTTCTGGTCATTGTCTTGCTCATCCCTCTCTTTTACCACATGCGCTGGGGCACCTATGTGACCTCCCTGGGCGGCAACCCGGAGGCGCTCAAGCGCAGCGGCGTGCCCATTGGACGCTACCGGGTCTCGGTCTTTGTGCTAATGGGTGCTCTGTCCGCGCTGGCCGGCATCATTGTCACCGCCCGGCTCAACTCGGCCGAGGCCAACGCCGGCCTCAATATGGAGATGGATGCCATCTGTGCCGTCATCATGGGAGGAACCGCACTGCACGGCGGCCGGGGCAATCTGCCCGGTACCGTGATTGCAGTGTTTCTCATGGGACTCATCCGCAATGGCCTGACCATTCTGAGCGTCTCCTCCTACTACCAGCAGTTCATTACCGGCGCCATGCTGTTGTGCGCGGTGGTCATTGCGGAGTTCCGGGAGCGCAAAAGCCGTATCGGCTGATCCAACTGGTATAAAGGAAAGAGCTTCCTTTATCATAATCTGTCTTACAGGAGGATATAAGATGATGAAAAAATGGTATTCCCTTCTGCTGGCGGCTGCAATGCTCTTCAGCCTGGCCGCCTGCGGCTCTTCCGCCAATGTGGAAGGCACCCCCGCCCCTCAGGAGAGCACTCCCGTGGTCAGCGCCACCCCCGCCCCGGAGGGTGAAGGTGCGGACAGCGGCCTCTCCCCCACCGTGCAGCAGCTCTATCAGGAGTTTGACGCCGCCATGGAGGCCCAGATCGGCACCATGCCCGAGCAGTTTGGCGACATCAAGGTGGGCGCTGTGGTGATCTCTCTCACCAACCCCTTCTGGGTCAATATGAAGAACTACTACGAGGCCGCCGGTGAGGAGATGGGCATCGACATCGATGTGCAGACCGGTACCACCGAGGGCGACACCGCCTCCCAGCTGGACGTGCTGATGACCATGGCCGACATGGACTATGACGTCATCATTGTCTCCCCCATCGACGGCACCAACCTGATCCCCGGCATCGTCAAGTGCAACGAGAACGGCGTCAAGGTCATCAACCTGGGTCCCGGCGTGGATGTGGATGCCCTGGAAGAGGCCGGCGGTCATCTGGATGCCACCATCACCGTGGCCTTTACCGAGCAGGGTGAGACCGTGGCCAACGACATGATCTCCCGTCTGCCCGATGGCGGACAGGTCGCCATCCTGGCCGGTCTGGCCGGTGCCGGCCAGAGCGAGGGCCGCACCTCCGGCGCCAAGTCTGTCTTTGAGGCCACCGACAACATCGATCTGGTGGCGGTGCAGAACTGCGACTGGGACGCCACGCTGGCCTATGACGCCACCAAGGCCCTGATCACCGAGTACCCCGACCTCAAGGGTATCTTCTGCTGCAACGACACCATGGCGCTGGCCGCCGTGGAGGCACTCACCGCGGAGGGTAAGGAGGGCGTCCTGGTCTACGGTGTGGACTTCACCGACGACGCCCGTGCCGCCATCAGCGCAGGCACCATGACCGGTTCCATGTCCTACTCCAGTGAGCGGTACACCAAGGCCGCGCTTCAGATGGCGGTGATGCTCAACGAGGGCGAGACCTTTGAGAACAACATCTACCTGCCCCTGACCCTGGTCACTGTGGACAACGTCAACGACCTGGAAGGTTGGAAGTAATGCATTCGTTTCTGATTGAATCGGCACTGCTCACCCATGGCTTGGTGTCCATCTCCAATGAGGAGATGCTGCGCCGCTGGCCCCAGGAACTGGACAACATTGCCTGGGTGGATGCCGGGCAGGTGGTGATTGGCTCCATGGCGGAGTTTCTCCCCTTCCGGGACCGCGCTTCGGAGCTGTGCCGTATCAGCTATGACCGGCTGCCCACCGCACTGGAGGAGGGGCTTTCCGGCGCGCTGACTGCCTCGGGAACCATGGCCGTCTGCCAGCAGATGGGACTTCCACTGGCCGTGACCTGCGGCATGGGCGGCATCGGTGAGATCCACAGCGAGGCCCTCTGCCCCGACCTTCCGGCTCTCCGGGATATTCCGGTGGCACTGCTCTCCACCTCCCCCAAGGACATGCTGGATATCCCGGCCACCATTCAGTGGCTGACCGACTCCGGCGTGCGGGTTCTGGGAATCGGAGGGGACCGCTGCACCGGCTATCTCTTCCAGAGCGCCGACGTGCCGCTCTCCGGCACCTGGAGCGGGGAAATGCTCTCTCAGGAGCACGGCCGGCTGCTCCTGCTCCACCCCATTCCCGCTCACAAGCGAGTCGGGGACCTCTCCCTGCTGGCGGAGGGCATTGCCGCCGGAAAGCAGGCCGAGGCCGAGGGGCGGGAGTATCATCCCGCTGCCAACGCCGCCTTTGATCGTCTGACCGACGGATACTCTTCCCAGATCCAATTTGAGTCCATCTGCGCCAACGCGCTTCTGGCCGCCCGGTTGACCGGTGAGAGGTAAAATAATCATTGTTTATAAGGATGTGTCACAGAGACTCCGTGACACATCCTTATTTTTATAAATAGCTGTAAAATACCCGTTGCCTTTCCCCCTCTTTTTCCTTTATGATTAGAGATAAGAGCTGGGCAAAACACGGCCCGACCGTCTCAATGTGTCATTGGGGGCGATGTGTTTTATGATCGAGCAATCCTCTGTTTTATCTTATCTGGATGCGAGCCTTCTGTTTCGCAGTTTCACTTTGGAAGAGCGTCTGGAACTTTTGGACACCCTGAATGCGCGGCAATCCCACCTTCCCAAGGGGACCACCGCCCTGCAGGATGGGGAAGAATGCTCCGAGGTCGGCGTGATCCTTACAGGACGTCTGCACCTGTTCCACACAGATATCCACGGCAATAAAAATCTGATGGACACCTTTGGCAGAGGGGAGTCCATCGGCCTCATCAATGCCGTGGGGCACTACCGCCTGCACATCTCCGCCATCGCCATGGAGGATACCGATCTTCTCCGCTTCCCCGTGGACATGCTTCTGCGAGACCATACTTTGACCTCTCCGGTGCAGATCCGTTTTCTGCAAAACCTCACCCTGGCGCTGGCCCAGGCCGCCCAGCGGCTGACCCGAAAGCTGGAGGACAGCATCCGCCGCTCCATCCGGGAGCGGCTGCTGGACTATCTCTCCGCCCAGGCCCATCAGGCTGGAAGCCGTGTCTTTCCCATCCCGCTCAACCGGCAGGATCTGGCGGACTATCTCTTTGTGGACCGTAGCGCCATGTCCAACGAGCTGTGCAAAATGCGGGATGAGGGCCTGCTCCGCTTTGACCGCAACGCCTTTGAACTGCTGGACGCCCTCTCCCTCACCCCGGAAGAATCCGACCCAAATGTCTGAATATCGTTTTCTCCCCCGGTAACCGCATGGTTATCCGGGGGAATTTTTTGCGTATTTTTCTCTTTTTCCCCCGTTTTTTCTCCTCCGTTGTCTACACAACCGTTTTTCTGCCTCATTTATGACATGATAGATATAACCCCCAGTGGCAAAGGTCCCATGATTTTGAAAGGATTGGATGTGCCGCCTATGAAACCAGCTTCTGTCCTATTCCTCTTCTTCCTCTACTCCTTTGCCGGCTGGATCTGGGAGTCCTGCTATGTCTCCCTGCATACACGCCGCTGGACCAACCGCGGTTTCCTCCGCGGCCCATTCCTTCCCATCTACGGCTTTGGGGCCCTTCTGATCACAGCTCTCTTCACCCCCTTTGCCACTCACCCTCTGCTTCTCTTCCTGGCCGGCATGGCCAGCGCCACCGTACTGGAATATGGGACCGGCGTTTCCCTGGAGCGTATGTTTCATCAGAGATATTGGGATTACAGTCGGTTTCCTTTTCAGCTCCACGGCTACATCTCCCTGTATTCCTCCCTCTGGTGGGGCTTCTCCTCCCTGGTTCTGGTCCGCTTTCTTCACCCCCTGGCCACTTCCTGGGTACGGACCCTCCCCGCAGGAACCGTGATTCTTTTCACCAGCCTGCTCCTCGTACTGGAAAGCATCGACTTGCTTCACTCCCTGCATCGGACCCTTCCCGCTCACCCTTCCGCCGCTGACACACCGGCCGATCCATTTCTCTCCACCTGCTTCAGACCTCTCCCATTTTAAAGAAAGGCGGTTCTGTCTATGAATCCTTCCTCCCGTCCTCCCTATGACATCCACGATGCGGATTACGAGCAGATCCTCGATGATCTGCCCGCCGCTCCCATCAACCGGAAAAGCGGACTTCTCTCCGGCCCCGCCGGTCTCTTTCCCCTGATTGAATCGCTCTCCTATGCCGCAGGCTTCCTCACCGCCTCTGCCGGCGTCATCCAGATCTCCGCCTTTTATGCCCTGTACAAAGCAAAGCTCTCCGGGGCAGGCTGGGTCCTGGCCGGTGGTATCCTGAATCTGCTTCTGAGCGTGGTCATTCTCCTCAACCCGATCGTGAGCTGGTTTTCCCTGACCGCACTGTGGGGCGTCTATCTGTTGGTCTCCGCCATTGCACTCTCGGCTGAATCCTGGTCCGGCCGTCGTGCCGTCCGCTTCTAAGCGTATCTGTGAGGTGTCTATGAAAAAACTCGCACTGCTTCTCTTTCCTCTCCTGGCGCTGGCCGCAGGGGCGTTCTCCTGGACCCTGTCCGGCAACGGCCTGGAGACCGTCTATCCGCTTCTGGCCCTCTCGCCTCTGACACCACCCGGCGCGGTATTTCCGGTAGTGTGGACCATCCTCTATCTGCTTATGGGATTGGGCCTGGCCCTCGTCGTCCGAAAAGGCGGTCCCGGTACCTCACTCGCCGTGGTGATCTGGGTGTTACAGTTGGCCGTCAATGTGATCTGGAGCCCGCTCTTCTTTGGCCGCGGAGATTATCTCGCCGCCCTGCTCTGTCTCGGGGTCCTGTGGCTATTGATCCTGCTGATGCTCTTTGCCTTCCACTCGGTCAGCCGGGCGGCGGCATGGCTGCAGATCCCCTATTTCCTGTGGGTCAGCTTTGCCGGGTATCTGAATTACACCGTCTGGGCCCTCAACCGCTGACCAGCTTTCCCCATCCTCTCCACTCAAACTGCAAGAGCTGCGGCAATCCGGCGCAGCAGAAAGGCAAGGTATTGCTATGATGTTTCAATTCTTCTGGACCCGAAGCGCCTCCATCTGGATCTCCATCCTCTATATGGCCCTGGGTCTGCCCCTGCTCCTCTTCCCTGGAATCAGCGGCACGATCTTTGTATGGGCCCTCTCCGCCGGAGCCGCCGTCTACGCCGCCAGTCATCTCTTCCGCTATCTTCAGAGCCGTAAGGCAGGGGAAGGCTCCGGAGGCGACCTCTTCCTCACCGTGCTCCCGCTGGCCTTTTCCCTCTTTGCCCTGTTCTGGCCCCAGGCCATCCTCTCCTTCCTCCCTCTGGTGCTGGGTGCTCTTCTGCTGATTGATGGAGTGGGCAAGGCCCCCCTGTTCTTTTCCGCCCTCCATCTGCGGACCTCTACCCTCATTCCGCTGGCCCTCTCCTCCCTGATTCCCCTCATCCTGGGTATCCTGCTCATCGTCAATCCGTTCCATGCCGCCCGTATGACCATCATGGTTTTCGGTGCCGCTCTGATTGCAGACGGCGTGAGTGATCTGGCCACGGCACTGGCTTCCCGCAAACTTCCCACCGCTCCTCCCCCCGACTCTGTCCCTACCGACCCCACTTGATCAAAAGGAGATCTCTTATGAATCTGTATTTCTGTTCTCACTGCGGCAACGTAGTTACCAAACTCACCGATTCCGGCGTGCCGCTGATCTGCTGCGGCCAGCCCATGACCCTGCTGGAGCCCGGCTCCACGGACGGCGCCGTGGAAAAGCACATCCCCGTGGTACAGCAGGGCAACCGCTGGATCATCCTCAATATCGGCAGCAGCCCCCACCCCATGACCGAAGCACACTCCATCCTCTGGGTCCTGTTGGAGACCGAGCATGGCTTCTACCTGCGCCATCTCTCCCCCGGCAGTGATCCACAGGCCGATTTCCTGCTTCCCTGCGGTGAGTCTCCCATCGCCGCCTACGCCTACTGCAATCTCCACGGGCTGTGGAAAACCACCGCCTTTTCCCGCTCAGATACCCTCTGTTGAACCACGATCCCCGCTCCTCTGTCCACAGGAACAGCCCTCCATCCACTCCTCCACCATTAGAAAGGCGGAAGCTCCCATGTATAAAAACTCTCTCATCTCCAGCACACACAGTGAAAATACAGAAAAGGTCAACGCAAAAATGACCGAAGCCGTGATGGCCGCACTCAAGGCCATCCACAGCGCCGCCTCGCCCGACTCCATGGAGCCGGAGGACCTGAAGCGTCAACGCCTGGGACAGGAGGTCCTGGGTCGGCTGGTCTCCCCACCCATCGGCTTCAGCTGGGAGCCCTTTACCCTGGATGGCATGCCCATGGCCTGGGTCCGTCCGGAGCGGGGACACGACCGGCGCCGGGCCATCCTCTACTGTCACGGAGGCGGCTACACCAGCGGAAACCTGGGATATGCCCGGGTGCTGGCCGCCAAGATGGCGGGGGCGACCGGATGTGCGGTTCTGGTCTTCCAGTACCGGCTGGCACCCGAGCACCCCTATCCCGCTGCGCTGGAAGATGCCCGTGCCGCCTGGGATTATCTGATGCGGCAGGGGTGGGGCGCCCGTGACATTCTGCTGGCCGGTGACTCCGCCGGCGGAAACCTGGCGCTGGAACTGGCGATGACCCTGCGGGACGAAGATCGCTTTCTCCCCGGCCGCCTGATCCTCTATTCGCCCTGGACCGACATGACCGCCTCCGGCGACTCCTATGAGAGCTGCAGGGATCTGGACCCCATGCTCTGCGCCGATTATATCCATGCCGTGCGCAGTGCCTATGCCCCCAACACAGACTGGAGCCGCCCTGAGTTCTCCCCCCTGTTTGGGGATCTGCGGGGACTGCCCCCCACGCTCATCCAGGTAGGGGAGCGGGAGATCCTGCTCTCCGACTCCCTTCGGCTCCAGGAGGGGCTGGCCCAGGCCGGCGTCCCCTGCGTGCTGGAGTGCTGGAAGGATCTGTGGCATGTATTTCAGATGTTCCCTCTGAAAAGCGCCAGCGAGGCAATGGAGCATGTGGAACATTTCCTCCATCAGATGGGCTGATTTTCCCCCAAGCGCATCAAAATACATCCGTATAATGTCCCCTGGAAAACTACTATGTGGGGATAAGAAAAGGCTTACCGTCCGCAAATTGCGGACGGTAAGCCTTTTTTGTGTGTCAATCAGGATCGCATCCCAAGTCTCATTAATCGCGGTTTGCCATGCGGAGATAGGACTCCAGACGTTCGGCGGCGTCCTTTTCCGCCTTGGCCAGGAGCTCGTCTGCCTGCTCCGGGAACTTCTTGTATAGCGAGGCATAACGTACTTCACTGAGCATAAAGTCCCGAATCGAAGCGGTGGGCACCTTGGAATCCATGGTAAACGGATTTTCTCCAGCCGCTTTCTTACGGGGGTCAAAGCGATAGAGGTGCCAGTATCCGCACTCCACCGCCCGCTTGGCCTGGTTCTGCGCCTCGCTCATACCGGCTTTGATGCCGTGGTTGATACAGGGGCTGTAAGCAATGACCACAGAGGGACCGGGATAGGACTCTGCCTCGCGGATGGCCTTCAGAGTCTGGGCCTTGTCGGCACCCATAGCCACCTGCGCCACGTAAATGTAGCCGTAGCTCATCAGCATCATGCCGAGGTCTTTCTTCTTCGTGCGCTTTCCGCTGGCCGCAAATTTAACGATTGCAGCCGTAGGCGTGGATTTCGAGGCCTGACCGCCCGTATTGGAGTAGACCTCCGTATCCATGACAATGACGTTGACATTCTCGCCGGAGGCCAGAACGTGATCCAGTCCGCCGTAATCAATATCATAGGCCCAGCCGTCGCCGCCCACGATCCACTGAGAGGGACGAACGAGGAAGTCCCGCTTTTCGTACAACTCTTCCAGCGCCGCATTTCCGCTGCGGTCAGCCGCTTCCAGCGCGTCGGACAACCGGTCGGCACGCTGACGTGTACCGGTGGGATCTTCACAGTTGGCAGACCAATCGGCCATGGCATCCTTCAGTTCGCCGTCGGGCAGATTGGCCAGCACTTCCTCCGCCAGGTCATGCAGACGGTTGCGCACCACCGATGCACCCAGCATCATGCCAAAGCCGTATTCGGCGGTATCCTCGAACAGGGAATCGCCCCATGCGGGCCCCTGGTTTTTGTGATTGACCGCCAGGGGGACTTCCGGAGATCCGCTCCACGCGTGGGAACATCCGGCAGAGTTGGCCCACAGCATATGGTCGCCATACAGCTGTGTGATGAGCTTCAGATAGGGCGTCTCCCCACATCCGGCGCAGGCGCCGTTGAACTCCAGATAGGGCTTGAGGAACTGGCTGCCCTTAACGGTGAACTTCTTGCTCTCTTCCATTTCCTTCAGCTGGACATGCTCCGTGGTATAGGCCCAATCCCGGGTATTTTTCTCCCGTCTGGGCTCATAGGGCGTCATTTTCAGGCAATCGACCGGGCACGTTTTGACGCAAATACCGCAGCCGGTACAATCCATACCGGAAATGGCCAGATGATATTTTGTATCGGCAAAGCCGGTGGCGTCCTTCATTTCATACCCATCGGGGGCGGCAGCGGCTTCTTCCGCCGAGAGCAGCGTGGGACGAATCACGGCGTGGGGACAAACGAAGGAACACTGGTTGCACTGGATACACTTCTCCATCTCCCACTCGGGGACGTCGATCGCGATACCACGCTTCTCCCACTTGGAGATATTGGTATAGTAGGTGCCGTCCTCGCGTCCCAGGAAGGTGCTGACGGGAAGCTGGTCGCCCTCCTGGCGGCCCATGACGCGGATCACATTCTTGACATAGTCGGGGGCATCCTCCTCGGCGGCATCGTCAACCGCATTGGCCCAGGAGTCCGGAATTGCGACCTGGCGGATCTTGCTCAGGCCCAGATCAACCGCGGCCTTGTTCTTGTCCACAACGTCCTGGCCCTTGTTGCCATAAGTCACTTCGATGGAGTGCTTCAATTCCCGGACCGCGGAATCCAGATCCATGATACCGGAAATTTTGAAAAAGGCCGCCTGGGTGATCATGTTGATGCGGTTACCCAGACCGAGATCATGGGCAATATCCACCGCATCGATGGTGTACAGTCGGGCCTTGCGGGCCCAGAGGGTACGGCGCATACTGGCAGGGAGCTTCGTATTCAGCTCTTCGTCGGACCAATTGCAGTTCAGCAGAAAACTGCCGCCCTCTTTCAGATCCCGTGCCATGTCATATTTTTGCACATAGGCCTGGTTGTGGCAGGCGATGAAATCCGCGCTCTTGACCTGGTAGGAGCCCTCAATGAGCTTGGGGCCCATACGGAGGTGGGAGACGGTCAGGCCGCCGGATTTTTTAGAGTCATAGGCAAAATAGGCCTGCACGTAATAGTCCGTGTTGTTGCCCACGATTTTGACGGCGGCCTTGTTCGCGCCGACGGTGCCGTCGGAGCCGAGTCCCCAGAATTTCAGGCTGAAGTTTTCCTTGGGCGTGGAATCGAATTCCACAGGATAAGCCGGCAGGGACAGATTGGTGACGTCATCCACGATACCCACCGTAAAGTGGTCCTTGGGCGTCTCACTTTCCAGGTTTGCATAGACCGCCATCACATCTGCGGGCGTAAAGTCCTTGGAGGACAGACCGAACCGGCCGCCGATGACCATGGGCGGCTGTGCCATTGTGCTGACTGCGTTCTTCACATCCATGTAAAGCGGTTCGCCGATCGCGCCGGGCTCTTTCGTTCGGTCCAGCACAGCGATACGCCGCACCCCGGCAGGAAGCGCCTTGAGCAGGAATTCGATGGAGAAGGGACGGAACAGATGCACCTCCACCAGGCCGAGACGCTTGCCGCGGGCATTCCAGTACTCCAGCGTTTCGCGGATCACACCGCAGGCCGAGCCCATGGCGACGATCACATTTTCCGCCTCGGGGTCGCCGAAGTAATCAAAGGGATGGTAGTTCGTCCCGCAGCGCTGATTGATCATGTTCATGTACTTTTCCACCGTGGCGGGGACCTGATCGAAGAAGCGGTTGGTGGACTCACGATACTGGAAGAAAATATCCGGATTCGTTACGACGCCCCGTGACACAGGATGGTTGGGATTGAGGGCGTTCCGGCGGAAGGCCTTCACCGCGTCCCAGTCCAGCATCTCGGCCAGATCCTCATTGTCCAGGACTTCGATTTTCTGGTATTCGTGGGAGGTGCGGAACCCGTCGAAGAAATGCAGGACCGGCACGCGGGAGCTGATTGCGGACAAATGGGCGGTCAGCGCCATGTGATAGGCCTGCTGCACACTGGAGGAGGCCAGCATCGTTACGCCGGTCTGGCGGCAGCTCATGACATCCTGCTGATCACCGAAGATGGAGATAATGTTGGTGGCCAAAGAGCGGGCGCTGACATGGAACACGCCGGGCAGCAATTCGCCCACGACCTTGTACATATTGGGCAGCATCAGCATCAGGCCCTGGCTGGCAGTATAGGTCGTGGCCAATGCGCCGCCCTGGAGGGCGCCGTGGAGGGCGCCGGACGCGCCGCCTTCGGACTGCATTTCACGCACGTCCACCGTCCGCCCAAACAGATTCTTTTTTCCCGCCGCGCTCCACTCATCAATGATCTCAGCCATGGTGGAGGAAGGTGTGATCGGGTAGATGGTAGCGATTTCCGTGAAGGGATACGATGCGTACGCTGTTGCTGTGTTGCCATCCACTGTAATTTTTGACAAACCCATAAACTTTTCCCCTGTCCTTTCCCATTTTTTGTGAAAACCGCTTGAAATTCCACAGGTCATATGCTAAAATATGCTATAATAACAAACGATGATTTATATTATAGCACTCTCTTGGCAATCATTATAGCATACAAAACAAAAAATGCAACGCATTTTTCCGTATGGCACATTTTGGGGATTCGCCAGACATTATCCTGTATAGACCAGAAAAATCCCTTAAAATGGCGCTGTTCAAAGGCATATTTGTTGCAAACTGTAATGATTGTTCATTTGGGAAGCGCAGGTGATCGCACAACGAAAGATTCATTTTTTCTGAACTGCTGAACGGACACAAGATAAGACGGCTATACGAAAAGAGGATAGGATTATGTTGAAGTACGACCGCGAGCAAGTGATGCGTATTATCCCGCAGCGTGATCCAATTTTGCTGATTGATTCGGTAGAGGAGCTGGACCCGGGCAATTCGATCACAGCGACATTTTTCGTACGTCCCGATATGGCGATTTTTCAGGGACATTTTCCAGGAAACCCGATTTTGCCTGGCGTTTACACGGTAGAATCCGCCGCTCAGGCCACAAGTCTTTTGTTTTTGTCCCTGGATCGATACAGCGGAAAGCTGCCGCTTTTCTGCGGCATTGACAATGTCCGTTTCCTGCGGAAAATCAAGCCGGGCGATACGATTACCCTGAAGGGAAGCTTGCTCTCCGAGAATACGGAAAAGGCCATTGTAAAAAGCCACGTGGAGGTCTTCAACGGCGACGAAAAGGCTGCACTGGTGGATGTAACGCTGGCAATCCGTTGAATCTGCTTCACTTTTCTGGTGGAAGCGATCTGTGTATAAAGCGGAAGTCAGCCGACACACCGGTGTACAGCGAAATACCAGGGTGATGTCTTCCCGTCCACGTGGGAAGAACGCTCCGGGCATTGGGGAGCAGTTCCCTACCGCCATTGGGAATCGGCAAGCAAAGTCATTTTATGTTTGACAAAAGGTACAATAAGGTGCTATATTTTCAAACAAAGAATTGTCTATATTTTGCGTTTTTCACATCCCCTGTTTGGAGCTGGCCAGATGGCCTGTAAAAAGGTCTCTTTTCCTCGCTGCTCTGGCGTCCAACACGCGGATGAAGCAGATCAAATCAATTAGATTAGAAAGTGAATGAAAGTATGGAGAAACATAGCCGCAAGGCTCCGCAGATTCAGTCGGTCGTTCGGGCCGGTGAGATCCTGGAGGCGTTTACCGGATTCAAAGAGCTCGGACTCGCCGAAATTGCAAGACTGCTGGATCTGAATAAAAGTACGACGTTTGGACTGGTGAATACCCTGGCAGCTCTGGGATATCTGGAACAGGTTCAGCCCAGCAAGAAGTATCGCCTCGGTCTCCGTTTACTCGAACTAGGCAACCTCGTTCAGCGGCGGCTGGATGTACGTGAAGAAGCCCGGCGAAATATGGTGGCCTTTTCGGAAAAATACAACGCCCTCATGCATCTGGCAATCCACTCCAATGGATATGCCGTTTACATCGACAAGGTGGAAGTGGACGCACCCATCACCATGTATTCCCAGATCGGCCGGCGCGCCCCCATGTATTGCACCGCAGTTGGCAAGGCCATGCTGGCTTTTCTTCCGGAGGAATACGTGGAGGAAGTGATCGCCAGAGGGCTGGAACCCCACACCGCTAACACCATTGTTGACCGGGAAGCGCTCTGGAATGAACTCCGTCAGATCCGCAGCACCCAGATCGCCATGGACCGGCAGGAGCTGGAAGAAGGCCTGACCTGTGTCGCCACCCCTATTTTCGACCGGACGGGCAAGGTGTGTGCGGCGATGAGCATTTCCTTCCCCTACGGAAAAATCCGAGGCGTCAATCTGGAGGCCCTGGAAAAGGATCTTCGGAACAACGGCCGGGAGATTTCCATACGGATCGGTTTCAAGAGTACCGGAGAGACCGAATTGTAACCAATATGTGATTTTGCTGTATGGTGCAGAGATGCACCACCGTATTTGAATGTCCTCATTACAGAACGGCATTCGGCAATGTAGAACGAATTACTTGATCTGACCGCATGCCAGTGTTGAAAAAAGCGGCGTATGGGAGGGGGCATCCCCTCACCACACGTGATGATAAGATTTTTTGATTGCTGGAGGTACTGGATGGAAAGTAGAGGGACCCTTCTACTGAAAGCGGAGGGGATGAGTAAGTTTTACGGTCCGGTCCACGCACTGGAGGATGTAAACTTCGATTTGTACCGCGGAGAAGTTCACGCTCTGATGGGTGAAAACGGCGCCGGAAAATCAACGCTTTCAAAACTGATCGCCGGAATCGAAACACCAACGGCCGGCAAGCTGGAGTTTGACGGTAAGCCTGTGGTCATCCCAACGCCGCAGGTGGCACTGAAGCTGGGGATCGCCATGGTTACGCAGGAATTCAACTCGATCCCACATATGACGGTGGCCGAGAACATTTTCCTGGGCCACAGCGAAATGTACAAAAAGGGCATTTATTTTGACAAACACCGCGCAGAGAAGGAGACCAGAGAGCTTCTTAAGCTCTTTGACATGGACGAGAGCATAAATCCCGCAGCCAAACTCTCTACCCTCTCCGTCGCAGAACAGCAGATCGTAGAGATTGTCAAGGCTGTATCCTACAACGCGCAGATGATCATTCTGGATGAGCCCACGGCCTCGCTGTCCAACATGGAGGCGCAGCGTCTGTTCCAGGTGATCCGGGACTTGAAAAAGAAGCAGGTCGGATTCATTCTGGTCACCCACCGCTTCAACGAAATTTTTGAGATTTCCGATCGAATCACGGTCCTGCGGGATGGCAAGCTGGTGCTTCCCGGCGCGCCCATGGAGGAGATGACGGAACAGTCCCTGGTGCGGGCGATGGTCGGCCGTGAAATGGTGAACTTTTACGGTGAAAAGGTGGAAAACACCGTCCAGCACGATGAGATATTGCGGGTGGAGCACCTCTGCGGTAGGGGCGGCTTCCTCAAGGACATCTCTTTCGTGGCCCGCAAGGGTGAGATCACCGGATTCGCCGGTCTGGTCGGTGCCGGACGTACAGAGCTGATGCGCGCGGTGTTTGGTGCGGACAGCTACGATTCGGGCGCGGTATATCTGGACGGCGTCTCGCTGAAAAAGGGCAGTCCCAGAACATCCATCAAGTACGGGTTGTCCATGGCCACAGAGGACCGGAAATCCGAAGGTTTGCTGCTGGATTTGAGCTTGATCATGAACACCTGCTACGCCAAAACGGTGCAGAAAAAGGGCTGGATACTGCCCCACAAAAGCGAAAAGGCTGACACGCTGAAAATGGCCGAGATGTTCCGTACGAAGATCGGCAACATTCATGACAAGGGTAGTTCCCTGTCCGGTGGCAATCAGCAGAAGATCGTTCTTTCTAAGTGGCTCTTGACCAACCCGAAGGTCCTGATCGTGGATGAGCCAACCCGTGGTATCGATATCGCCGCAAAGGCCGATATTTATACGATCCTGAAGAACCTGGCGGCCTCCGGTATGTGCGTGATCGTAGTTTCTTCCGAATTGCCGGAGATCCTGGGCATCTGTGACCGGGTCATGGTGATGAAGGACGGCGAGATCGTCAAGCACATGGAGATCAGCGAGGCTTCGGAGGAGCGGATCATGGCCTATGCCTCTCTCGGACGCGCGGCCGAAAAAATAGACAGCGAGGAGACGATGAAAGCATGAAAGATACAGCGCTAAAAAGCGGAGCCCGGCATTCTGGACTGCAAATGGTCTTAACCAACTATCGGAGCGAGATCGGCGTTTTTGTCGCGTTGATTCTATATTGCGCTGTAATCTCTGTTCTGTCCCCGCATTTCCTGACCGGGAGAAATATGTTGAACCTGTTCAGTCAGCTCTCGGTTGTAGGCCTGCTGGCCATCGGTGAGCTCTTCGTCTTGCTGACCGGCGGCATCGACCTCTCCGTGGGCAACACGATGGGCCTGAGCTGTATGGCAGGCGGTATGGTCATGGCCAGCACCCAAAATATAGCCGCCGGTATCATCGTAGCACTCGCCATCGGCCTGCTCTGCGGTGTCGTAAACGGCTATCTGGTCGGCTATGTGGGCCTTCCCGCCTTCATCGTCACACTGGGTATGATGGGTATTACGCGAAACGCAGATTATTTGATGTGCGGCGGCATTGGAATCAACAATTTGCCGGAAGGCATAAAAATGCTCACCAAGGCGAAGGTGTTGGGCATCAATGTATACTACATTATCATCATCCTTCTCTTCATCCTCATGGGATGGATCCTGAGCAATACGAAGCTGGGCCGCAATACCTATGCGATCGGCAGCAATAAAAATGCCGCCCGGCTCAGTGGTGTGAATACAAAGCTGGCAACGCTGCTTCCCTATGCCATTTCCGGCCTGTTCGCCGGTATTGGCGCCGTGATTTTGATGAGCCGGTTTGCGGCTGTGGACCCCAACTACGGCTCTGGCAACGAGATGAACGCCATCGCGGCCTGCGTGGTGGGCGGCACCTCCCTGGCTGGAGGAAAGGGCAGCATGCTCGGTACATTCATCGGCGTGGTCCTGATGGCATGTATTTCCAACGGTCTGGATCTTCTGGGCGTTTCCCCCTATTGGCAGGGCGTGACGATCGGCTGCGTAATCATTGGCGTGCTGCTGATCGAGACCTATTCTGAAAAGGTAAGAGGCAAGAGCAAGAAGTAAGCACCTTATCTAAACGCGCGTATTTCTTTCGTTCCGGCATATCATTGCATTCGTATTTATCAGCGGAGCTGATAAAAATAAAAAAAGGGGAGAATCAACTATGAAAAGAATTCAGAAGATGCTTAGTCTCGCGCTGGCCCTGGCAATGATGATGTCCCTTGTAAGTTGTGGCAACAACGCCACGCCCGCTGGCAGTGCGGCACCTTCCGGTGACGCAGATGCTCCTGCCAAAACCGCTGATGCTCTGGAAGTCGCATATCTGCTGCCCTCCGCAGCCGTGCCCTTCTGGGTCTATCTGCAGAACGGTATTCAGGAAAAGTGTGATGAATACGGCTACAACCTGACCGTCTATGATTCCAACAACGAGGCCTCTACCCAGCTGAAAAACGCGCAGAACGCCATTACCACCGGTAAGGATCTGATCATTATCAGCCCCTGTGACAGCTCCTCCTGCCCCGCTGTTCTGGACGCCGCGGAGGAGGCTGGTATCCCCGTAATCGTGGCCGACGTGGGCACCGACTCCGGCACCTATGCCAGCTACATCTCCACCCCCAACTACGAAGGTTCCTATGAGGTCGGTCAGTACCTGGCCAACTACATGAAGGAAAACAATGTGGACGGCACCATCGGTGAGATCACCATCCCTCTGGCCCGCAAAAATGGTCAGCTGCGCCAGGAAGGCTTTACCAAGGCCGTCACCGAGGCCGGTTTCCAGATGGGTACCAGCCTGTCCGTCAGCAACTCCACCTATGATGAGGCCGAGGGCTTCTGCCAGAACATCATCTCCGGCGATCCCAACTGCGTTGCCATCTGGTCCCACCAGGAAACTTCCACCGTTGGTATCATCACCGCTCTGGAGGGCATGAACGAGAAGGACATCCTGGTGGCCTGCTTCGACGGCTCCCCCATCATTGTTGACTACATCCGCGAGGGCAAGGTCCTCTGCTGCGGCGCTCAGCAGCCCGTTGAGATGGGCCGTCAGGCGCTGGAAGCCGGCAAGACCTATATCGAGACCGGCAGCTGCGAGCCTGAGATCGGCGTGCCCACCCTGCTGATCACCGCTGAAAACGTGGAAGAGCTGATGCCCGAGATCGAGGCGAATGTCTACACCCCCGGCGTGTAAGTCCTGATTCTGGCAGCAAAAAATTAGGAAAGGATATGTTCGTATGATTCCAAAGGTAAAGAAGATCATTGACCTGACGCAGCCGATTTTCCATGCCTGCCCCGGTTGGCCGACCTATAAGCTGACCAACGTGAATATGGAAGGCTTCTGGGCAAGAGACGGATTCAACGCTGAGCGGGTAGACATGAATACCCATACCGGCACCCATCTCGACGCGCCCTATCACTTCTTCCCGGATGGGACTACTGTCGAGAAGATGCCTCTGGAATCGTTCCAAGGTCGTGGCGTAGTCGTCGATCTGCGGAATATCGGCCGTATGCCGATCCTTGCCTCTGACCTGGAGCCCTATGCCGATAAGATCCAAAAAGATGATGTCGTGCTGCTCTATACCGGCTGGGCACAGAAGCGGAGCATGAGCAAAGAATACCTGTTCGAGTGGCCCTATATCACCAAAGAGGCGGCTGAATGGCTGGCCCAGAAGGAGATCCGCTGTGTCTGCATCGATGGTCTGTCTGCCGGTGGTTGGCCCGAGGGCACCGGTGCTCCTCCGCACATCGTTCTGCTGGGCGCGGGCATCGTGATCATTGAAGAGGTCTACATGGACGAGCGCCTCTTTGAAGAGGACGAGTGGTACATTACCGGCTATCCCCTGAAGCTGCAAGGCATGGGTGGTTCTCCCTGCCGCGTGGTCGCTACTGTGTTTGAATAACTGCAAAATAGAGGCCCACATCCCCGTTCCCCAGGGATAGCCGCCGAATCTCTCGCCTCCCTGCCTGCCGGAAATCTGACCGGGCAGGCAGGGAGGCGAAACAACAGGTACAGATATAGAGCGGGAGCCAGGAGATCCTCGGTGCTCCCAGCCGTGAGATGATGTGAGAGCTTATGATACAATTACTGATTTGCGCTGACGATCTGACCGGTGCCATGGACACCGGCGTACAATTTGCAAAAAAGGGGATCCGTACCGAGGTACTGGTGGGAAGACAGGTGGACTTCGACCGCATTGACCCGGCGGTTCAGGTCCTGGTGGTCGATACCGAGACGCGCCACACCTCTCCCGCCGAAGCAGAGGAGGCCATTTATCGCCTGGTCGTCCGCGGCCTTGAAGCGGGCATCCGCTATTATTACAAAAAAACCGATTCTGCGCTACGGGGAAACATCGGCGCGGAGTTAGGCGGCATGCTGCGCGCAGGCGGAAAACCACTTTTCTTCTTCCCCGCCTTCCCCAAAAACGGAAGGACGACAAGCAAGGGAATTCAGATGGTGAACGGTGTCCCAGTTGCGGAATCCGTTTTTGGAAAGGACCCGTTTGAACCGGTCCGCCATTCCCGGGTAGCGGACATCATCGGGGAACAGAGCCAGGCAAGGGTACGTGACTGCTTGCCCGGGGAGGTTTTGGACCCGACATGCGAAGATGATATCCTGGTGTGCTCCGCGGAGACGGACCAAGAGCTGGAGACCTGGAGCAGACAATTTCCCGAGAACGACTCTCTGTTTCTGGCTGGATGTGCCGGATTTGCGGAGTATTTACCCAACAGCATCTCTTTTGTCCGGGAGCAGCCGGAAAAGACGGTTGCCTCGGAAAAGCTGGTGGTGGTTTCCGGCAGCTTGAATGAGATCACACTTCTCCAGCTGCAAGAGAGCAAAGCACAGGCCGATCTCTGGATCGAACTGTCGGACCGGCAGAAGTTCGATCCATCCTATACGCAAAGCGAAGAGTGGCAGGCACAGCTGCGCCGGATCCGTGAACCGGATTGCCACCTGGCCGTACTGGGCGTGGGAAGGATCGACCTGGAGCATGAAGGCGAATTTGAACGGCAGACGCCGCAGTCCCAGCGTCGGGATGTGGTCAGCAGCAATTTGGGCAGCATAGCCCGAGACATCTTGCGGAACATCAAAGATGTGACTCTGGCCGTCTTCGGCGGCGACACGTTGTATAAGCTGCTGAGTCTTGCGGATACCCGGATACGACCCTGCTGGGAGATCGAACCGGGTGTCGTGGCGGCGCAGCTGCAAATGGAGGGAGAAACCCGTTACCTCATCACAAAATCGGGCGGTTTCGGATCATCGGATATGATTGGCAAAATCCAAGCAGCAGTCAATCCATGTAAGGAGGAATTTTAGATGGGCGTTATTGCGGAATTGTTGAAATCTACCCCTCTCCCCAAAATGGTGAAGATCAAGGAAAAGTTTGACGATACCTGTATCCCGGTAGATCAGATCCACGATACGGTTTTCGAGCAGCTGGGTCAGAAAAAGCTGGAGGGCATGATCAAACCTGACATGCGGATCGCAATCACCGTCGGCAGCCGCGGCATCTCCAACATACCGCTGATCGTCAGAAGCATTGCCGACTTCGTGAAATCCCAGGGCGGACAGCCCTTCGTGGTCCCGGCCATGGGCAGCCACGGCGGAGCCACGGCAGAGGGACAGCGTGCGGTAATCGAAGGCTATGGCGTTACGGAAGAGGCCATCGGCTGCCCCATCCTCTCTTCCATGGAGACTGTGGAAATCGGCCGCACAGAGGAAGGCCAGCCCGTCCGGATGGACAAGAATGCCTATGAAGCGGATGGCATCATCGTCTGCGGCCGGATCAAGCCCCACACGGGCTTCCGTGGTCCCTATGAGAGCGGTCTGATGAAGATGATGGCCATTGGCCTGGGCAAGCAGGCCGGTGCTGAAATCATCCACCAGGACGGATTTGGCCACTTCAAAAAGAATATCCCCATGTTCGGCACTGTGATCCTGCGTAATTCCAAGGTGATCTGCGGTCTGGCACTGGTGGAGAACGCCTATGACCACACCCGGGAGATCGTGGGGCTTACCCCGGACGAGATCATTACGGAGGAGCCCGTAATTTTGCAGAGAGCCAAGAGCTACATGCCGAGAATCCTCTTTGATTCCTGCGATGTGCTGATCGTGGATGAGATCGGTAAGAACATCAGCGGCGACGGCATGGACCCCAATATTTCCGGACGGTTCCCCACGCCCTATGCCACCGGCGGAATCGATGCCCAGCGGGTCGTGGTCCTGGACCTGACCAAGGAGAGTCACGGAAATGCTTGCGGCATTGGCCTGGCAGATGTGACCTGTATGCGCCTGTTTGAGAAGTTCGACAAAGAGGCGACCTATCCCAACGCCATCACCAATACCGTCACCGGCGAGCTGAAGATCCCCATGATCATGTACAACGACAAGCAGGCCATTCAGCTTGGCATCAAGTCCTGCAACGAAATTGACCGGGCACATCCCCGTGTTATCCGCATCAAGAATACCATGCAGATCGAAACCATCGAAATTTCTGAGGGTATGCTGGAAGAGGCCGCACAGAACCCTGACATCGAGATCCTCACCCAGCCGGAGGAGATGCACTTTAACGAACAGGACAATCTTTGGTAAAGGAGCAAAGCAGTGAAGTCGAATGCGTTGATCATTACGCCCAACGACGATGTCGTCGTGGCCATCACAGCGTTGAAAGCAGGGGACGAAGTCACCTACATGTGTCAGGACAAGCAGGAGAGTTTCTCCGCGGTAACGGATGTTCCTCGCTACCATAAGATCGCTGTTCACGACATCCCCCGCGGTAGTGTAGTGAAAAAATATAACCAGATCATCGGGGCCGCGACAAAAGACATTCGGAAAGGCGAGCACGTCCATGTACACAACCTGGACAGCTTGAATAAGGTGCAGGGAAAATGAAATTTTATGGTTATCGGCGGCCGGATGGCAGAGTCGGCGTGCGCAACAAGATCCTGATTCTGCCTGCCAGCATGTGTTCTTCCGATGTTTGCCGGATCGTGGCCTCCCGGGTAGAGGGTGCCGTATCCTTCAACAACCAGGTAGGCTGTGCCCAAGTGCCCAGCGATGCCAAGCTGGCCATGTCCATGATGAGCGGCATGGCGGCTAACCCCAACATCTATGGAACGATCCTGATTGGCCTGGGCTGTGAGACCTGTCAGGTGGCGGACATCGCAGCGATCATCCACCAGCGTACGAACAAACCCCTGCGCATGATGACCATCCAGGGCGAGGGCGGCACGCTTCGCACGGTGGAAAAGGCGGTCCGCTGGGCAAAGGAGATGGTCAAGGAATCCTCCATGCTTCAAAAGGAAGAATTTCCCATCAGCGAACTGGTGTTGGCCACAGAGTGCGGCGGTTCCGACCCCACCAGCGGCCTGGTCGCCAATCCGGTGATTGGCAACATGAGCGACAAGCTCGTAGGCATGGGCGGCACGTCCATTCTCTCCGAGACGACGGAGTTTGTGGGCGCGGAGCATATCCTGGCCGCCCGCGCAAAGGATGAGCGGGTCCATCAGCGGATACTGGATATCGTGGCTCGGTACGAGCGGCACTTTGTCGTCAATGGCGAAAATGTCCGGGACGGAAATCCCACCCCCGGCAATAAGGATGGCGGCCTGACCACGCTGGAGGAAAAGTCTCTGGGCTGCATTCACAAAGGCGGCGAGAGCATCATCCAGGAGGTATTCGATTACGGAGAGCAGGTCACTTGCAAGGGCCTGGTCATCATGGATACGCCGGGCAATGACAGCTCTTCTCTGGCCGGCATGGCTGCCGGCGGCGCCCAGGTAGCGGTGTTCAGCACCGGCCGTGGCACCGCCCTCGGCAATGCCATCATGCCCACGATCAAGATCACCGCGAACCGTGAGACATATCAGAACATGTCTGATGACATCGATTTTGATGCAAGCGGCGCCATTTTTGACGGGGTGTCCATTGACCAGCTGGGAGATGATTTGCTAAAATTGGTGGTAGACACCGCCAGCGGCAGATTTACGAACGCGGAGATCTTGGGCTATAACGAGACCTCCACGATGCGTGCGTGCAATTTCGTGTAAAATCACCACATTCCGCGTAATGATCGGAAAGACGGAGTAAAGAGAGGTTTTAATCGTGGAATATAGACCCATTCTTGGAATTACCATGGGCGATCCGGCCGGCAACGGTCCCGAGATCACAATGAAGGCGCTGAGCAAAAAAGAAATCTATGAGACCTGCCGCCCTCTGGTGATCGGTGACGCAAAAATGCTGGAGCAGGCCGCCCGCATCATCAATCGGCCCGATTTGCGCATCAATCGTGTTGATGATCCCGCCCAAGGCCTGTATACCTTCGGAACAGTGGATGTATACCACATGGACTTGGTGGACATGGACAAGTTCGCCTTTGGCAAGGTATCTGCCATGTGCGGTGAGGCAGCCTTTCAATGCGTGAAGAAGGTCATTGAACTGGCTATGGACCGCAAAATCGACGGCACGGTGACCAATGCTCTGAACAAAGAGGCCATCAATCTGGCTGGCCACCATTATTCCGGCCACACGGAAATTTACGCGGAATTCACCCATACTCCCAAGTACACCATGATGCTGGCCCATCATGATTTGCGCGTGGTGCACGTATCCACACATGTCTCTCTGCGCCAGGCCTGCGACTTGGTCAAGAAGCAGCGGGTACTCGATGTGATCCGCATTGCCCACGAGGGCTGCCGTGCCCTGGGGATCGAGCGTCCCAGAATCGGTGTTGCCGGACTGAATCCCCACGCCGGTGAGAACGGAATGTTTGGAACTGAGGAGATCGAGGAGATCATCCCCGCTATCCAGGAGGCCCAGGCGGAAGGGCTCTGTGTGGATGGCCCGGTCCCGCCGGACAGCCTCTACTCCAAGGCGCGGGGTGGCTGGTACGACATCGTCGTGGCCATGTACCACGATCAGGGGCACATTCCTCTGAAGGTGGTCGGCTTTGTCTACAACCGGGCCGAGCAGCATTGGGACGCCGTGGAGGGCGTAAATGTGACCCTGGGCCTGCCGATTATCCGCGCATCGGTGGACCACGGAACCGCATTCGGCCATGCGGGACAAGGCGTAGCCAACGAGCTGAGCCTGGTCAATGCCATCGAATACGCCAGAATGATGGCAGTGAACGGCAAAAAAGCGTGATCCGCTGAAAACCATAGCAGCAAACAGAAGAGATCCTTCCAGACAACTGCTAGATAAAGAGAGGCCCCCCCGGTCTAGCCGGGGGGCCTCTTTTTCCTTTTTATGCCCGAGGGGTGACCGATGCGTCCCAGGCAGCAATTTCATGGAGGGCTGTACAGGCCTTCTCCACAATGTATGCCATCATCTTTTCTCCCTGCTCTTTTGTGGCAAAAGTCGGGTTCCCGCAATTGCCGGCCGCCGAGAGATCATTGGCCAGCCAGCCCATTCCCACAGGCCCCTCCAGCGTAAAGACCTGGTTGCCCAGGAATTTCTCCGGCCGCGTGGGAACGGCCCGCTCCATCCGCACCGCCTCCGGCCGCGACACCAGCACCAGCGCGCTCTCCAGCTCTCCTGCATGGGAGTCGCAGCCCGGATCGGTCCGCACTTCCACCGGCTTGTCCGGCTGTGCCAGCAAAATGGAGATATCGATGATAAATACACCCGCGCCCGTCTCCGAGCGTACGGTATAGGCCACGTTGTTCAGCGTGGCGGAGTTCCCGCCATGCCCGTTCAGGAAGACCAGCTTCCGGAAGCCATGCCGGACCAGGCAGTCACAGATCTCTTTCAGCATCCGGTAGTATGTATCCGGCTGGAAGGTTACCGTACCGGGATATGCCATATGCTCCACACTGAGTCCCACCGGAATCATGGGGAAGAGCAACAGCTTGAATTCCGGCTCCAACTGGGCAAGGATCCGCTCCGCCGCACACTGTGCATCCAGCGTATCGGTCCCCAGCGGCAGATGGTGGCCATGCTGCTCGGTCGCCCCCACTGGAATCAGTATGATCGTCTTCTCCCGGTCCATCGCCTCAATATCCGGCCAGCACATGTCCTGGTAATCGCGTCCCATTATTTCCCCACTCCCTCACATTTGATTTGCCTGTACTCTGGCCGCAATACATCCGGAGAGCTCCTGTGTCGACAGGATCGTATGGTCTACCGGAAGGACGGCGGACATGGCCCGCGCCAGACGCGTTACCTGAGGCGGCAGCACGAAGGACTCTTTCAGCTTCTCCTCCTGGGCAAATACCTCCGCGGTGGGTCCGTCCAGAATCCGCCGTCCCTTGCACATGACGATGACCCGGTCGGCGTACTCCGCCACAAGGGACATGGCATGTGTCACAACGATCACCGTATGTCCGCGGCGCTGAAACTCCTTGGCAATGTCCATGATCTGGGCGCATCCCCGCCGGTCCTGGCCGGTGGTGGGCTCATCCAGAATGATGATCTCCGGCTGCATGGCGATCACCGAGGCGATGACCACCTTTGCCCGGTCACCGGCCGAGAGCGCCATGGGGAATTCCCGACGTAGTCTGGTCAAGCCGGTCTGCTCCATGGCATGTTCTACCCGGGCATCGATCTCCGCCTTGTCCAGCTTCAAATTTTGAGGGCCAAACCGGATCTCCTCCTCCACCGAGTCGGCGAAGAGCTGCCGGTCCGGGTTCTGGAGCACAAATCCCACCTTGGTGGACAGGCGGGCCACGCTGATCTCCCGGGTGTTGACGCCATCCACGATAATATTTCCCTGGGTCGGCTTATGCAGCCCCACCAGATTTTTCAGGAGGGTGGATTTTCCCGCGCCGTTCTGCCCAATGATCGCCACAAAGTCATTCTTCTCGATGGTAAAGCTGACATCGTGCAGCGCCTCAAACCCATTGGGGTAGGTATAGGTCAGGTGGTCCACTTGAATGACAGGTTCCCTCATATCCTCGCCTCCGTTTCTTGCAGCAGGGCGGAAAAGACCTCTACGCCCTCTTCCAGCCGGACCGGAAAGGCGTCCAGCGGGATCCCGCTCTGTTCCAGCTCCACCGCTACCATGGAGACCTGCGGAACGGCCAGCCATGCCTTGTCCACGATCTCCTTGTTCCGGAAAATACGCTGGGGCGTGTCCATGGCCAGCACCTCTCCCTCATGCAGCACCAGAACACGGTCTGCAAACTGGGCGATCTCTTCGCTCTTATGGGTGACCATGATGATAGTCATATTGTATTTTTCCTTCAGTTCCCGGACCACCTGGAACACCTCGATGGTACCGATGGGGTCCAGCTGAGAGGTCGGCTCGTCCAGAATCAAAATCTCTGGCTGCATGGTCAGCGCAGAGGCGATCGCCACGCGCTGCTTCTGTCCTCCCGACAGGCGGGTGGGGTCTTTTTCCTCATATCCCGCCATCCGCACCACCTGGAGCGCCCAATCCGCGTTGCGCTGGATCTCATCGGTGGGGATCTCCAGATTTTCCGCACCAAAGGCCACCTCATCCAGCACCTCTGTGGTAAAAAACTGCGATTCAGGGTCATCCAGCACAATGCCGATATGCTGGCAGAGCTCGGGGAGGGTATGCTCCTTGCTGTTCAGGCCGCAGATGGTCACATCGCCGAAGTATACTCCCTCCTGGCTGTGGGGGATGATGCCGGAGAGCATCTTGCACAGAGTGGTCTTTCCCGCACCGTTCTCGCCCATGATGACCAGAAACTCGCCCTTCCGGACCTGAAAGTTGATGTGCTTCAGGCTATACGCCGGCGCATTGGGATAGCGGAACGAGGCGTCAAACACATCCAGAATGATCTCATCCATGATACTCCCCCCTTACAGCATGACATTCAGTGTGAACATACCGGCGCAGAAGGCCAGGATAAAACAGAGGAAGGCCCAATCCGCCCCGTGCATCGCGATATCGTGCAGATAGGTCCGCTTGGGACGGCTCCCAAAGGAACGGACATCCATCGCGGTTCCGATCAGTGTGGATTTCTTCATACTGCCCATCACCAGCGGCACCACCAGGGCAGGATACGACTTCAGTTTCTGGAGGGTTCCGCCATCTTCAAAGGCGGTAAATGCCCGGAGCTTCTGTGCATCCGTAATGGTGGCGATCTGTTCCTGGAGCACCGGCACCTGATTGAGGGCCGTGGTGATCATAAACGCATACCGGTAGGGCAGCCCCAGCTTGACAAATCCAAGTGCCAGATCCCGCACTCGGGTGGTCATGATGATCAGCGGCATCAGGCACATAATGACCATCAGGCGGAATCCCAGGAGCAGGCCAAAGAGCACGCCTTCCACCGCAATGCTCCCCATTCCTCCAATCAGCGGGACAAAGTCCGGAATAATGGGGCTGATCAGAATGGTTTCTCCGCCCTGGAAAAGCGTCTGGATCAATACCACAAAGAGCACCAGGCCCACCAAGAGCTTCAGGTATCCGCCCAACTCACGGATCGATATGCCGGACACCTTCCAGCAGATCATAATCAGAAGAAAGACCAGCCCCAGAACGGGGAAATTGCGGGTGACAAACACCAGAATCGTCAGGATCAGGAGCATAATGATTTTGACACGCGGATCCAACTTATGGAGAAAGGACTCTCCAGCATGGTATTTGATCATGACCGAACCTCCTCCTGACAAAAGACCTTCTCCGCACATTCCTTCTGCATCGCGTCCCGTTTTCTCCGGTTCTCCTCATATTCCAACCGCATCTGCCGGTCCAGCTCGGTCTCCTCCTCCAGATTGTCATAGGCGGGCCCCACAAAGACCCCGATCTTGGGAAGGCCCATCAGGAGGGGGATCCCAATGATCACCGCCGCAAAGGAAAAGACAAGCCGCTCTGCCGGCACGCTGAAGGCCAGCACTTTCAGGAGATCCGCCGGGAGATCCATCAGCATCATCACGAAGATGCAGTTGATTCCCTGGGCCACAATATAGCACGGATAGAGGATCAAAAAGAGGCCGATCGCCTTCCAGAGAAAGCGCTTCTTTTCAAAGAGGTATACGCCAAGGGTCCCTCCCACCAGCGCCATGACCAGACCGACACACCAGACCGTCACGCTGTAGATCCACGCCTCCCGTGCGGCCGGGTAGAGCAGCCAGCTGCCGATGCTCAGTACGATCAGCCCAAAGGCCGGCTTCCAGTTTCCACGGCTCAGATAGCCGGCGGCAAAGGCGTTGGATGCGCCCGTCAGGCAGGTAAAGATGCCCACGTTGGCGGTATGGGGCGCGATCAGCGTACCGATGAAATCTCCGATCAACGCGGCCAGTCCGCCCGGGATTGGTCCGAACATCACTCCCGCCAGGGGGGCCAGTGTATAGCTGATGCTGAAGTTTCCGCCGCCGCCCAAAATGGGGAACGAGGGCAGCATGCTTGCCGCCGCCATCAGGGCGGCCCACACGGTGATCGTGGCAAAATGGGTCTTGCGTTTGCAGGTCAGGTTTTGGCGCATGGTCATTCTTCCTCCTTCAACGCATGAGAGCGGTCGTCAGATTCGGTGCCGTACCAATTTGACCGGCAGAATGTCAGAGCGCAAATAGGCGTTGGCCCGGACAATGGCCTCTCCCTCCACGGTATATCCGGTATCCCGCATCAGAAGCAGGGGTGTCCCCTGGGATACCTCCAGCTGCTGCGCAAGGGATGTGTCCGCCGGCACAATGTTCAATTCTGCCAGTGTAATATGGACCTGCTTGACACAGAAGGTCTCCAGAAACTCAAAGATCGACAGGTCCTGATAACCGTTCCACTTGCTGTAATCCAATCGGAAAATACTCTCTTTGATGTACACGCGGCTATAAATCAGCGGTATCCCACCTCCATAGAAACAGCGTTCCAGACGCAGAAGACGCTCCCCCGGCTCCGTCCGGAAGGTCTCATCCAAAACGGGTTCCTCCGGCGTCAAAATCCATGCGTCTGATAGATACTTACATTCCGGCTCCCGGCCTGTGGCACGGATCAGCTCCAGATAATCCAGCTGCTCATCCACCCGCGGCTGTGCCATAAAAATGTGGGTATTGATCCGGGTCCCCACACCGCGCTTGCGCGTTACGTATCCCCGGGACTCCAGTTCTCCCATGACATCCCGGATGACCATACGGCTCACGCCGAGCTGTTTTCCCAGATCTTCTTCCGACGGAAGACGCTCTACCCCCTGCCGGCTACAGGAAACCAGCATCCGAAGCAGTGCTACCTTTGTTTGCGCGTAGAGATCCATTGTCTCCCGCGCCGAAAATTTCGTCTCCATTCTGATCCATTCCTTTCTGATTCCACGGCATAGCATGAAACGCGCCAATTTGCTTCACAGCTCTATCATAGCATATCACTTTATGCCGCTGCGCGCCTCCTTTCCTGGAATCAGCTTGATATAATATTATATTTCAAAATAAGTATTACTCTTTTATATTAGTATGATATACATATCCACCAAGAATGTCAAGTGCTCTTTTTCCTTTTTTGTCGATTCTGTTTCAGGATGGCACATCCGCTTTCCTGCACCTCACACAAATATCCCCAAAGAAACAGAGCGTCTGCCCTCTGTGATATCGTACAGAGAGCAGACGCTCCTTCTAATAAAGCCATGATTGCGCTGTGGGCACTCCGTCCGCCCCGCCACAGGTCATCTCGTCTCGGCCTCTTTTGCCCCACGCTTGGCCGCATACTCAACCGCTGCGGCTACAAAGTCCCGGAACAGCGGGTGGGCTTTGTTGGGACGGGACTTGAATTCCGGGTGGAATTGGACGCCCACAAACCAGGGATGCCCGGGCAATTCCACCATCTCCACCAGACTGCCGTCCGGGGAGAGTCCGGAGAGGCAGAGCCCCTTTTCCACAAGCAGTGTCCGGAAATCGTTGTTGAACTCATAGCGATGGCGGTGCCGCTCCCAGATCTCCTCTGTGCCGTAGGCGTGAAAGGCCCTGGTGTCCCGGCTGGTGATATGGCAGGGATAGGCCCCCAGACGCATGGTTCCTCCTTTGCTGACCACTCCCCGCTGCTCGGGCATCAGATCGATGACCGGGTGGGCAGTGGAAGCCAGCTCCGTGGAATGGGCGTCCGCCAGACCGGCTGCGTGGCGTGCAAACTCGATCACTGCCATCTGCATGCCCAGACAGATCCCAAAGTATGGGACACGGTTCTCTCTGGCCCAGCGGATGGCCGAAAGCATCCCGTCCACCCCGCGGGAACCAAAGCCGCCCGGGACAATGACTCCGGCGCATCCGCCCAGCATTTGCGCGGCATTGTCATCGTTCAGCTGCTCCGAGTCCACCCAGCGGATGGCCACCTGAACACTGTTCTCGATCCCACCGTGGGCCAGGGCCTCCGCGACGGAGAGATAGGCGTCGTGCAGCGCCACATACTTTCCCACCAGCGCGATCTCCACCCGTCCGTGCGGGTGTTTCGCCCATTCCACCATGGTGCACCACTGGTTCAGATCCGCATCCGCTCCGCCCAGCTTCAATCTTTGGCAGACCACTCTGGCCAACCCCTCCCGTTCCAGCATGAGCGGGACTTCATACAGAATGGGCGCCGTCTGATTGGCAATCACCTGTTCCGGCGGGATATTGCAGAAGAGGGAAATTTTATCCCGAATGTCCTGGGGGATCTCCGCGTCGGAGCGGCAGAGGATCACATCCGGCTGGATCCCCAGGCCCAGCAGCTCCTTGACCGAGTGCTGGGTGGGCTTACTCTTGAGCTCCCCGGTCCCCGGAATGGAGACAATGAGAGAGACGTGGATATAGAGCACATTCTGCCGTCCCACCTCCACCGCCACCTGGCGGATGGCCTCCAGGAAGGGCTGGGACTCGATGTCGCCCACCGTGCCGCCGATCTCCGTGATGACCACATCGATGCCCGGACGCCGTCCCACCCGGTAGACTCGCTCCTTGATCTCGTTGGTGATGTGGGGGATGACCTGGACGGTACCGCCCAGAAAAGCCCCCTCCCGCTCCCGGTTGAGCACCGACCAGTATATCTTGCCCGAGGTGACCGAGGAGTCCACCGTCAAATCCTCGTCGGTGAAGCGCTCATAGTGTCCCAGATCCAGATCGGTCTCGGCGCCGTCCTCCGTGACGAACACCTCGCCGTGCTGATAGGGACTCATGGTACCCGGGTCCACATTGAGATAGGGATCAAATTTCTGAAGGGCCACCTTGAGTCCCCGGGCCTTCAGCAGGCGTCCCAGGGAGGCCGCCGCGATCCCTTTTCCCAGGCCGGATACCACGCCTCCGGTCACAAAAATATACTTTGTCATGTGCTGTTCCCTCTTTTTTCATGGATTTTATACTCAAAAACCGCTGGCGCCGTAGTTTCCCAGCACCCGGGCGGATGGGTCATCCACATCGCAGCCCTCCCATTCCCGGTTGGGCATCCAGAAATCGCGGATCATTTCGGCCTGACCCGGGTAGTACTTCTCGAAGAGATCCCGGTAGAGCAGGCTCTCCTTGGTAAAGGGAGGCCGGAAAGGATACCTGGCACACCCGCTCAAAAAGGCCCCGTCCGTGTACTGCCCGGCGGCGTACTCTTTCAGATCATCCACCATGGAGTGGCCCACCGCGTCGGAAAAGGCCGCCTTCTCCCGCCAGAGGATCTGTTCGGGCAGCAGGCCGTCCTCCGCAAAAGCCCGGCGCAGCAGATACTTTCCCTTGCCATAGGTGTTCATCTTGAGGGTCGGGTCCACCGACATGACGTACCGGGCAAAATCCAGGTCACCAAAGGGCACCCGTGCCTCCATGGAGTGGACACTGATACAGCGGTCGGCCCGGAGCACATCGTACAGATAGAGCTCCTCGATCCGCTTGCGGGACTCCTGCTGGAAGGCCTCCGGTGTGGGGGCAAAGTCGGTGTACTTATACCCAAAGAGCTCATCGGAGATCTCTCCGGTAAGGAGCACCCGGACATTGGTCCGCTCCCGGATGGCCCGGCAGCACAGGTACATGCCGATGCTGGCCCGGATGGTGGTGATGTCCCAGGTCCCCAGTGCGGCTACCACCTCAGGGAGTGCCCGGAGCACATCTTCCCGGGTCATGATGATCTCGGTGTGCTCTGCGCCGATAAAGTCGGCTACGGTCCGGGCATACTTGAGGTCGATGGCGTCCGTGTCCATGCCGATGGCAAAGGTGCGGATGGGCCTGCCCAGGAGCTTGGCGGCAATGGCGCACACCAGGCTGGAATCCAGGCCGCCGGAGAGGAGAAATCCCAGGGGCGCGTCCGCATCCAGCCGCTTTTCCACCGCCGCGATCAGCTTGTCATGGATCTTGCGGCAGACCGTCTCCAGATCGTCGGTGCAGTCACACGGCGTCTGCGCAATGTCCGCATACCGGATAAACTGTCCACGGTAATAGTAATGCCCCGGCGGGAAGGGAAAAATCTCTCCGCACAGCCCCACCAGGTTTTTGGCCTCACTGGCAAAGACGATGCCTCCGTCCCGGTCATAGCCGTAGAACAGCGGCCGGATGCCGATGGGGTCCCGGGCGGCAATGTAGGTGTCCTCCCGTCCATCGTAGAGGATGAGGGCAAATTCCGCGTCCAGCTTGGAGAACATCTCCACCCCATACTCCCGGTAGAGGGGGAGCAGGATCTCACAGTCGCTCTCACTGCGGAAGGAATACTTCCCCTTCAGGGCCTCCCGCCATTTTCTCCAGCCGTAGAGTTCCCCGTTGCACACCACCATATCCGCGCCCAGGGAGAAGGGCTGCATCCCCCGCTCGTCCAGTCCCATGATGGAAAGGCGCCGAAAGCCCAGCCAGCCCGACGGCGTCTCTGTCACACGGGCCATGTCCGGCCCCCGGGAACGGGTCCGGTCCAGATAGTACCGCACCTCTTCCGCCGTCCTGGTCTTTTGGGTAAAACCGATGATCGAACACATAAAAAAGCACCTCCGGATCTCTTTGCGCAGCCTTCTCCTTTTTCTTAGGACGAATGCTGCGCTCCGCGGTGCCACCTAACTTTGCCGCCTTCTGACGGCCCCTTTTCCAGCTCTGGACAAGCCGGTGCGATATAACGGTCGCGCCCGGTCCCCCTACTGGCCGTACCGGCGTTCAGGTTTCTGCTCCGGAGTGTTCTTCACGCAGCCTCTGGTGCGGGTTTTCCACTCTCACCCGCTCACTGTGACCGACCCTCTGCGCTACTTTTCTCCCTCATTGCCTCTGGTTTCTGATAAAAATAGACAAGGGCGCCGTGGCCCATGCCACAGCGCCCTTGCTGTTGTTAGGCATTATAGCCGGATGACGACGCTCTGTCAAGGGGGAGTCCCATTTTCAGCAAAGTGTCCCATTTTTTACACGGAACACCCCAACAGATTTTGTGCCTTTAAAAACGAATGGGATAGGTGCCGGTAAAGCACCCCTCACAGAAGCCGCAGGTGGCGTCCGGAACCATCTGATGCAGATCCTCCCGGCGGAGGAAGGCCAGGCTGTCTGCCCCGATGAGGGTCTGGATCTCCTCCATGGAATAGCGGCAGGCGATCAGCTCGTCTCGGTCCGGAATATCCGTTCCGAAATGGCAGGGCGCCAGGAAGGGCGGGGAGGAAACCCGCATATGCACCTGTGCCGCTCCGGCCTCCCGCAGCAGGGAGACGATCTGGCGGGAGGTCGTTCCACGGACGATGGAGTCGTCGATCATGACCACCCGTTTGCCCTCCACGCAGCTTCTCAGAGCGCCCAGCTTGATGCGCACGGCCTGCTCCCGGCTCTGCTGTCCGGGCGTGATGAAGGTGCGCCCCACATAGCGGTTTTTTACCAGCCCGATCCCATAGGGAATGCCGGACTCCTCCGCATAGCCCATGGCGGCATCCAGCCCGGAGTCCGGAACGCCGATGACCACATCCGCCTCCGCCGGACTGGACCGGGCCAGCAGGCGCCCCGCCTGCCGTCTGGCCATGTGGACCGATTGGCCGCAGAGGATGGAGTCCGGCCGGGCAAAGTAGATGTACTCAAAGATGCACATATGGCTGGAGGCATTCACGCAGTTTTCCCGGATGGAGGTGATCTCTCCGTTCTCCACCACCACGATCTCCCCGGGTTCCACCTCCCGCACCAGTTCCGCCCCCACCGCGCTCAACGCACAGCTCTCCGAGGCAAACAGGATGGCCTCCCCACGCCGTCCCATGCACAGAGGCCGGAATCCCCAGGGGTCCCGGACGGCGATCAGCTTTTGAGGGGACATGACCAGCAGAGAGTAGGCTCCACGCAGGCCCTTTACCGCCTGGCAGACCGCATCCTCCACACAGCTACAGCGCAGACGCTCCTGGGCAATGGCATAGGCGATCAGCTCAGAGTCGGTGGTGGTCTGAAAGATGGCCCCCCGGTACTCAAAGGCAGTGCGCAGTTCCTGGGTGTTCACCAGGTTTCCGTTGTGCGCCACCGCCAGCGTCCCCTTCACATACTTCAGCGTGAGGGGCTGTGCATTTTCCCGCCGGTTGCCGCCGGTGGTGGCATAGCGCACATGGCCCACTGCCATGGTCCCGTTGAGCTGATCCAGACGCCCGGCATCGAACACCTCGCCCACAAGTCCCACATCCTTGTGGAAGGAGAGCTCCCGGTCATTGATCGCGGCGATCCCGCAGGCCTCCTGCCCCCGGTGCTGAAGCGCGTAGAGGCCATAATAAACGGTGCGGGCGCAGTCTCCGGCCGGGTCCCAGATGCCAAAGATCCCGCATTCTTCATGGATGGACAATTCTGATTCCTCCTCCATCGTTCCATCTTCCAAAAGAGACAAGGGCGCTGCGGAATTTAACCGCAGCGCCCTTGCTGTCCGATATGATTATATATACTTTCCCCTTTTCCTGTCAAGACCACAGCTGCACGCTCCAACCCGAAATATGAATGTTATAAACTTATTAGTTTTATTTTGCAGGTATTTCTCCCAAAAAATCATTTTTAAAAAATATTGAAAAAACTATTGACATCTTCAAAAAACAGGACTATACTTTCGCCCATAGTTCAGAGCAAAGGCGTTCTGACCGAAAGGTCGGTTCGCCTTTGTTTTTGTTTTATGAAAGTCCGAAAGGGGAGTCTTGCATGTCGTACAGCAAAGAAGATATCATCCGCATGGTAAAGGATGAAGATGTGGAGTTTATCCGCCTCCAGTTCACCGACATTTTTGGTCAACTGAAAAATGTCGCCATCACCGCATCTCAGATTGAAAAAGCGGTCAACAATCAGATCATGTTCGACGGCTCCTCCATCGAAGGTTTTGTCCGCATCGATGAGTCGGACCAGTACCTCTACCCCGATCTGGACTCCTTTGTCATTTTCCCCTGGCGCCCCAGCCACGGCAAGGTGGCCCGTCTCATCTGCGACGTCTACAACCCGGACGGCACCCCCTTTGCAGGGGATCCCCGCGGTGTGCTCAAGCGGGTCCTGAAGCGGGCCTCCGACATGGGATACGACGCCTTCAACGTAGGCCCCGAGGCCGAGTTTTTCCTCTTCCAGACCGACGACGAGGGCAAGCCCACCACCAAGACCAACGATGAGGCGGGTTACTTCGATCTGGGCCCTCTGGACCACGGCGAGGGCACCCGCCGGGAGATCTGCATGGCGCTGGAGCAGATGGGTTTTGAGATCGAGGCCAGCCACCACGAGGTGGCTCAGGGACAGCACGAGATCGACTTCAAATACGCCGATGCCCTGCGGGCGGCCGACAACATCATGACCTTCAAGCTGGCGGTCAAGACCCTGGCCCAGCGCAACGGGCTCCACGCCACCTTCATGCCCAAGCCCATCTTCGGGATCAACGGCTCCGGCATGCACACCAACATGTCCCTCTTCCGCAACGGGAAGAACGTCTTCTACGACCCCGACGGGGAGAAGGGCCTCTCCAAGGAGGCGTACAGCTTCATCGCCGGTCTGCTCCACCATGTCAAGGGCATGGCGGCCGTGACCAACCCCCTGGTCAACTCCTACAAGCGGCTGGTGCCCGGCTACGAGGCCCCCTGCTACCTGGCCTGGTCGGCCTCCAACCGTTCCGCCCTCATTCGTATTCCCGCCGCCCGCGGCCAGTCCACCCGGGTGGAGCTGCGCTCTCCTGACCCCGCCTGCAACCCCTATCTGGAGCTGGCGGTCTGCCTGGCCGCCGGACTGGACGGCATCGAGCAGGGCATGACGCCCCCCGCCGAGGTGACTGAGAACATCTTCGTCATGGACCAGGCTACCCGGGAGGCCCACGGCATCGAGAGCCTGCCCGGCTCGCTGGAGGAGGCCATCCGCGCCATGCAGGCCGACCCCCTGATTCTGGACACCCTGGGCGAGCACGTGTCGGAAAACTACATCGCCGGAAAAGTCAAGGAGTGGGATGAATACCGCACCCGCGTCAGCTCCTGGGAGTGCGACAAATACATGATCAACTACTGACCGGCACGCCCGGCCCCTGGAGGGAGAGGAATCTATGGAGCAGATCATTCTGGCTTTTGAGCAGGAAAAGACCGCCCGGCGGATCAAAGAGCTTCTGGAGAGCTCCGGCACCGCCGCCTGTCTCCTCTGTACCTCTGCCGACCAGGTGCGCCGGATGGTGTGCAAGCGCCGCATCACCACGGTGGTGTGCGGATACAAGCTGCGGGACCAGTCCGCCCAGCTGCTGGCCGAGGATCTGCCCCCGTTCTGCTCCGTTCTGGTCCTGGCCCCACAGAATCTGTTGGAACTGCTGGAAAATGTGGAGCTCTTTCGTCTCCCCACCCCCGTCACCCGGCGGGACCTCCTCACCACGGTGGAGATGCTTCTGCGGATGGGGCACCGTCTGGAACGGATCCTCGCCCCCCGGCGTCCCACCGAGGAACAGCAGCTGGTGGACCGGGCCAAGCACCTGCTCATGGACCGCAACGGCATGACCGAGGAGCAGGCCCATCGGTTCCTGCAAAAAAACAGTATGGACCACGGCGTGCGGATGAGCCAGACCGCCCAGCTGGTCCTGGACAGTGAAGATCTGGAATAAGACAGAGACAAGGCGGTCTCGTGGCGGCAGTCCGGGAACGCGGCTGCCGCCTTTTTCTATCCCTTACGTGAAAGGAGCGCTATATATGGAGAGAACCGGCTGCCCGCCCCGAGGCCTGTACACCCCCTCCTTCGAGCATGACGCCTGCGGGATCGGCGCGGTGGTGGAGATCAACGGCCAACCCAGCCGCAGAACGGTGGACGACGCCCTGAAGATCGTGGAAAAGCTGGAACACCGGGCCGGAAAGGATGCCACGGGAGAGACCGGCGACGGAGTGGGCATCCTGCTTCAGATCTCCCACCGGTTTTTTGCCGCTGCCGCCCGGGATGCCGGCATCTCTCTCCCCGGCCCGCGCGAGTATGGTGTGGGAATGTTTTTCTTTCCCCAGGACGAGGCGGTCCGCCGCCGCGCCAAAGAGATGTTTGAGGTCCTTACCCGGCGGGAGGGGCTCCCCTTCCTGGGCTGGCGGAAGGTACCGGTCTGCCCGGATATTTTGGGCCGCAAGGCACGGGACAAGATGCCCCGCATCGAACAGGCCTTTGTGGCCAAGCCCGAGTCTCTCCCCACAGGGCTCCCCTTTGACCGGAAGCTCTATCTCCTCCGGCGGGTCTTTGAGCACTCCAACCGGGAGACCTACGTGGTCTCCCTCTCCAGCCGCACCATCGTCTACAAGGGGATGTTCCTGGTGGACCAGCTCCGCCGGTTCTATCCCGATCTCCAGAGCGCCGACTATGAGTCGGCCATCGCCCTGGTCCACTCCCGCTTCTCCACCAACACGAATCCCTCCTGGGAGCGGGCCCACCCCAACCGCCTCATGGCCCACAACGGCGAGATCAACACGATTCGGGGCAACGCCGACCGGATGATGGCCCGGGAGGAGACCATGTCCACCCCCCTGCTGGCCGGAGACATGGACAAGGTCCTGCCGGTGGTCGATCCCTCCGGCTCCGACTCCGCCATGCTGGATAACACGCTGGAATTTCTGATGATGGCGGGCATGGATCTGCCGCTGGCCGTCATGGCCTGTATCCCGGAGCCCTGGCGGGAGGACCGGAACATCTCCCGGGCCAGACGGGATCTGTACCACTACTATTCCACCCTGATGGAGCCCTGGGACGGCCCGGCCGCCATTCTCTTCTCGGATGGCGACCTGGTGGGCGCGGTGCTGGACCGGAACGGTCTGCGTCCCGCCCGCTACTACATCACTGCCGACCACCGGCTCATCCTCTCCTCTGAGGTGGGGGTGCTGGATCTGCCCAGCGGGGAGATCGTCCGCAAGGGCAGGCTCCAGCCCGGGCGGATGCTGCTGGTGGACACCGTGCAGAGACGCATCCGCTCCGACCAGGAGGTAAAGGAGGCCTATGCCGCCCGTCAGCCCTACGGCGAGTGGCTGGACCGGAATCTGCTCCGCCTGCGGGATCTCCCCATCCCCAACCGCCGGGTGGAGCGGCACAGCCGGGAGGAACTGCTCCGCCTGCGCACGGCCTTTGGCTATACCGAGCAGGAGATCACCGACACCATCCTTCCCATGGCGAAGACCGGCGCGGAGCCCACCGCCGCCATGGGCGCCGATGTGCCGCTGGCCGTGCTGGACCCCAAGGATCAGCCGCTCTTCCACTATTTCAAGCAGCTCTTTGCCCAGGTGACCAATCCCCCCATTGACGCCATTCGGGAGGAAGTGGTCACCGACACCACCATCTATGTGGGCGACGACGGCAATCTCCTCCAGGAGTGCGCCGAGAACTGCCGGGTGCTCCAGATCCACAATCCCATCCTCACCTCCACCGACATGATGAAGATCAAGGCCATGGACCAGCCCGGCTTCCGGGTGGAGACCGTGTCCATGCTCCACTATAAGAACACTCCGCTGGACCAGGCCCTGGACCAGCTGGCCCTCTCGGTGGACCGGGCCTGGCGTGCGGGAGCCAATGTGGTCATCCTGTCCGACCGGGGCGTGGATGAAAACCATGTGGCCATCCCCTCCCTGCTGGCCGTGTCCTCCATCGAGCAGCATCTCATCCGCAGCCGCAAGCGCACGGCCGTGTCCATCCTGCTAGAGACCGGCGAGCCCCGGGATGTCCACCACTTTGCCACCCTTCTGGGCTATGGTGCCCGGGCCGTGAATCCCTATCTGGTGGAGGAGACCATCGTGGACCTCATCGAGTCCGGGCAGCTGGACAAGGATTTCCACACTGCCGTGGCCGACTACAACGCCGCCGTGCTCCACGGGATCGTAAAGATCGCCGCCAAAATGGGGATCTCCACCCTCCAGTCCTACCAGTCCGCCCAGATCTTCGAGGCGGTGGGCATCCGACAGGAGGTCATCGACCGCCACTTCACCAACACGGTCTCCCGGGTGGGCGGGATCGGCCTGGAGGAGATCGGCGCCATGGCTGAGCGCAATCACTCCCGGGCCTTCCAGACTCCGCCCGGTACGCCGCCCTCCCCCCAGGTCACCCGGGAGGACCGCCAGGACCACCTCTTCAACCCCCAGACCATCCGTCTCTTGCGGGAGGCCACCCACCAGGGCAGCTATGAGACCTTCCGGCAGTACACCGCCCTGGTAGATGACGAGACCAGGCCCCGCACCCTGCGCGGTCTGCTGGAATTCCGCTATGCCGCCCAGCCCATCCCGCTGGATGAGGTGGAGAGCGTGGACGCCATCGTCCGGCGCTTCCGGACCGGGGCCATGAGCTACGGTTCCATCTCCCCGGAGGCCCACGAGTGTTTGGCCCTGGCCATGAACCAGCTGGGCGGGCGGTCCAACTCGGGCGAGGGCGGTGAGGAGCCCGACCGCCTCCGTGACCCCGCCCGCAACTCAGCCATCAAACAGGTGGCCTCCGGCCGCTTTGGGGTCACCAGCGAATATCTGGTCAGCGCGGAGGAGCTCCAGATCAAGCTGGCCCAGGGGGCCAAGCCCGGGGAGGGCGGCCATCTTCCGGCCGGAAAGGTCTATCCCTGGATCGCCCGGTGCCGCCACGCCACCCCCGGTGTCCCCCTCATCTCGCCGCCGCCCCATCACGATATCTACTCCATCGAGGATCTGGCCCAGCTCATCTATGATCTGAAATGCGCCAATCGCAGGGCCTCCATCTCGGTCAAACTGGTCAGCGAGGCCGGTGTGGGGACGGTGGCCGCCGGCGCGGCCAAGGCAGGGGCTCAGGCCATCCTCATCTCCGGCTATGACGGCGGAACCGGAGCCGCGCCCCGCACCTCCATCTACAATGCCGGTCTGCCCTGGGAGCTGGGTCTTGCCGAGGCCCACCAGACCCTCATCCAGAACGATCTGCGTACCCGGGTCATGCTGGAGGTGGACGGCAAGCTCATGTCCGGCCGGGACGTGGCCATCGCCTGTATGCTGGGCGCCGAGACCTTCGGCTTTGCCACCGCCCCGCTGGTGGCTCTGGGCTGCGTGATGAAGCGGGTGTGCAACCTGGACACCTGCCCTGTGGGCGTGGCCACCCAGAATCCGGAGCTGCGCAAACGCTTCCGGGGCAAGGCGGAGTATGTGGTAAATTTCATGCGCTTCATCGCCCAGGAGCTGCGGGAATACATGGCGCAGCTGGGCGTACGCACCGTGGAGGAGCTGGTGGGGCGCACCGACCTGCTGGCTGTCCGCTCCCCTGCCGCCAATCCCCGCTCTGCCACGGTGGATCTGTCCCGCCTCCTCCAGAACCCCTGCACCGCGCAGGATGAGCAGCACTTTCAGCCAAGCGATGTCTACGACTTTCACCTGGAGAACACCGTGGACCGGAAGGTTCTGGAGCCCGCTCTGGGGAAGGATCTGGCCGCCGGACACCCCCGCACACTCTCTATCTCCGTCTCCTCCACCGACCGGGCCGTGGGTACTCAGCTGGGCTCGGAGATCACCCGTCTCCACGGGAACAATCTGCCTGAGGACACCTTCCGCATCCACTGTACCGGCGGGGGTGGCCAGTCTTTCGGCGCGTTTCTGCCCCGGGGCCTGACCCTGGAGCTGGAAGGCGACGCCAACGACTATCTGGGCAAGGGGCTCTCCGGCGGCAAGCTGGTGGTCTACCCACCCCGGGACAGTCGGTTTGATCCGGCCGAAAATATTCTGGTGGGCAATGTGGCCCTCTACGGCGCCACCAGCGGTACCGCCTTCCTCAACGGTGTGGCTGGGGAGCGCTTTTGCGTGCGCAACTCCGGTGCAACCGCTGTGGTCGAGGGGACCGGAGACCACGGCTGTGAGTACATGACCGGCGGCCGGGTGGTGATCCTGGGTCCTACCGGCAAAAACTTTGCCGCCGGCATGAGCGGCGGCATCGCCTATGTGCTGGATGAGCACCGGGACCTGTACCTTCGCATCAACAAGGAACTGGTATCCATGGACCCGGTGAGCGACCCACAGGATGCCGCAGAGCTGCGTGCTCTCATCCAGGCACACGCCGCGGCCACCGGCTCCCCCAGAGCCAAAGCCATTCTGACCGAGTTTGAAGGGTACCTGCCCCGGTTCAAGAAAATCCTCCCTCGGGATTATGACCGCATGCTCCATGCCATTGCAGCCTATGAGGCCCAGGGTATGGGCCGGGAAGAGGCTGAAATGGCAGCCTTCTATGCCTCCCAGACATCCCGCACGCCAACCTGATTCCCTCTCTTCCATTCTCTCCTATCGAAGTGAAAGCCAGCGTCCAAAGGACGCTGGCTTCCACTCTGATACTCCCCTTACTCTTCTACTCTTTTAAGGATGCGTAGGGTCCTCTTTCCCTCCGCCCTTCATTTTGGACCGGATCAGTCCGCCGATCCCCCGGCTGATGAGAGCATAGGGACGGTAGATTCTGCAGGGGAAATAATAGGGCCGGTCCACCCATCCCTTCTCCTCCCAGTAGGCCCGATCCAGCTTTCCCAGGAAGAGGGCCATGGATTTCTGCACCTCAAAGTCGATCATCTGGCCCAGCGAGGGGGAGTAGCGCTCCGGCTGCTCCATCAGGCATACGAATCGCTCCACCTCCCGCTCGGAGATCTTCCGGTCCTGATTGAAGATAGTCCGCCCCACCTTTCCCGCCGGCATGGCTCCCCACTGTACCGCAATGCTCTCCAGATAGGACAGGGTCTTTTTCAGTCCCGACCCCTTGGTGCTGGCTACCGCCAACATTGGCTTGCCCGTGAGGACCGGGCGGTGATACCACCGGCAGGTCCGGTCCAGAAAGGTCTTCAATTTTCCCGACACCTGCTGGAGATAGACCGGCGAGGCGAGGATCACGCCATCTGCCTCCGCGAGGCGTTCCATCAGCTCCTCCGCGCCATCCTTCCACACGCATTCCCCATTCAGAATGCAGCGGTCACAGCCCGCGCAGAATTGAATGTCATACCGGTAGAGCTCGATCACCTCCAGAGCGATCCCGTGCTTCGCCAAGATCTCCCCGATTTCCCCCAGCAGACGGAAGGTATTCTGTCTCCTCTGGGCGCCAAGCAACGCCACTGCCTTTTTCATTCCTACTCCTCTCCAACCCGGTTTTCCTATGGCAGCCATCATCTGCCCCAACCTAAGGATATTCCGCAGTTTCTTCCACAAACCGCAAAAGGCTGCCGCCAAGGGGCGGCAGCCTTTGCTCACATCCGCAGCGTCTCCTTCAGGGCCAGGACACGCGCCTCGATCTTGGCAATGGTCTCTGCGAAAACCTCATCCCCCTTGCCGGTGGGGTCATCCAGTCCCCAGTTCTCGGCATACTGGAAGGGGAGATTGGGGCAGCTCACATTGCAGCCCATGAAGATCACCACATCCGGCTGAGGGATGTCAAAAATCAGCTTGTTGTACTGCGTCTCCTCCATATCGATGCCGTGGAGGGCCTTCATCATGCGCACTGCGTCCGGATTGATATGGTCCTTCAATTCGGTACCGGCGGAGTAGCTCTCAAACACGTCGCTGGCCAATTTCTTGCCCAGGGCCTCCGCCATCTGGCTGCGGCAGGAGTTATGGACGCAGACAAAGGCCACCTTGGGCTTGCCCTGGCATACGATCTGGGGCCGGGTGCGCTCCGCGCCGCACTCCATGCCCGGATTCCAGCTTTCACTCATTGCTTCGCGCCCCGTTCTTCCTCCAGAATGATCTTTGCCGTCTCATAGGCCATCTCGCCCGTGAAGGCGATGCACTGCTCCATGTGCTCCTTGGAGCCCTTCTCCATCCCCTTGGTCAGCACTTTACAGCAGCTGACCTTGTGCCGCTGGCAGAAGATCTGATAGAGCTTTGCGCTCAGAGCCATGGCCCGGTCCACACTGGGGTCCTTTCCCTCCGTTCTGCCGTAGACCAGACCGATGGTCAGGATACCGCCCGTCAGCGCACCGCAGGTACAGCCCATACCGCCCATGCCCACGGGAAAACCGGAGGCCATTTTCACCGCCTCCGCTGGTGCATCGATCTCCAGCTCCTCCACCACGGTCTTTACTACCGCCTCGGAGCAGTAGAATTCCCCCTTGCGGTAGTACTCCTCCGCCCGCGCCCGGATCTGATCCAGATCTGCCTCCAACCTCATAACTCAAACCTCCTGTATTTCTGGCTGATTTCTGTGCCTATTAAACCACACCAGTGTACGATTTGCAATGGATCAGACCAACAGGAACTGGATCGCATTAAAGAAATACCCTACCACCACGATTCCAATAATGCAGATGGCAATAAAGGTGCCCAGCAGTCTGGGTTTGACCGCCTTTTTCAGCATGATCATGGAGGGCAGGCTCAGGGTGGTGACTGCCATCATGAAGGAAAGGATGGTCCCCAACCCGGCGCCCTTGAAGAGCAGACTCTCTGCCACGGGGATGGTTCCGAAGATGTCGGCATACATGGGGACGCCCACCAGGGTGGCCAAAATCACGGCAAAGGGATTGTCCCCGCCCAGGACCCGCTCCACCCACGCCTGGGGCACCACATTATGGATCAGCGCGCCGATCCCAACTCCGATCAGAATGTAGGGGGCCACCTTCCGAATCGTGCCTAAAAGCTGCTCTTTCGCATAGAGCACCCGGTCGCGGCGGGTAAGTTTTCGGCCTTCCACTTCAATGTGGGGAGCGTTTTTGATGAAGTCCTCCACGTAGCGGTCCATCTTCAGCTTTTCGATTACGGTTCCGCCGATGACGGCAATGACCAGTCCCAGGAGCACATAAACCACAGCCACTCTGGCCCCAAAGATGCTCATCAGCAGCACCAGGGACCCCAGGTCCACCATGGGGGAGGAGATCAGGAAGGAGAAGGTCACCCCCACCGGAAGGCCCGCGCTGGTAAAGCCCATAAAAATGGGGATGGACGAACAGGAGCAGAAGGGAGTCACGGTCCCCAGCAGGGCTGCCACCGAATTGGCGCCGATCCCGTGGAATCGTCCCAAGATGCGCTTGGTGCGCTCCGGGGGAAAATAGCTCTGGATATAGGAGATCCCAAAAATCAGCACCGAGAGCAGCACAAAAATTTTAATGGTGTCGTAGATAAAAAATTGCAGGGCGCCCCCCAACATGGAATCGGTGGAAAGTCCGGCGGCGGTAAGCCCGTGTCCTACCAGCGCTTTGAGCCATTGCATGCCCAGGATCTGGTCCTGGAAAAACAGCCAGGCCGTGCGAAGTACTTCCATTTCTTTGTCTCCTCTCCTCGGAAAACAGTTCTAAAATTTTCGATTTTACTTTCAAAAGAAAAGCCATCGCGTATGGGATGGCTCTTATCCTTGGCAGGTACAGTTCGTTTCTGCACTGGTATTTACTTCCGTGAGACATTGCAGCAGCTCTTTTGCATACCGGCTGCCCGCTTCACTGATTCCGTAGTGGGTCCACTTGCCCTCCACACGGCCCACCACGATACCCGAATCACACAGGATCTTCATGTGATAGGACAGCGTGGACTGGCTGATGTTCAGGTCTTCCAGCAGGACGCAGGAGCATTTTTCCCCACTGCGGAGCAATTCCAGGATCTGCAGGCGGTTCACATCGCAGAAGGCTTTGAATACCTTTGCGTCCGCCCCGTGGTCACGCATGGTATCCCTCCTTTCCAATCGATTCTATTCGAATTGATTCTCAGTATACCTTTCAAATCGAAAAAAGTCAATCTATTTCTTCGCCTCGTCCTCATTGCATTCGGAGGTATTCTGTACTATGATAGAGTTACAAATGTAACACGCTCCATCACAGGGGGTATTTATGGACCGCAATCAGGAAAAATTGCAAAAACTGGCCTATGTCGCCCAGCGCTACTATCTGGATGACTGGAAGCAGAGCGACATCGCCGCGGAACTGGGTGTGTCCCGCCCCCTGGTCAGCCGGATGCTCCACGAGGCCCGCGCCCTCGGCGTGGTCAAGATCATCGTCTGTCCCCCCGCCTCCGACGCAAACTCGCTGCTGGAACAGCTGCGGCTGTCCTCCTCCATCCGGGACGGCGTTCTGGTGGAGGACGGCAAAGACGACGACGCCACCAACCAGCTGCTCTCTCAGGGTGCGGTACAGCTTCTGTGGCAGCTCCGCTCCCGGCATCTGGGGATCGGCTGGGGCCATCTGATCGGACAGCTGGTCACCTGGCTGGAGGCACATCCCCAGCTGGGCAGTACCGTCACCGATATCTGCCCCCTGGTGGGCAATGCCAGCATCCCCGCCCGCAATTACCAGTCCAACGAGAATGTCCGCCTCATCGCCCAGCAGCTGGGGGCCACCCCCCACTTTATCTATCTCCCCGCCCTGCCGGACAGCCTGGAGGAAAAGCATCTGCTCTGCTCCACTGAGATCTATCGGCAGATCCAGTTCCAGTGGAACAAGATGGACACCGCCCTGGTGAACATCGGAAACTATCCCTCCAGCCCGGACTTTGCCTCCCTGGTCCGCTATGGCAGCTTGCTCCAGGAGGAGCACACCTGCGGGCGGTTACTGGTCTACTATTTCAATGCCGACGGGAAGGTCATCCAGTCGGAGCAGGATTTTGCCATCCAGATCCCGCTGGATACGCTCAAGCGCTGTCCCAACATCGTGGGCGTCTGCTCCGCTAATACCAGCGCCAAGGCACTGCGCGGCGCGCTGAAGTCGGGGCTTCTGACCCACCTGGTGGCCCGGGCCGATCTCGTCCGCGAGGCATTGAACTAATTTCATTTCAAATGTAACTCTTTCCTTCGGAATTTCTTCCGTTGGAAAGAGTTCTTTTTATTTGTTGCACAATTTTTAGTAATATGTTTTATAATTTATATAGAATCTGCACATCATCAATTGACTTTTGTTACACATAGAGATAAGATGATTGCACATAAGTAACACCCAATGTGTCGCTCTCCTATCTGTACACACCGGAACGGTCTATCTTTGTCTGATCGGAAAGAAGGAATCGCACCATGAAAAAGACAGAACTCGCCGCACGGTTTCAGCATGCCTGCGCCTGTGTCACTGCCGCAGAGCAGATTTTGACGGAAATCGACTCCAAATTCGGCGACGCGGACCACGGTCTCACCATGAACAAAATTGCAGGCGCCATCGCACAGGCCATAGAGGAGTCCGAGGGCGGGATCCAGTCCATGCTGGATGATGCCGCTATGGCGGTCATGGTCCTCAACGGCGGCAGCGCAGTCCCCCTCTGGAACACCTGGCTGGACGGCATGCAGGAGGCCGCCCCCGCTGGTGACGAGATCGACGTTCCCGGCCTCCAGGCCATGTTTGCCCATGGATTTGAGGCTCTGGACGACATCTCCGGGGCCAAGGTTGGCGATAAGACCATGATGGACGCTCTGATCCCGGCCAGTCAGGCCATTGCCGCCTACACGGGACAGGACGAAAGCAAGCTCTTTACCCTGGCGGCCCAGGCGGCCCACGACGGTGCCGAGGCCACCAAACAGTTTACTGCAAAATTCGGCCGGGCCAAGAGCTACGGGGAGCAGACCATCGGCACCCCCGACGCCGGCGCCACTTCAATGGCCCTCTTTTTCCAGGGCCTGGCCCAGAGCTGAATCAATCTGCTATTTTAACCGGGAGGTAATGTCACATGAAAATGAAGAAGTTTATCAATGCCCCTGAGACCATCACGGACGAGGAACTGATCGGACTGGGCATGGCCTATCCCGATATCCTGGACGTGGACGGCCATCTGGTCATCAGCAAAGACCTGGCAAATGCTGACCGCGTGACCATCGTCACCTACGGCGGCTCCGGCCATGAGCCCGCCCAGGCCGGTTTCGTGGGCAAGGGCATGCTGGACGTGCAGGCCGTGGGCGATATCTTCGCCGCCCCCAACGCCAAGCTGGTCTTTGACGCCATGAAGCTGGCCGACAAGGGCCACGGCGTACTGCTCCTCACCCTGAACTACGCGGGCGACCAGCTGGCCGGCAAGCAGGCCATCAAGCTGGCCCAGAAGGCGGGCCTCAACTTCCGCCAGGTGGTCACCGGGGAAGAGGTCCAGTACGACCCCAACGGCGAGGACAACAAGCGCGGCCTGGCCGGCGCGGTGGCTCTCTACCACATTGCAGCCGCCGCTGCCCGGGAGGGCAAGAGCCTGGACGAGGTGGCCGAGATCGCCCAGCGCTATGCGGATAACATGGCCTCCATCACGGTCAAATCCACCGACGCCACCCATCCCCAGAACGGCATGTCCTTCGGCGACCTGGGTGAGACCGACATGATGGAGATCGGCGCAGGCCAGCACGGCGAGGGCGGCGGTGTCCGGGTTCCCATGATGTCCTCCAAGGACACGGTGGCCACAGTGGCCGAGGCCCTGAGCAAGAAGCTGGACCTAAAGGCGGGCGACAAGACCTTTGTGATGATCAACGGCTGCGGCGCCACCACCATGATGGAGATGCTGGTGCTCTTTAAAGACACGGTGGAGTTCCTGAAGGCCAAGGGCGTAGAGGTAGTCGCCAGCATGGTGGGCGAGATCCTCACGGTCCAGGAGGCCGGCGGCTTCCAGATGAACATCGCCAAGTGGGACGAGGAGTTCATCCGTCTGTGGAATACCCCCTGTCACACCCCCGCATACAGCAAGGAGTAAGTTATGGCAGATAACATTGGAAACAAGGCCGCCCACGATTACCACCTGGACACCCCCGTGGCCCTGGATGGCTTCTTCGTCAAGGGCGCGGCCCACAGCGACTGGGGCATGCAGAACCGTCTGGCCCGACTCTTCAACCCGAAGTCCGGCAATACCGTCATGCTGGCCTTTGACCACGGCTATATCATGGGCCCCACCGCCGGTCTGGAGCGGATCGACCTGGTCATTCCGCCCCTCATCCCCTATGTGGACGTACTCATGGGCACCAAGGGAGTCATCCGCTCCTGCATCTCCCCTGCCGCCCGGGTGGCCAAGTGCGTGCGGGTCACCTACGACACCACCGTCCTCTTTGATGAGATGTCCAACGGAGGCGGCATCGCCTGCGACATCGAAAATGCCATCCGCATGAACGCCGACTGTATGGCCGTGCAGACCTTCCTGGGTGCCCCCGGCGAGTCCCGCTCTCTGGAGCTCCTCGCCCGCACCGCCGACGCCGGAACCAAATACGGCATCCCCACCCTGGGTGTGGTGGCCGTTGGCAAGCAGATGGAGCGCACCGAGAAGTTCTTCCAGCTGGCCACCCGCGTGCTGGCCGAAAACGGCGCCAATATCGTCAAGAGCTACTACTGTGAGGGCTTTGAGCGGGTGGCCGCCGCCTGCCCGGTGCCCATCGTCATTGCCGGCGGCAAGAAGCTGCCCGAACTGGAGGCTCTGGAGATGGCCTACCGCGCCATCCAGGAAGGAGCCCACGGCGTGGATATGGGCCGGAACATCTTCCAGTCTGACTGTCCCACCGGTATGGCCCAGGCCATCGGCGCGGTGGTCCACCAGGGCAGCACCCCCAAGGAGGCCTTCCAGGTCTATGAGGCCGTGAAAAACGGGGAAATTTGATTTCAAATCGTATAGGAGGCATTATTATGTCCGCTGAGTATATGCATATTGGTATCCCCGTCACCAACCGCAAGCCCAACATGACCTACAATGCAGAGGCCAAATTCTGGGTAAGCTGCGTGGATGACTATGACTACAAGATCGAATATCTGAAGTTTGAGGAGGGCACCCCCTTCCCCGAGGACATCCACCGCAACCCCCATGTGGCCTATAAGGTGGACAATCTGGAGAAGTACATCGCCGATGCCGACCGCGTCATCTGCGGCCCCATGCCCGCCGGGGAAAAGGACCGCCTGGCCTTCGTGTGGAAGGACGGTGCGATCATCGAGCTCTATGAGGCAAATTGAGACTTCTCATCGGGCAGTCCTCGTCACTCCGCTCTGCGGTGCAGGTCATTGACGCGTCCCTCAAATTTTCTGGTTCTCAACACACAAAATGATTGTTAGAGAAAATACGAGCGCCTCCGGCTATATTAGCCGGAGGCGCTCGCTACTTTTTCGATTGGATTTTGTATCAGAGCATTACTGCATGACATTCTGGGCAAACCGCATAAGAATGGCGGCGATCTGCCCGCGGCTGGCATTGCCCTGGGGCGACAGTGTCCCGTCTCCCATACCGCTGATCAGACCGTTTCCTACAGCCCATTCCACACCTTCTCTGGACCAGACAGCTACCGCACTCTGGTCCGGGAAGTCCGTCAAGTCGTTGTCTGCGGCCGTATCATAGCCCTTATATTGCGCATAGCGGTAAAGCATGACAGCCAACTGTTCCCGTGTGAGGTTGTCATCTGCACCGAACTGCTCGTCGCTGTATCCGCTGACGATCCCGTGGAGCCGTGCCCAATAGACGGCATCGGCAAACCAGGCGTCTCCCGGTACATCCGTAAAGGGATAGCCAAGGTTTTCCCCTTCCAGGCTGGGCTTCCCCTCCAGATTATAGAGGATCTGGGCCAGCTGGGCCCGGGTGAGGTCGTCGTCAGGTCCAAAGCGATCGGCTCCATAGCCACTCATTAAGCCGTTTTCGCTGACATACCGCACCGCGTCATAGTACCATGCATCAGCAGACACATCAGAAAACGGATTCGTCCACCCGCTCGCCTCCACAAAGGTCACTTTGAGCTCCACGGCTTCATCGGGCATGGTAAAGGTGTAGATTCCGTCTCCCCTGTCCTGAACGGCAACGGCATTGCCGTTTGCCCGGACTACGGTCACAGTACCAACCTGGTAGCCCTCGTCTGCCTTGGCGGTGATGGTCACGGTCTGGCCGCTTCTGGCCTTGTCCGGTGTGACGGACACCGTGCCGTGCTCCGTATTTTCCGGCACAGTGACAGTATAGAGGTTGCCGGAGCTGCCGCCGGCAGGATAGTTGTTCTGCACTGCCAGCGTGTAGGTCTGCTTCTCACTTCCGGAAGTGACCTCGATCGTCAGGATATTCTTACCGCTGCTCAGAGCGAGTGTCACGCCCTCCAGTCCCAAAGGCTGGCCATTCACTGTGACGGTTGCGCCGGGGTCTGCCGTCATGGCGGTGACCACAGTCGAAGCCACCTGAGATACGATCACAGAGGCGGCATAGCTGCCGTCCGCCTGCTGTGTGAAGTCCTGCAGCGTGGCAACGCCGCTCAGCTTCAAATCCTTCAGCGTTGCGTCCGCCTGATCCAGCACCAGATCGCCATAGGACACCTCTGCGCGAACACCGGTCTTGTCCGAGGAGAAGGTCAGCGTCTTACGCTCCTCCGGCGCCAGCGTGATCAGGTCCTGTGCCGTGGTATAGCTCTGCTGGACATCCACCACATTCCCCTGCTCATCGTACAGCCGCACGACCACATTTCCGCTCTCACTGTTCACGATCGAGTTGTTGTTCAGGGTAACGGTAACCACCGTCCCGCCGTCCGGAGTCTGGGTCAGCTGCTGACTGGTGGTCACGTGTTCGCCGCCCGCCTGCTTCAGCAGACTCTCCACCTGAACCGCAGCGATGTTATTGCTGCTCACAGCCTCCAGCATTTCACCGTCGCCATTCTCGTCGGTGGTCTCCACCCAGGCTTTGGCATACAGGGTGATACCTCCATCGCGCACTTCACCTGCCTCGTCCGCATAGAGCGCCTTTCCTTCCTCATTGGTCTGCTTGATATACTCTGCCAGATCGAACCGATACTGCACTGTGTAGTAGCCCTCGTCAATTTTGGCAAGATCACTGCCATCAATGATTTTCAGGGCATCCTCCCCGTCCGATCGGGTCACGATTTCCTGGAAATACTGGGCCGGGATGGGCTGAGTACATGCGGAGTCACTATAAAGATTGAATTTGACCTTCCGCCCGGAACCGGCCAGCTCCGCATCGCTGTTGTTATAAAGCGTGAATTGCAGCACACGCTGGCCATCCTTTGCCTCCAGCAGTGTTTCATTCCCGGCAATCCCCAGGTCGGGAATATTGAGAGTAAGCACGCCCTCTGTCTCAGAGGTAACGCCGCTCTGGAAGGTACCGGTAACCGTGTACGTGGGGTTAGGAATCCCATCGGCAGGAACGGTGTAGAACACGGTCAGCGCCCTGGTCTCACCAGGGGCAATGGACACAAAGCTGCTCTCCTGTGCCCCAGCCTCGAAGGTGGTGGTGCTCGTCCCAATGGTCACCTGGACCTTATCCATGGGCTGGGTCCCCAGATTGGTGACGCTGAGTTGAACAGGGATGGACATCCCCTTTTTGATGTTCAGATAGTCAGGAATGACGGAATCCAGCCGCATCGTGTCGGTGTAGGAGCCGGAGCCCAGATAGACGCTGGTCCTCTCCGCAGGCAGGAACACCGTGTATTCCGATCCGGTACCGGGATTCATCGTGATGGTCTCCGGGTTCTCATAGTCGTAGAACGTACCCTGGAGCACCGAAATCAGCTTCCCACTCTTATCCACATAGGCGTCAAAATGATCAATGGCTGTGGACTCGTCCATCTGAGCCACCCGCTGGGCAGCGGTAACCGAGAGATTGCCCATGTCGTCTGTGCGGAAGCGCAGGCCGCTGAGGTAGTCACGGTTGGCAGTGGTCGTCTGTTCGGTCTGTGTCGCAGAGTCCTCATTGCTCTCCACAACAGATTCCTTCCAGAGGATCGAGAGCTCATCCAGCGTATCCGCATTGCGCGAGAAGCGGAAGTTGGCATTGATGCGGACGCCGGTATTGGCCGTGAGATGGGACAGAGAGTCCACAAAGCCGATGACCCGGTTTCCGTCGGCATCCACAGCCGCCAGTCGGATATCGTTCTCCTGATTCTCATTGACACCGCTGGTGCTGCTCCAACCAATGACAAAGGACTCCTGTTCATCACTGTTTTTCAGCTTCACCGCGGCAATCTGGGGATTCTCGTCCATGGCCTCGTCATCGGTCAGCTGGACATAGCGCACCACCTGGTACTCCGCCGGAGTCCCATCGGCCAGCAGCTCAGCCTCGCCCTGGGCAGGCTTGTCGATTACGGCGTAGACCACCTCCTGCTGGAAGTCTCCAGTACGGACATTGTGCTCACCGGTCTGAAGCGTGAATACGACCGCAGCCTCACCGGAGTCCAGCATAGCGGCCTCGATGCCCTTGACCGAGCCGGAGGTACCGTTATAGATGGGCTGGGGCTGTGTCCACGTCTCTCCCTGATCTTCCGATACCGCGTACATAATGTAGTCCTTGGTGTCAAACGTGGTAATGGCGTCAGTCTGAGAAGAGGCTACCTGCCGCCACGCGACCAGAATGCGCTCACCGTTCGTGGCTACCACAGGCGCAAGATCGGCCATGCCATCAGAGGTCACAGCGCCGCTCTCATCCCTGTTTCCGGTGAGATAGCTGACATTCCAGCCGCTTCCGTTCCGGACCGCTACCATGATTTCCGAGCTGTTCATCATGCCCGCCTGCACGTCTCCGGTGACAGAACTTCCCGGCTCGGTGGTCGCAGGGCGCTCGGTGATCCGGCTCCAGACAGCCACCGCATACTCCCCGGAACCGGCCGCCTTCAGCCCGCTGTCGCCGTAGCCTTCGTCGCTCAGGGCCTTTGCCGCCCGGGCGTCATAGCCCTCACCGCTCTGGGACGCAGCCTTGACGCGTACCACAGTGGCGTCACTCCCATTGCCCATGTCATCCAAATAGAACATCCATGCGCCGTCATCTGAGAGGACAGGCGCGGCCTGGGGATAGGCGTTCCCAATGACCTCGGTGCGGATGGTACTCTCGGCCTCGCTACCGCCGGTAAAGAAATCGCCGATGGCGTTGAGGAAACCGCTGCTTTCCTCCGGACCGGAGCGGTCATAGGTGCGCGGATACTGGCTGAGATAGTCGCGCTCCAGAAGCTTGGGCTCCAAATCAGCCTCGTAGATACCCATGCCGTTTCCGGCAGACATCAGAAGACGGCCGCTTGTCCCGTCAGGCCAAATGATCTCGGAGCCCGACGTACCGTTTCCGACCTGCTCCCAGTAGTCGTTGATCATATCCCAGTCATCACCGGTACCGCTGTACACGTTGATGGGCTGGGACCAGAGAATACTCTCGTAGGAAATGAACAGAAGCTCCACCTGGAATTTCATACCCACGCTCCCCCTCACATCCACAGACCAGCCAAAATGCTCGCCATTCCGGAAGGAGTTGAGCCACTGGAGTTGGGCATTCATGGAAATCTGGCCGAACATACCTAGTTTCAGGGCGATGACCGCATAGTCAAAGCCAAAACCGCCGAATGCCTGCATGTAGGAATAGATGTAGAACTGGGTCAGATAGTCGGTGTCCTTGGCCACGTTATCCACCGCGGCGTTGAAATCCACAATAGCCGAGGCGCCCAATTCCAACTGGGCCAGCAGGGGGACAGGTCCCGCCTGGGTGTTCCAGGTCCACTCGTAGCCCATACCGCCGCCGGCCTGGAGTCCACCATTCATGACCACCATTTTCCAACGGTTGGCGGTAAAGTCAAAATAGACCTCCGTCTCAAAACCGCCGTTCAGGGCGTAATATGTCTTCCGGTCGCCGGTCTTGCTGGTACCGCCGCCCTGCTTGATATTGGCCTCGAGTATCTTGGCCGCCATCTTCACCTGGTTGGCCATGGTTTTGCCGTATGCCAAGCCCTGCCGGTACAGCCCCTTGATCTGCTCCAGGCCCGGTGTGGGATCCAAGTCATAGTCCCGCGCGGTTGTATCGGCGTCGATGCCAGTCACATTGTCACCCTGGATATTGTTCAGTCCAACATAGACGATGCCGCGGAACACGGTTGGATCCTCTGTGGGCACCAGCTTGAGCTGAAGGAAAGGCAGATCCAGCCCCACTTGGGTGGCAAGGGTGATCCCCGCACCGATAAAATCGTTGACCAGGGACTGGAACATGCTGCCATCTGCGGCACTGGATATGTTGGCCAGGCTTTTCAACTCTTCCGGCAATGCCGCAGAGCCGGTGGCCTTCTCCAGTTTCAGCGCATTGAAAAACGACCAGGACATGGTTTCACTCTTGGGCTCCTTGCCGTCTGCGCCCACATAATGAAGCTGAATGCCGCGCCCCCGCAGATCCTCGATCTTCAGGTACTCCACCTGTTTCTGGTCCATGGGGGTAAGAACGGTGGTCACGGGCATGGAGGCAAAGGGATACCGGTCATTGACAATCTCCTGCTCGGTGAGTTTGTTGTCACGGCTGTCCGTGTAATAGGCGGAACGCTTGGTATCAGGATCGGTATCCGTGCCTTTCTCGCCCCACCAGAGCACGACGGTGGAGAGCAGCGGGTCGGGATAGTCCGCGCTGGGACCGACCTTTCCGGCACGGCCCCGGAGGTCCGCACTCAGTCCGCTCTCCTTGCCGGAGAAATACAGCGTCTGTTGGGCCGCAAAGGGCTGGTTCTCCTGTCCGGCGGGTACTTTCTCCAGATTAAGGATGCGCTCCCCCATACGGATGGCGTCACTCTCATTGGTGGTGCCGCTGGCCGAGAAGAAGATGGGATAATAGGTCTCTCCGGTCCGGATCTCCACCGCGAACTCAATGTTGTCCGCCGCCGTGATGGGATCTTCCCCGTTGTTAGTATTGAACTGGGTCACATCGAAATAGAAGGTGGCCTTGCCGTCCTGGAATGTGACCTTCTGGTCCTGATCACCGGGGAGCGCGGCAGCCTGTTCTTTCTTCAACGAGTAACGGGCATCCGGACAATACTCGCCGTTGCGGTAGACGCCCACGCGGACCGTGGCCTCCCCACTGTAATCCGCTCCATCCGGCGTTTTCAGATACAGGGGCAGGGTGGCAACCTTGCGCAGGGTCAGGGAATTGAGCGGATAGAGCTCCAGGCTCACCGCGTCCTTCTCCTGTGTAACCAGTCTGTTCTGGTAGACTGTTCCAAGATACACTTCGTCGTCAACCATTCCCTGCACATACACGTCAGATGCAATGCCGCTGGCCTCATAGATGGCAAAACGGCCCTGATCATCGCTTGTGGCGGTCTTTTCCTCTCCCGCGCCGTTGGTATAGGTCATGGTGAGGCCGGACACAGCGGGATAGAACTGGAACAGGTAAAGCTTGTCCTTCAGAGTCTCCACCGTAATCTCTACGCTGGAGCCAAGTGCATCCCCAGCCAGGTCGTGGATGGCCTGCACCACCGTCTTGCCGTCATTCTTGCCGGACAGCAGAAACTGGGTAGCCGGGGCATAGGAGGAGTAGGGCAGCCCCTCGATGTTCTCATAATAGGCGCCCTGGGGATAGTTTACAGTGGCCGCTTCACTGTTTTCCACCACCCAGCGAATGCGGTCGCTGGCCTCGCCCCAGGCGTGGTCTCCGTAGTTAATGGAGATGGCGGTCTGGAGGTTGATATCCCGGTTCAGGGCCAGAATCTCATCCTGGGACAGCGAGGCGATCCAATCCTCGTTGGACATCGTGATGGTGTTTCCTTTTACATCCACAGTGCTGACGCCATTGCGGCTCACCGGCTGTACCAGGATGTCCAGAGCACTCTTGTCGTAAATATAGAGAGTGAAGCTGTCCCGGCTCCAGTCTTGTCCGGCGGTCGTATTTTTGGCCTGGAGCGATACGTCATAGATGGTACGGAATCCGTCATTGGGCCGGACTCCGCCCAAATCCAGGACGAAGGAACCGCCCGCAACATCGCCGTAAGCCTTGTAATCCGTTGTGTTGACGATGGTCTTGCCAGTAGCATTGTCGGTAACGGTGAGTTTGAATGCACCACCGCCTCCCTCGGCGTCAAAATTGGCGAGGGTGTAGGGGATCGTCAGGCTGCCCTCATTGGTAACGAACAGCCGCTGGGGCCGGGCAAGGGCCACAGATACCGGCTGCGCTGTCACCGTCACGCGGGTCTGGGCCTTGAAGGTGCGCTCTTCCGCGCTCACACCGGGCACGCCCTTAGCCGCCTGCACGGAGAGGACGATGGTATAACCATCCTTTGTGTCATCCAGGCCCGGGATGAGAAAGGACTGATTGGGCGTCATCGTTCCGTCTTCTCCCATCGTCCACATGGGAGCGGTGGTCCCGTTGCCCATTTCAAGGGTACCATCGGGAGTGCTGGGATCATAGGTGACGGTGTAAGTCTTCACCGCCTGGCCCTGCGTCTTGTCCCCGGGGTAGACCGCAATGGTGAAGGTGGTCTTTTTTTCCTCCTCTGTCATGCCGAACTCGCGATTTTTCTGGGCCAGGTTGGAGGCCCAGCGCAGAGTCAACGGGTCACCGGAACGCAGGGTGATCTGGCTCTCCGGAATACGGAGATAGGGTTCTGCGCCCTCCTGAACGGTGAGGGTAATCCCCTCGGAGCGGTAGTCCTCCCCCTGATATTCTTCCAGATTGCCATTGACGGCCTCCAGGTAGAAGGTGACCGTACCGGCCTTCAGGGGGTGGATGACACCCTGGGCGTCGATACTGGCGATGGTCTCATCGTCGGATACCCAGCGTGTCTGGGTCCAGGTGTACCCACTGCCAGACACTTTTCCGGTGAGCATCAACGCTTCATCGGCGGGCGGGTCGTTCACATAGATGGTGTCCTGCCACCCCTCCGGTGTTTCGATGGCCAGATTCTCCCCGGTGAGCGGAACCGGGGGCTTCACCGAGAAAGCCGTATAATATCCGAACAACAGATCTCCAGCGGAGACTGTATTGCCGTTTTCCTTGTCCACGGAGATCTGATAGAACTCCATGACAAAGCTCTTGGCATCTCCGTCAAAACCGGCCAGCTCGGATGCGTCGATCTCCACCGTAGCGGTCATGGAGGCAGGCGATGTGCCATTGTCCAGAACCAGAGGGATGAGGGTATCCCCGCCGTCGATGGAGGCCGCCACCTTGCCGCTGGCAAAGCCGCTGTCCAGAGTATAGCTGTCCAGAAGCAGATTGCGCAGATCCTTGTTGGTCTTCTGCTCCTGGGTCAGCTGGTCATCAGGAGTCGTGTCCTCGTAATTTTTGAGGGGCAAGTCGATGGTAACGTTCACTGTGGCGGTGGTTTTTTCTGGCTGGTCGCCCTGGGCCGGCTCATAGGTCAGATCCGTGACCTCCGCTTCGTGGCCCGGCTGCCGCTTCAATGCCTCCAGAATGGTGATTGTATCCAGGATCTGGTCAGAGGTCCGGGAGGTCGTGTCCGCCGCCATGGCGTTCCCCGCCGCGTCTTTGGCGCCGGAGATTTTGGCAACAGAAATCCTCTGCTGCCCCACAGTTTCCACCGGATAGAGGAAGGTCAGGGTCTTGCTGACCGTGTTCTGTTCCTGAGCGGACAGCTCCTTTCCGTCTGCCGTCAGCTGGACGCCGGAGGACTGCACCGGCTCGGAGAAGGTGACGGTGATGGGAGCCTGTGCCCCCATGGAGAAGGTCTCCTCAGGGAAGGCCACCCCAGTCACCTTGGGTGCCTGTGTATCCTTAATGGTAACCGTAGTGGTAGCATCGAAGGTGCCGTCTGTTGCTTCCAGTCCGTAGTAATACGGGAAACTCGAATACACCCAAGAAGATTTTACATGGTCACAGATGCCCGTAGATTGCAATGTAATACTGTCCGCAGTTTTTAATGCGGCAGGGATCGCGGTATTTTGAGAACCGGTGTTTTTGACCGGGGTGCTCGCTGTGGAACCACTGACCAAAGGCAGCTGGGAAGAAGCGTTTCCTCCCAAAATCAGATTGTAAAAATCGGCTGCATCTTTATTTTTTAATGTACTTCCCCGCTGGGTGTAGCCCAATTCGGTACCGACCAACTGTTTATCACCCAAATAGGCCCCGCTCTTCAAGTACTGATAGTAAAGATGGTATTCACTCCATCCCGGATTTTCTTCTGTCTGTGTGAACACAGTGCTCTTATTGCCGGACACTGACACAGACCAGTCCATATGGCTGGCCTGGTTGCGCAAAAAGTACTTTTGCGCGTCCGTGAAGTTTACCGTTCGGCTGGTGTTTTTAGCGCTTTCTGAGATGAGGGTCTGGAAGTTTATCTCATTGGTTACCTTTACCGCCTGCGTGTGGCTGAGGGCGCCGCCGGCAAAGGCGGCATTTTTTACATTGGATGCGTAGAGATAGAAGGTCTTTTCTCCCTTCCAGGTATCATCCGTCCACTGGGAGGACAGCTTGCCCACTGGGATCGTCACGGTGCCCGTCCCGTTCCCGGTGATTTCCACCGGGTAGGTTTTGGACGTTACCAATCCTGCCGCAGAGGCAGGGAGTACGGACACCTCAAAGGAGATATCCTGGTCCTCCTCTGCTCCAGTGACCGTATAGGTAGCGGTCACGCTGCCGCCGGCTACCGCTGAAACAGAAGTTTTGTCCAGACTCACCGAGATCGCTGCATTCTGGTCGATACCCGACGGGAACACCAGGCCGTCCGCCCCCTGGGTGTTGTAGAGGGTAATCCCCTCATTCTGGAGCTGTAAATAGAGGTCATAAAGGCTCTCCAGTTGCTCCTCTGTCCAATCCACGCCTCCCTCGGGGAAGTAGGTGGAGCGGATACGCTCCACTTCCTTCTGGATGTCCATCATGGTCTTGAAGTCCGCCATGGTGATGGGAGTGCCATCCACAGTGATGACCATAGCGGGGTCGTAGTTACCGCGCTCCAGCATAGCCAGCAGCTCGGTCAGATCGGTCTTTCGCTCCCCGTCGGGCAGGATGATGTCCCACTCGGAGCGCGCGCCGGTGTCGGTCAGCAGGCCATACTGGTCCAGGAAGTCGATTACTGCCAGTACGTCCGCACTGTCCACGGCAGTTCCCAACACCGTCACTGCCGGTGTCTCGTCCTCCGACAGGGCGGCCGCCAATCCTGCGGGTGCCACCGACTGACCGTCTACCTGGAGCTGCCACTCTGCCGCGGGCACATCGCCCACCAGCAGTCCCAGCTTTTCCATGGTTTCCAACACAGCCTTCAACTCAGTGCTTTCACAGGCACGGCCATTCACAGTCACATTGTTCTCAGACATGGTCCGCGCCTCAGCGATGGTCAAGGAACGTCCCTTCTCCTGGATGGTCATAGTTCCACTCCAGTCTGTGAGGACATTTCCCTCCTCGTCGATGAGTCCATAGGTACGCAGCAGCTCCATGGCCTCCTTGGCGGTCTTTTCATCGCCCCAGAATTCGGTCAGACTCTCCAAGATCTCCTGGTTCTGATCCGGGGTGTTGTCCCACAGAGCGGCATAGGCCGCTGTGGGCAGGAGTCCGGTCAGCATCACGACAGTCAAAATGCCGGATACTAACCGGTCCCGGAAGCGTGTATGCTTCCAATTTCCTTTCATTTTGCTTCCTCCCTCTATGATTTTCGTAGTGCCATCCTTAGAAAACAGGATCTTCTCTTATATTGCTGCTGCCATACATCGTCTCAGACCAGATGCAGCAAAAGCATCATAAATCCAACTTCAAAATCGAAAGATCCACAAAAGAAACAGATAGGGATCGATCCATCTCTATCTGCATCTGCTTTTACTCTATTCGATATCCACTTTATTTCATTCTACCTTGTAATATTTTATCAAAACACCCGGAATAATCAAGAAAAAAAGTTACTAATTACAGAGCAGTCGTTTGGGCAACTGGCAGCCCTGCGGGCTTTTTTTCTGCTCTCCTTATAGAGAAACCCTATATATTTCGTGTCATTATTACATCTAAAGATAAACCTTGACAAACGCCCCCCCTTCCAGTATCCTACCATAGGCATTGGCCTTTTCCCCAATGAAACCACACGCTCAGTTTTCTAAGCACGGTGCATGCTTCCACATCCCATCGCGTTTGGGGAACTGTTTTTTTATGTCTACTTGGAAGCACCATTCTGCTGAACCCATGTCCGGAGGGCATTATGCTGGAACTCAAACATCTGTCAAAGGCATTTGACGGACACACGGTACTCAACGACATCAACCTGACCATCCTCCCCGGAAAGGTCCACGGTCTCATCGGCGCCAACGGCTCGGGAAAGAGCACCCTCATGAACATCCTCAACGGCAACGAGACCATCGCCCGCTCGGGGGGCTACACCGGCCGGATCCTCCTGGACGGCCGGGATATTACCATCCAGAATCACAGTCAGTCCGTAGCCTGCGGCATCGCCATGGTACACCAGGAGCTGGCTCTGTTCTCCGGCATGACCGTGACGGAGAATATCAAGATCAACCGGGAGAAAACCCGGTTTTCCACCCCGCTCCTGCCCGAGCTCTCCCTGCTGGACCCGAAGAACAATGTCCGCGACGCCCAGCACGCACTGGAGGCCATCGGCGCCCATATGGACCCGGACCAGGTGATCGACGCCCTCTCCCTGAACCAGAAGCAGTTTGTGGAGCTGGCCCGGGAGCTGGACCAGCAGAACATCCGTCTGCTGATCCTGGACGAGCCCACCAGCTCCCTCAACATCACCGAAACCAAGGCCCTTCTCTCCTGTATCCGGGAGATTGCGGACCGGGGTATCGCCGTCATCTTCATCTCCCACCGTCTAGAGGAGATCATGCAGGTCTGCGATACCGTCTCCGTGCTCCGGGACGGCGCGCTGATCTCCACCTATGAGAAGGCCGATTTTTCCATCGGAGCCTTTGCCGATGACATGGTCGGGCGGAAAATCGTCAAGACCCAGCGCGCGGCAAAGAAGCAGAAAGGCGACGTCCTGATGCAGCTCTCCCAGATCAACGGCACCGAGCTGGATATCCGGGAGGGGGAGGTGCTGGGGATCACCGGTCTGGCCGGTCAGGGGCAGGAACTGCTGGCGGAAGGCCTCTTCGGGCTCAAACCGGCTAGCTTCCAGGCCCGTTTCAAGGGGGAGGAGCTCTCCCTGGGGGATAACAGCACCCTGACCGCCCGGGGGATCTACTACCTCTCGGACGACCGGGCAAAGACCAGCCTCTTCCGGGAGAGCCCGGTCTGGAAAAACATGATCTTCGGCACGGAGCTGCGGCACCGGGAGTTCCTGCGCTGGAAGACCTGCCCAGCCCTCTCCCTGCTGGACCGGAAGGCCATCCAGGCCCATGCCCAGGCCATGATCGAGCAGCTCAACATCGTCTGCCGCTCGCCTGACGCCCCGGTCCGGGAGCTCAGCGGCGGCAACCAGCAAAAGGTCTGCATCGCCCGGGCCCTCACCTTTGCGCCCAAGCTGCTCTTTGTCAACGAGCCCACCCGCGGCATTGACATCTATTCCAAAGAGCTGATTCTGGACTGGCTCTTGAAGATGAACGAGCGGGACCACACCACCGTCGTCATTACCTCCGGCGAGCTGGAGGAGCTGGTCCGGGTCTGCGACCGGGTGGTGGTCATGTATCAGGGTCAGGTATTTCAGACCTTCGAGGGTGAGATGGACCTGGAAGAACTGACGCTGTCGCTGTACGGGAGGGGAAACGCATGAAGCTTCACGCCATCAATCCTCCGCGGTTCATCATGTCCCTCTACATGCTGGTGCTCCTGATCCTGGCCGTGCTGGTGGACATCAGCTTTGTCAGCCTTATCAACGACGCCCTCATCAAATGGGCCATGAACGGCATTCTGGTCCTTTCCCTGATCCCCATGATGAACGTGGGCGCCGGACGAAACTTCGGTATGTCCATCGGACTCTCCGCCGGTCTGCTGGGTATGGTATTCGCCCTCAATTACAAGATGACCGGCTGGCTGGGCTTCTCTGTATCCCTTCTGGTGGGGGCTGCCATCGCCGTTCTCTTCGGCTTTGGATACAGCAAAATTCTGAACCGCCTCAAGCTGAACGAGGAGATCGTGGGCACCTTTGCCGGGTACTCCTTCATCCCCATCATGAACATCTTCTATACCTTCGTCCCGGTGACCAACCGCCAGATGCTCTATCCCATCGGCGGACAGGGCCTGCGCCCCCGGGTCAATCTGGACATCTATTTCGGCGGCATTCTGGACCGGCTGTGGCAGATCAAGGTGGGGGGGATCGTCATTCCGGTGGGCCTGCTCCTCTTTTTCTTTGTCATCGCGGCCCTGCTCTGGCTCTTCTCCAAGACCCGCACCGGCATCATCTTCTCCGCCATTGCGGAAAATGAGCGCTTTTCCAGCCTTGCCGGCCTGCGGGTGAACCGGTACCGGACCATCGGCATCATCCTCTCCATGGTCCTGGCCGCCGTGGGCGTGGTGGTCTACTCTCAGAGCTACGGCTTCCTGCACCTCTACGACGGGCCCTTTATGATGAGCTTCCCCGCCATTTCCGCCATTGTCATCGGCGGCGCCAGCCAGAAAAAGGCCGCGGTGGCCAACGCGCTGATCGGAACCTTCCTGTATCAGACCACCTATCTCCTGTCCATTCCCGTGGCCAACGCCCTTCTGCTGCCGGAAATGGCCGAGATCCTCCGTACCATCGTCACCAGCGGCATTATTCTTTATGCGTTTATCTTCCAGAGAAAGGATGCGGGAAATGAAGTTCTTAAAAAATAACCTGGTCCCCATTGCCGTATTCCTGCTCTGCCTGCTGTCCTTTCACTACGCCGGGGTGAGCCTTTCCTATCTCTCCTCGGAGGTCTATACCCGCTTCATCCGCAACACTCTCTTTGTCCTGGCCCTGATCCTGCCGGTGACCTGCGGCATGGGCATCAACTTCGCCATTGTGGTGGGGGCCATCTGTGCCCAGACCGCCATCGTCCTGGCTATGGATCTGAATCTCTCCGGCCTCCCCATCCTGCTCTTTGTGGTGGGAGTCAGCATTGCGCTGTCGGTGCTCTTCGGCACCCTGGTGGCCATGCTGCTCAACCGGGCCCGGGGGACCGAGATGATCGTCTCCATCATGATCGGACAGCTCAGCTCCGTCCTCTACCAGTTTGTCTTTATGGTGGGTTATGGGACTATTTTCCACCCCGCCAATGAGGCGATCCTGCTGGATACCGGCGTGGGCGTACGCAACATGCTGGATGTGGCCCCCCTCAAGCAGGTATTCACCAGCGTCCTGCCCTTTACGCTGGACGGAAAGGTCTACTCCCTGCTCCCTCTCCTTATCATCGGCACCTTTACCCTGATCCTGATCTATCTGCAAAAGTCCAAGCTGGGGGTCCTGGCCAAGGCGGTGGGCAGCGATCTGCACAATGCCAATCTGCTGGGCATCAACAGCAACCGCATCCGCACCATCTGCATCGTGATCTCCACCATCTTTGCCGCCATGAGCCAGATCATCACTGTGGGCGACTTTGGCACCGCTCTGGTCTACACCGGGCATCTGGGGATCGAGACCTATGCGGCCGCGGCCATTTTAGTGGGCGGTGCCACCATCCGGGAAGCCAAACTGCGCAATTGCTTCCTGGGCGTGGTGCTCTTCCACACTCTCTTTATCACCTCCCCCATGGCGGGCCAGAATCTCTTCAACAACCCCTCCGTAGGCGAATACTTCCGGTCCTTCCTGGCCTACGGCGTGATCGTGATCGCCATTATCATGAATCTCAAGAAGGAAAAGGACCTGAAACTTCAGAATTTTAAAGCGTAGGCTTTAAAAAATAGAATCAGGAGGAATACACACCATGAAGAAACTCGTTTCCCTGCTGCTGTCCGTGCTGATGGTCGTATCCATGGCCGCCGGATGCAGCACCACCGGGAGCAATCCCCAGGGCACCCCGGCTGCCAATCCTTCCGCCAGCGCCGCCGCCGAGGACTCCTACAAGATCGGCATCGTGACCCCCACCCTGACCGTCTCTGAGGACGAGTTCCGCGGCGCCCAGGAGATGGTGGAGAAGTACCCCGACATCGTGGTGCACAAGACCCTGCCCGAGGATTTTGCCACCAACGTGGAGGGCTGCATCTCCGTAGTCACCAGCCTGGCCGATGACCCCGAGATGAAGTACATCCTCTTCAACAACGGCATGGAGGGCATTGTCCCCGCCTTCCAGACCATCAAGGAGAAGCGCCCCGACATCACCACCATCGTCACCAGCAACGACGATCCCCAGCTTCTCAACGACTATGTGGATCTGGCCATCAACACCGACTGGGTCCGCCGCGGCGTGACCATCCCCACCAAGGCCTATGAGATGGGCGCCCGGACCTTTATCCACTACTCCTTCCCCACTCACATGGCCTCTGAGTCCAAGGTCCAGAGACGGGACATGATGAAGGCCACCTGTGAGGAGCTGGGCATGGAGTTTGTGGAGGTCATGACCCCCGATCCTCAGACCGGCAACGGCAAGGCCGCCATGCTCCAGTTCCTCCGGGAGGACCTGCCCCGCCAGATCGAGAAGTACGGCCCCAACACCAACATCTTCGGCACCAACTGCCCCATGTACGACGTGATCCTGGACGAGGCCTTCAAGCAGGGCTTCATCGTGGCCGAGCAGTGCTGCCCCACCCCCACCCAGGCCTACCCCACCGTTCTCAACCTGGAGATCACCGAGGACGATCTGGGCGACTATGACAAGATCAACAGCATGATCACCGAGAAGGCCGCCGAGGCCGGTATGACCGGTAAGCTGTCCGGATGGGCCATGCCCTCCTCCGTCTACGTACCCCAGTTCCAGGTGGAGCTGGCCGTCTACATGCACGACAATGGCCTGACCATCGACGATGTCCTGAGCAAGGAGTTCCTGGACAACTTCTCCAAGGAGCATATGCCCGTGGCCGCCGACTTTGCCATGGCCGGCGAGGGGCTGGACCACTACTGGATGCTGATCCTGGAGGACATCTACTATTAATCTCGGATCCCCCCACACAGAGCAATCCCCCTGCCGGAATATTTCCGGCAGGGGGATTTTTCATGTTCCAGCCCGCTTGGTTCGATCGATCCTAGGAAAGGATCGCAATCCAGAACTCAAGGCCATCTCTTTTCTCATACCCGTGTCCGTTGGCCGCTTCACAGATGTCAAAATAGGCCCAGTGGGACTTTGAAACATCCCGGAACTCCCGCAGCCCATGGTCTTCGGCAAGGAAGGCCCGATCTGCGCTGCGTCCCAACATCCGGTTCAGGATGGCGGCTGCCTGGGCGCGGGTCATGGGTTGTTCCGGTCCAAAGGTGCCGTCCGGATACCCGAAAATCCAGCCGTACCAGACGGCGCTCTGAACCGCCTCATAAAACCAGTCATCCTCCTGGACATCCGCAAAGGTCATGCCTCCCGCTTCCACAGGATGTGCAAACCGCCCGGCCATTGCGACAAATTCTGCGCGGGTGATAGGCGCTTCCGGCCAGAATTTTTCACCGCCTACCCCTGCAACCACTCCCATGGATGCCAGCGTGTTGACTGCCCTGGCATACCACGCATCCTCCGGCACATCGGAGAACCCCGCATCCGTGGCATTCCCCGGAGTAAGAAGCAGCGAATAAAAGAGCTGTGCGGCCTGAGCGCGGGTCAGTGTATCGTCCGCTCCAAAGCGCTCACCAGGATAGCCGAAGAAAAAGGCGTTATGGTCTCTGGTGTTCAGGGTCTGTGCGACCCCGGTGATCTCCGGATCCACAACGACGGACTTTTGAACAAATACTGCCGATATCGTATGGTTTTGGGTGATATTTTCAAAAGAATAGGTCTCGGTATACTCCACGGCACTTCCATCGACCAGGAGCTGCTCCAACCGGTATCCGGCCTGTGGCTGTATTGTAAAGCTCTGATTGCCGCCGCGCACCAGGCGGACCCTGCCGCTGGGCGTGATTTCTCCACCGCCGGTGGATTCCGCCAGGATCGACACGTACTGAGGGCCCGCACCCCCACCAGCGCCCATATCTGCAAAGGTCCGCAGGACGGTTCCGGTATAGTTCCCCATAAAGCGAATCGTGACCTGACGCTCTCCGTCCCCGGATGTCAGCTCAACTGTATAGTCTACGTCTGTTCGAAGCTGGTATTTGCCGTGCCAGATCTCCAGCTTTTCCACATCTTCCACACTGGAAAGCGCGGGGATGGGGAGCTGCGTGCCGTCATAGGGCAGAACCCGGATGTGGACCGGAATGTGTGCCACTGTCAGATAATCGATCGCATCTTCCGGGGTATAGGATGCAAAGTGGATCCGATCTCCAGCCTCTCCCACCGGAAGGGTGGGGTCCTCCCACAAAAAGCCGGTTTCCAATCTCACATCGCCCAGGGAATCCCCATAGACCGCCGTTTTTTCCCCGGGTTCCAGGTAATTGGGGACCGCCTGTCGGATCTCAAAGGGCACGACCGCTGTGAGCCCCTGGTATTGCTCGGTCCCCTCTACGTCCGCACGGATGTACCATGCTCCCGCGTGGACCGGCGCCTCCGCCTGATAGGGTCCCTCCCTTCCTTCGGAATAGGAAAATGTGGTCTCGCCAAAGGCCGCTTTTGCCTGTGGTTTGGAAGGGATCGCCCCATATTCCCAATTTTCAATGGACAGCGGAACCGCCCAGCCATTTTCTCCCGTCACAGAAATGGCGGCATCCAGGACCGCATCCCCCTCCCGATAGCGATAGGTCAGAGTCTCATTGGGTGCGTCCAGCTGGATCCGTGTTCCATCCAGAACGCCACCCTTCAACTCGGTGATTTTTTCGGGCTGGATCCACGGCGCAAACGGTTCCAGTGAAATCCCATTTTCCCCCGGCTCCAGCGCGATCCGGGCTGGGCTCTACTCTGTAAAATCCAAAAAGAGTGCCTCTCGATCCGGAAGGCGAAGGGCAAGCAGCTGGTTTTTCCCCGCATAAACGGTCTCCAGCTTTGTGTTATGGGACAGGTCCAAGGAGAGCAGCTGGTTATCCGTACAGTTCAGATAGGTCAAATCGGTCTGCTGGGAGAGGTCCAACGTCTGAATGAACGTATGATTCCAAAGCACTGTCTCCAGTTTTCGGTTCTGGGACAAGTCCGCAGTGGTCAGCGTCCCGCCCAGAACATGGAGGATCTGCAATTCCGGATTTCCGCTCAGATCCAATTCTGTCAGCGGGCTGCCGCCCCATGCAAAATAGGTCAGTTTGGGTACATCGTGCAGATCCAGTTCGGAAAGATTGGAGTGAAAGCAGTAGAGATGTTCCAGTTCCGGAACCCCTTCCAAACGCAGCTCAGAGAGCCTGGGATTCTCATTGCAGGTCAGCGAGTTCATGGCGGGAAAATCGGTCAATTCCAGGATAGTAAGATCGTTTTCGCTGCAATTCAGACTCTCCAGATTTCGAAAATACTCCAGGCCTTGCAAATCCTGAATTCCCAATTTTCTCAGGTCCATTTTTGTCACTGCGTCCAATTCCATCTGGGAGAGACTGCCGTCACGATCGGTATCCCGGTCGCTTACCCAGCTCAAAAAAGCGGGGTCCGGAAAGGTCTCGCTGTTCAGCGGGATCTCCGCTTCCTCTGCCGCTCCCGCCATCATCATTCCGCTCATGATCCCCAGCAGTGAAATCAGCACCGCTCCTGTTTTGCATTGTTTCATGGGCCCTCCCGCTCCGTGCAGATCTGTACTACTCTATCGTTATACAATTCATGATACAGCATTTCAGCCCAAAGAGCGGTTGTCTGCCCAACGGGATATCAGATCGGACGCCCCTTTTTCATTACTATTCGAAATTTTATATAAAATATTACATTTTATCATCACTTAAACCCCCATTTTATTCCGTTTAAAAGGCAAAAAGCCTCAAGTAATCTTTTTTTCGAAACGTAAATTTTTTTCTTGACAAAGTGTCATCGCTCTTTTACAATAGCACTCAGCAATTAGATACCTGTGCGAGATGCACGTTTGACCATCCGTCTGCCAGGCGGATCGAGGCTACACGGACGGCCGGGTCAAATGCCGAAAACCCGTCGAAGAGCCGGGGACCGTACCGCGGGTACGGATTGGCAACTTTTGTTGCCTTATTGATGGAGCCGCTTTCGCTCCGATTTTATAAGTTGGTTTACTTTATAACCTGCGCCTGGCGCACATCAACTTGTGAAATGGTCAATAAGAGTGATTTAAAAGTCTTGCATCCGCAGGAACAATCTCTCTCGACGGGGACTCCATCGGTATCGTTATGGAGAAAATTTCGCAGACACGGTGTGCCAGTATGGGTGGCGCATCGTGTTTTTTTATCATCCGCCCCTGGCGGTGGTATAAAAATCTGCTGAGGTATCGAGGAGAGAGACATGAAACACACGAACCATTTCCTGACCCTGCTGCTGGCAGGCGCACTGACCCTTTCGGTCACCGCCTGCACCGCTGCTGCCCCGAAGGAATCCGCGGCCGCTGCTCCGGCCGACCCCGAGGCTGCTTATGAGAGCTTCTTGAATGCGGTATCCCCGGACTATGCCTATGATATCGCCTATGAGCTGACCACCAACCCGGATTTCTTCAATTCGGAGCTGGGCGGACGGACCGCGGGCAGCGATGCCGAGCATGCCGCTGCGGACTATCTGGTGCAGACCATGGAGGAGATCGGCCTCTCCGACGTGGAAAAGGTGGCGGCCGACTGCGACCGCTGGCAGTTCAACGGCGCCTCTTTTACGGTGGACGGCGTGTCCTATCCGGTCTACTCCTATGCCACCGCCAGCACCCCCGCGGAGGGTATCACCGCCGAGGTGGTCTATGTGGGAAAGGGTACCATGTGGGACTATGAGGGCCTGGATGTGACCGGAAAGATCGTGCTCATCGACATCGATCAGCGCAACGACTGGTGGATCACCTACCCCATGCTGGAGGCCCAGCACCAGGGCGCCGCCGCCATTCTGGCGGCCAATGTGGGCGGCTTCTCTCAGATCGCGGATGACGCCCTGAACTGTCAGGATATCTGCGGTCCCACCGCCATCCCCACCCTGTCCATCGGCCTGTCCGACTCCCAGGAGATCCAGGAAAAGCTGGCCGCCGGTCCGGTTACCGCCACGCTGGTCGTGGACAACGAGGTCAATGTGGGTGAGGGCACCACGTACAATATCATGGGCCGCATTCCCGGCAAGTCCTCTGACCATCAGATCCTGGTGGGCGGACACTATGACGTGCACTTCAAGGGCTTCCAGGACGACAACTGCGCCGTCGGCCTGGTCCTCGCCATGGCCAAGGCTATGATCGACTCCGGCTATCAGCCCGAAAATGATCTGGTCTTCTGCCTGCACGGCGCGGAAGAGTGGGGTTCCTCCTACACCCAGTACGACTGGACCGTGGGCGCCTGGGAGATGATCAACCGGGTCCACCCGGACTGGGTGGGCAAGACCCTGGCCTTCCTGAACTTTGAGCTCCCGGCCTATGAGTTCGACACCTATACCAGCTCCTACTCCGCCCCCGAGATGTACGCCATGCTGGACTACTTTGTCAACGAATATCCCTACTCCCCCGAGCCCGAGGGATGCTTTGAGGACGGCGTGCTGACCGAGGGGTATCAGACCTACACCTACTCGGATGACTTCTCCTACTATGCAGCCGGCGTCCCCTCCACGGTCAACGGCTTCCTGCTGCAGAAGGACATGGAGACCGTCTTCCCCTTCTACGAGGAGATTTACCATTCCCAGTACGATACCCCTGAAACCTACAACGAAGCGGTCATGAACTTCAATATCCGCTATTACGGCGCCCTCGCCATGTACATCGACCAGACTCCCGCGCTCTATCTGGACTTCACCGCCCAGTATGACCGAATCCTCGCCTCGCTGGATGAGGAGCTTCTGACTCGGGTGGGGGTCGACATGGACGCCTACCACACCGCTCTGGAGTCCCTGAAGGAGACCGCCCAGGCCATGAGCGAGGATATCTGCTCCGTCAACGAGGCCTATGCCGAGGCCCGGAACGCCCAGGATACCGCCAAGATGGAGGAGCTCTGGAACCGCGGTCGGGAGCTGACCGCCCAGAATCTGACCGCTTTTGCCTATGCCCAGAAGCATCTGCTGGGTCTCATGTATGAGCGTCCCATCGTCCCCCACGAGGCTCCCCAGGAGAACATCACCCTGTGTGAGAACATCATCTCCTGTCTGGAGGAGGGCCAGGTGGCCACTGCGGTGGACGAGTATGCCTGGACCGTGAACAACGTGCTGGAGTGGTATGCCATGTACTTCTCCCCCGAGGTCATCGCCATCCAGGATGACATGCTCTGGGGTGAATCCAACGCCGACAACCTCTACTGGGGCACCGGCAAGAGCTTTGCCAAGGCCGATGTGGACCAGGCCACCCGCAGCCTCTATGTCCGCTACGAGGAGGAGGGCGGCGACTTCTCCCAGGAGATCGCCGTCTATCAGAAGGCCGTGGAGGCCCAGAGCGAGATCCTTCTCCAGCTCGCCCAGCAGGAGATCGACTCCATCAACGAGTTGACCCAGCTGCTCGCCTAATGGCAGATTTCCTCTGCCCGTGGATCATCCCGAATGGATTTCCACCACACTGAGACAAACCGGGCTTGCCGTCTGCACATCGCAGGCGGCAAGCCCGGTTTCTTTGTTCTGATATTGCGGCACGAAGTCTCTGCTCAGCCTTCGATCTTCATGGTCTCCATCTGTTCTCTCGTCACGCCATTCTTCCTGCCATACGCTTCCCAATAGCGGCTGGACGCTTTCAAAAAGAGCTTTTTCGGCAGGGGCATCGTGACGCCCATGACCCGCTCTCGGTCCTTGGCCACGGCGCTCGCCAGTGTTCGGATCCTGGCGCGTGCAAAGCCACGGAAGGGGGTGTCCAGAATGGCCTCTCCTCCCCCGATTTTCAGCACAGCGCCCATGGGATAGCCGTTTTTACGGGCAAACAGACGGATCATCTCCACCGCGATGTTATTCTGCTCCAGCTCCAGGAAGCCGCAGTTGATCAGCACCGACAGCGTGGGCCGGTTCTCAGGTGGGTGCTCCTCCAGGTACTTCAAAAATTCCAGCAGTACCACCGGCAATCCATCCACATAGAGTGGAAAAACCAGCAGAACGCGGGAAGTCTCTTCCATCGCTTCCAGCACCTTGGCCTGTTCCGTTTTGATGAGGTCAAAGTACACCGTCTCCAAAGGACAGGCCTCCGAAAACAGCTGGGCGTAGCGCTTGGAATTGGATCGAGGCGCTCTCGGGCTGCCGTTGAGGATCAGGATAGAATCCATTTCTGCACCTCCTCCCGTACAGCCTGCTCCACCGCTTCCTCCGGAACGAACCGGACCTGATGGCGTGCAAAGTTCATGTTGAAGGCATTCCGGTCCACGAGACGACGGAACAGCGCCTGTTCCTCCTCGGAATCGGCGCCATAGCCCAGGATAACAGCATCCTTTGTCGCCACGGCGCGCTGCACATGGTGGGTCTCCCCATGGTGCAGGCGGAGAAAGGCCTGCTGCACCGGGATGGAGCGCTCCAGCATGGTCTTCATCGTGGTATCATAGCCGCCATACCTCACCCGGCTCACATACAGAAGCCGGGTGCTGGCGGCAATGGCCGGATAGACCTTCACGGCGTCATCCCGGATGACACAGCGGCCCGGTGTTTTGGTCCAGCAGCCAAAACAGCCGATGCAGTGCTTGATGTTCAGACTGGACAGGTCGATATACTCCAGATCCGGCACGGAAAGTCCCGACAGATCCAGAGGTCGGTCGCTTAAGATGAGGTTCATAAAAACTCCTGATATTGGGTATGTTTCGCTCAGGTAAACGGAGCAGCGTGGTCTTCTGCCTCACGATAGCTTTCCCCGATATGGAGATCCAAGCCGCGCTTCCGGGACGATCAATAGTTATCCTCGTGGATCTCGAAGAAGCTCTTTCCGTACTGGCAGGTGGGGCACACCTCCGGCGCGGCCGTGCCCACCACAATGTGGCCGCAGTTGCGGCACTCCCACACCTTGACTTCGCTCTTCTCGAAGACCTGTGCGGTCTCTACATTGTGCAGCAGCGCACGGTAGCGCTCCTCGTGGCGCTTCTCAATGGCGGCCACCAGGCGGAACTTGGCGGCCAGCTCCGGGAAGCCCTCCTCCTCAGCGGTCTTGGCAAAGCCGTCATACATGTCGGTCCACTCGTAATTTTCGCCCTCGGCGGCATGGCGCAGATTCTCGGCAGTGTCCCCCAGGCCGTGAAGCTCCTCAAACCACAGCTTGGCATGGGCCTTCTCATTTTCGGCGGTCTTGAGGAACAGCTCCGCGATCTGCTCATAGCCCTCCCGCAGGGCCACTGAGGCAAAGTAGGTGTATTTGTTCCGGGCCTGGGACTCTCCGGCGAAGGCGGCCTCCAGGTTCTTCTCGGTCTGGGTCCCGGCGTACTTGCCTGCGCTCTTGACAGGGGCCGCTTCCATCAGCTCAAAGGCAGAGGCGGGCTGCTTGCAGATGGGACAGAACTCCGGGGCGCTGTCGCCCTCGTGAATATATCCGCAGACTTTGCATTTCCACTTCTTCATGGTCTTTTCTTCTCCTTTCTGATTGGGACGATCCGCCTGGATGAGTCCGCTTTGGTCCTGATACGTGGTGTGGAGCATCTTCTCGGCCATCTCGCTCAGAGGCTTGCCATAAAAGGCCTCGTAGACCGCCTGAATCTCCGGGTTCTCATGGCTGCTGCGCAGCGCCATAGAGCTGTCCCGCCGGTAGAGGGCTGCAATCCGGCTCTTGCGGGTCTCGTCCCCGTCGCGCAGCAGGTCCTTGGGCTGTCCGCCACCGCCGATGCAGCCGCCCGGACAGGCCATCACCTCCACGAAGTGGTACTCCTTCCCGCTCTCTTGGATATGCTTCCAAAATGTTCTGGCATTGGCGGTGCCAAAGACCACTGCCACCTGCAGTGTCTGGTCTCCGATCTCCACCTGGGCCTCCCGCACCCCTTCATAGCCTCTCACGCTCTCCAGCTCCAGCAGGGCGGCCGGAGCCTCCTGTCCGGTGAGGTACGCATAGGCAGTACGCAGCGCGGCCTCCATCACGCCGCCGGTATTGCCGAAGATGACTCCGGCTCCCGAGGCCGTGCCCATCAGGGAGTCATAGGCCGAGTCCTCCAGGGTATTCCAGTCCACCCCCGCTTCCTTGGCCCACCGGGCCAGCTCCCGGGTGGTGATCACCTGGTCGGTATCCCGCATCCCCTCTACGCCGTGGTAGTCGGCGGCGGCATGCATCTCCTCCCGCCGGATCTCAAATTTTTTGGCGGTACACGGAGTCAGGGCCACATGGACGATTTTACGGGGGTCCAGCCCCATTTTCTGCGCAAAATAGGTCTTGACCGTGGGCCCCTGCATCCCGATCGGGCTCTTGGCGGTGGAGAGGTGGGGCAGCAGCTCCGGGGCATAGATCTCCGCAAAGTGGACCCAGCCCGGGCAGCAGCTGGTGAACTGGGGCAGCGGCCGGTCCTTCTCCGTTATGCGGCGGATGAGCTCACTGGCCTCTTCCACAATGGTGAGATCGGCGGCAAAGTTGGTATCCAGCACATAGTCCGCGCCCAGTGCCCGGAGGAGGGCCACCATCTTTCCCTCCACAAAGGCTCCCGGTTCCATCCCGAAGGCCTCGCCCAGACTCGCCCGCACGGAGGGAGAGGTGCTGACCACCACCACCCGGTCGGGGTCTGCGATGGCCTGCCGCACCTGGGGACACTCGTCCCGCTCGGTGATGCTGTCCACCGGGCAGACATTGGCACACTGGCCGCAGTAAATACAGATCGCCTTTCCTCCGGTTTGCTCCAGGGTATAGGTGCCGTGCACGCCCATTCGTTCGGTGCAGGCCTCCTTACACATACCACAGCGGATACACTTCTCTTCCCAGCGCACGATGCTGGGGTTGTCCTCCTCAATCGGGACACGGACAGACAGGGGCAAATGCTTCAGTTTCCTCACGTTCCTTTCTCTTGGGCTTCGTTTCTGCATTCCTCACATAGGTACATCAGCTTCAGATCATAGGACAGGATCGAACGACCGGCCGCCTGTTCCAGCTGCGCCGTCAGGTCCCCCAGATCCACATCCGCCAGGCGGCCGCATCGCTTGCACACCAAATGATCATGCCGCTCGATCCGATCATAGCGATCCGCCATTCCCTCCACCGATATTTTGCGGATCGCTCCCGCGCTCCACAGCCGGTTGAGGTTATTATAGACGGTCGCCAGGACGACGGTCGGGTAGGTTTTCCGCAATTCGTCAAAGACCTGCTCGGCCGTCATATGGCTTCGGGATGCCGTTACCAACTCCAGAATCTTTGCCTCGTACTTTCTCATTTCACCACAACTCTTTTTTAGAATTATTCTAATTCTATTATAGCTATTTTTTGATCTATGTCAAGGACATCTCTCTTCCCCACAAAGGACAAGGCCCCGGAGGATTCTCCGGGGCCTTGTCTTGTTTCCTGTCATGAAAACACAGCCTGTCCTGCTGGTCGCATAGAGCCGCTTCCACTTGCATAGGGTAATCTGTCCGACCGGCCAGTTTGTCCGAAAGGAGGGTCTCCCATTGGAAATCATACATCAGCATCCCATACAGGGCAACGATAAGGCCCGCAGTGCCCTTTTGGAAACGCTATGCCAGCGCTGTATCACAGAACTTCGGGAACAGCACCGTATTCTTCCCTGCTCCACCGAGGTCCGCGGAAGATAGCATCCTAAAAAATATGTGAGTGAGGACAGGAGGTGTCCGCCTTGGATGCGATCTATGCCCGGCAGTCCGTGGACAAGGCGGACAGCCTCTCCATTCAGGGACAGATCGATCTGTGCCGCCGGGAAGTATCTCTGGAATACCAGGTCTACGAGGACAAGGGGTATTCCGGTAAAAACACCGACCGCCCCGCCTTTCAGCGGCTCATGGCCGATGTGGAACAGGGGCTCATCCGGAAGATCGTGGTCTACCGTCTGGACCGCTTCTCCCGGTCCATTGCCGACTTTGGTCGGCTGTGGGAGATTCTGAAACGGCACAAAGTCGAGTTCATATCCATCAATGAGACCTTTGATACCTCCACGCCCATGGGCCGGGCCATGCTGAACATCATCATGGTCTTTGCGCAGCTGGAGCGGGAGACCACCGCCGAACGGGTGCGGGACAACTACTTCCAGCGGGCCAAGCTGGGCTCCTGGCCCGGGGGGCCGGCCCCCTATGGGTTCTCCATCCAGAAACTTCCCGCCGCGGATGGGCGGCAGGTCCCCGCTCTCTGTCCCAACGAGCACGCGTCCGTGGTAGAGCGGATCTTTTCCGCCTATGCCCAGCCGGAAGCCACTCTGGGCAGTGTGGCCCGCGCTCTGAACACGGATGAGATCCCCGGCCCAAAACGCCCCACCTGGGACAATGTGACTCTCTCCCGCATCTTACATAGCCCGGTATACGTCATGGCAGACGAGGATGTCTACCTCTTCTATCAGGGAAAGGGGCTCCGCTGCTCCAATCCGCTGGACGAGTTTGACGGCCTCCACGGGGGCATGATCATCGGAAAGCGGGACCGGAGCGCCGGGAAGTATCAGGACCTCCGGGACCAGCATTTTTCGCTGGCCCTCCACCACGGGATCATTCCCTCCACCCTGTGGCTCCAGTGCCAGTATAAGCTGGAGGCAAACCGCCAGCTGGGCGGCTCCGGCCGTGGAAAGCACACCTGGCTCTCCGGGCTTCTGAAATGCGCCCACTGTGGATACAGTGTCAAGGTAAACCGGGATGGCAGCAAGTTCTATCTGCTGTGCAGCGGGCGCTCCAACCTGGGTTTGTGTGACCATTCCATCCGGGTGGACCTGCGGACGCTGGAGGCGTCGGTAGCCGCCGAACTGGAACAGCTGCTGCTGGAGTGTCCCGATATGGAGGAACCACAGGGAGAAGATGCGGAAAGTGCCCGGCTTCTGGCGGAGATCGACCAGAAGATCGACCATCTCATGTCCGCTCTGGCCGAGGGCTCTGCCCTGACCATGACCTACATCAACCGGACCATTCAGAAGCTGGAGGTTCAGCGGCAGGAGATTCTGGCAAAGCAAGCCCAAATACATAGCAAAAAGCAGGTACCGAAGTGGAAGCGCCTTCAATTTGCCCCCCTGAGCTTTGAGCAGAAAAAGATCGTCGCCGCCCAGTTTATCCGGGAGATCAAACTGGACGGCGAGCGGGCAGAGGTGGTTTGGAGGATCTAATGGGAGAGAATCACGTAGTGTACGGCTCCTCTCATATTTTATAAAGTATAAAGGGAACCGCTGCAGAAGTTTTCATTCTGCAGCGGTTCCCTTTTCTCTGTGCTCACACTCTTAAAATACTACGACATTTACTTCCACTTTTTCAGTGCAATGATAACCAGCAAACAATCTGCAAACTCCTCACAAAATATGAATGAGTCCGAATGTTACCATCGTCATGATAGATGCTGCAATACAGACACCCAGGAAAATAGCGGGAATGGCCTTTAACCGCATGTCCAACACCGCCGCTGCCAGGGCCACGGGATAGTCCAGCCATAGGGCAGACCACCCCGCAGCTCAACAGTAGGCGCCACGGAAATCAGAAATGTGGCAATCAGTCTACCGAATGTTGTGGATGTAAGCCAGGTGATCATATAGGTCTTTCCGCCTTGTCTGGTTTAGTTTTTTTCTCGTTTCACTATATTGTTTGCGCTTTTAAAAATACTCTCTGCGGGAATCACTCCCCGGACAGACGACAAGGGATAGACACTCGTTCCGCGACCAATCACTGTTCCCGGATTCAATACGCTGTTGCATCCAACCTCCACAAAGTCCCCCAGCATGGCACCAAACTTTTTCAGGCCTGTAGGAATCTCTGTATGGCCATCTTTTACAACCACCAGCGTCTTGTCACTCTTGACATTGGAGGTAATAGAGCCGGCCCCCATATGCGCTCGGTATCCCAATATGGAATCTCCTACGTAATTGTAGTGCGGGACTTGTACGTTATCAAACAGAATGACATTTTTCAGTTCCACAGAGTTCCCTACGACGCAGTTCGCTCCTACTAGTGCGTTTCCTCGAATAAATGCACAATGCCGTATCTCTGCATCCTCACAAATAATACAGGGCCCTGTGATACTGGCTGTGGGTGCAACACGTGCGGATTTTGCAATCCAGACAAATTCATCTGGATGGTCAAATACTTCCGTGGGCAGCTGTGGCCCCAGTTTTTTCAAGAAATCGCCGATCTGCGGAAGCACCTGCCATGGATACTCTGTGGCTTCAAACAATGCTCCAGCCAGTGTGTGGGAAAGATCAAACAAATCTGGATTCTGATACATACAATTCCCCTTCTTTTATCGCCGTTATCTTTTTTGATTCACATATTCAGCCATAGACTGACAATCAAAATCTCGCAGCATATGTTCCATCTTCCGGCGGCATGCTCCAATACCATAATAATGGATCAGCGCATCCCGTTTGCTGAGTTTGAGTCTGGGCTGTTGAGGATCAATTTCCCGCGGATGCAAATAAAATACCACCGGATGCCCCTCACGGTTGACTTGCTTTGCAAACATATGAATAAACGGATAGGGCAGTGCCCGAAAATAGAATCCCCCCGAAAACGGGATATTCATCCCGGGCACCCGTACCGTAGAAGGCGGAATCTCCAGCAAGTTTGTTGCCTCCGGATGATACTGAACGGCCGGAAACGGAAATCTGGGTGCACCGCTGATTCCATACAGAAAATTTTTGAAGGGGAAAATGCTGCTGTCATACACAAACCCCTCCTCTTGCAAGATTGCAAGGGCCCAAAGAGACTCCTCCGTAATGGACCAAGATGGTGCCCGGTACCCTAACACCGCTTTCCCAGTAATATCCTCCAAGAGTTTTTTGCTCCGCTGGATATCTTCCCGAAAGGCCTCGGGTGACTGCTTATAGACCAACTGATGCCCATATCCATGACTTGCGACCTCATGTCCGGCCTGTGCAATCTTCCTTACCAAATTCGGGTGCTGTTCTGCCACAAATCCGAGGACAAAAAACGTTGCTGTGGCATTGTTCCGTTCCAGCGCCTCCAAATATACTTCTGTGTTCTCTTCCACTGTAGATTTCACTGCCGCATCATTTTGGAAAAGACCATCTTCATAATTTGCGTGGAACCAGTCCTCAGTGTCAATTGTAAAAATATTTTTCATACGCATCTCTTATATTACATCATAGTCGCCCATCGTAAAGAACCAATTCTTCACATCGCAGACGCCTTTTTCTTCCAGCGACTGATCAAACAACCGCAAAATCAGCGGAAATGGCTGCGGTTCAAATCTCTTCGGACAACGGAAAAAGCCGAGCTTTTTCAAAACCGCAGATTCCTGGGTATGTCCAAACATCAGACAGCCAGCCAGACTTGCCCCTTGGTTTTGCATCTCATGCAGAAGCTTCCGCAAAAGCCGCTCGGCAGCTTCCGCATAGCCATCGGCAAACAGGAAATCCGCCAACATGGCACACTGCATCCCGGCTACCTCCATGATCCGTCCCACCGCAAAGCAGACAGGCCGGCCATGCTCCACGGCCAGATAGGGGAAATAGGTCCTACGGGGCATATCCAGATAGCGGAACCGGACAAATGCGCCGTCCCGGATGTTCATTACCGGGTATTTCCCCTTCACCGCATTCCAGAATTCATCTACCAATTCCAGCCGCTCTTTCGTAACCGGTAAAATTTCAAGTGCTCCCTCTTTCACGCTTTCTTTGATTCGGAAAAAAGGATCGGTAGGCTTTCCAAAAACGGAGAGAACTTTACTGTGCAAAAACTCTTCCACCATCTGGGATGGGCGCAATGGACGCAGCAGGAGGGGGATTGGACCGAGTTCTTTAAAATTCAGTTTCTTGATAAAGCCGGGATAGGAATTCGGATTTGGCATCCCATAGCAAAAAGCATGCCCAAGTTCCTCTTCTCTACGGTATGTTTCTTCCGCAAGGCCAGTAAAAATACCTTGTCCCCGATACTTCTTTCCGGTGAGAGTATTGAGTGAGTTGGAACTTTGCCGCAGTTGCCCATGGATCAAAAAGCGCATGGGCCAGACCACATACTGTCCCGCCAGCGCACCATCCTGCGCATCCACCGCCAAATCGATCAGGGCATCACCCGCCGGGTTTTTAAAATACTGATATCGCAAGAAATCCTCATTGGCAATGTCATTGTCTAGTCCATACTGCTCCTGTGCCATGGATAATATCGCCGGAAAATCATCTGTCGAAAATGCTTTATGCTTCCACATACTTTCTTCCCTCAATCCATAATTCATCCATGCGTAGCAATCATCACACCGCAGACAATCACCAATACTCCAACCCACCGGGTAATTGATATACTCTCTTTGAATACAAGCATGGACGCAAGTAATACCAGCGGGAATGCCAGCGCCTGGATCGGATAGGCAAAACTGATTGGCACCTTGCTTAAAATATAGAGCCAAAGCCCAGTTGTAGCTGCATACAAGCACAGCGCACAAAATACCACCGGAGAAAAGAACAGCCGAATAATGTCCACAATCCCAGTAATCGATTTCCCACTGGAACCATACTTAAACAGCATCTGTCCTGTGGCCATCAAAGCGGTGTTTAGCAAACACAAAAGTGTCATCTTCATGATGGTTATTTCTCCTTTTCTAACTCCCGTACCCGTTGTTCCAACAATGCCACAACTTGCGCCAACTGCTTATTTTTCTCATTCAGCTTAGAGACAATGGCAGTGAGTGACATCAAGATCATAATTACACAGAAGAAAATCAACGAGAACAGTGCATTTGTCGGCTCATAAATGCCGATCAATGCAGCAAACCAATCCAAAAGATGCGGAAATACAGCCAACACCAGCATCAAAATGCCAGAAAATATCCAGAGGAGTGTATATTTTAAATGTAAACTCCTCTTTTTCAGCAGCAGGAGCAACAGTACAAAGTATACCGCCACTGCGAAAAGCATCACAATTTGAAGTGTCCTACTGATCATTTTTTGCCTCCCTTCCGTACATAAGACGGAACAAGATCAAAGCCAGGGAGACCTTGATCATATAATACACCGAACGAACCGGGTTAATCGAACTGACTCCCCCCTGACGCTCCCGCATTTGGACAGGCACTTCCACAATTTTCGCCCCAGCAAGTCCCGCCGCTAAAATTGCCTCTGGTTCGGGATAGTCTTGTGCATAATCGGCAGCAAATCGCTCAATCATGCTCCGGTTTACCGCCCGCATACCACTGGTCACATCCCGAACCTTTACACCACAGAGAAGATGAATCAGTCCACTGAGAAAATTAATCCCCAGCCGGCGCAGACCGGTTGACTGAAATCCCTCCTTTTCAAGGAAACGCGAGCCAATGACCACATCGGCTTCCCCGCGCTCAATCGGTGCAATTAGATCCTGCAAATACTGCGCATCGTGCTGGCCGTCACCATCAAATTGGATAGCAATATCATAGCCATACTCCAACGCATAGCGGTAGCCCGTCTGTACACCACCACCGATCCCGAGATTGATGGGGAGGTCCAGATAGTTGGCTTCTGCTTGTCTGAGCACGCTCTTTGTCTTGTCGGTAGAACAGTCATTGATCACCAGATACTGGATGCTCTCCGGCCCGCTCTTCTGAATATCTCTTATGGTTTTCAGAATATTTTGCTCCTCATTGTAGGCGGGAACGATTACTAAAACTTTCATATGACCTCAAGCTTATCATCTATTGTACCATCTCTGGCACTTGATATTTTGTAATACGGATGCTGTTGATGGAAAATTCTGTCCCGCGGAATCCACATGGAACGATCATCAGGCTGGAAACGTTATCATCGATATATACAGTCTGTTTTCCATTGAGTGACGTGCGCGGAAATCTGCCATAGACATCATCTTCCGATATTTCAGGTGTATGGCTTCCAGTCCAATACACCGTACAATAATCATATAGATATCCTCCCGGCATATCCAATTCCACTTTGGTAATTACAGAATTTTCACTCAAAGAAGCCTGCGATTCTGGAACTTGGACATGCAAAATCGGAATTCCGTCCCATATTCCCTGATACGTGGTATCACCAATTTGTTCCACATTGTCTACGCGCCACAACGATCGATCCGAAATAAGCTCCTGGCTTTCTAACACAGGAAAGGACTCCACCTGTGAGGACGAGACGTCATACGTGCGGGCAAGTCGGTAATTTGACATCTCTGTCCCCACGCTCCACGAAAAAATATAAACACTGTACAGAAGAATAATGGAAAACACGATACTAAATGCCCAATAAGCATATCGAAAGATCAGATCTATATAGGCAATACTCTTTTGCTCATATACTTGAATATCTGTATCGCTTTTCTTTTTTCTGATTTTAAAAACAACTTTCTGTACTATCACCCCAAATAGTATCAAAACACAGGGAATGGACGGATACACATAACGTGCAAGTCCATGATAAGGCAGGCACATCAATGTGAATAAGAGAGGTACACAACCTATCAAAAGTACTTCTTTTTTGCTTTTTCGAATAAATACGGGAATCAATGCGATGGTTGGCACAATCAGAAGAGGATGGATCAACCGGAACATGCTCAGTATTTTGTATGGATGCACCAGGTTCTCATCCCAGAAATCATACCACATAAAGTTAAAAAATCCAAATACCCGCCATTTCCAGTAAAGTGTTTCACTCAGCGCTTTATTCTGGAAAATCAGCGAATCAATATCCACCCCATTTGTACTGCTCATGTCCAGGAAATAGGGCTGTGCCCCCCAGATTTGTGGTCCAACCCCAGCCTCTGTAAGCAACCAAAATTGATGAAAATCCAACCAATTTCGTATCCAAAGAGGCACTAAAAAGGCCAGTGCAACGATTATCACTATGCCACAGCATCGGATTCTTTTTTTTAGTGGTAAGGCTGTTGCATATATCAACAGGAAAAATATTTCTACTGCCAAAAAAGGAAGTGCCTGCGCACGTACCATAACCGCTGCCATCAATACAGCCGTTATGCCCGCAACATAAAAATATGGATGCCGAATACTTTCCATACGTCGCATAAATCGGACCATTCCATAAATTGCCGCAGTTAAAAGCGCTGTAAATAAATTTTCTGTTAATAAAATATCCAGATTATATAGAAATGCCGGATAAATTGCTGCAACGGCCGTCACAAAAACAGAAACAAAAAATGATATACCAATCTCTTTCAGCAACAAATAGATAAGACAAAGTACCGCAAAGCTTAGAAATACCTGTACCATATATGCAAAAGGCAACGCATCATTTATGATATAAACCATCGCCAAAAAAATGGGATATCCAGGCATAACATTACTTGCAGGAGAAATCGCAACCTCTCCACGATACATAGCGCCGTCTTGATCATTGGCAAGTACGCCGTATTTTATAAGATTTCTAGCAGCATAATCATAAGCGGCACTATCTGAACTATCTGCGATTGGTCTATTAAAGTCTGTTACATAAACTCTCAAAATTAATCCCATTAATAAAATTAGGATCAAAAATATAGTTTTTTTATTAAAATACACAGAACGATTGTCCTGTATTTCAAAATTCACAGTATCACACTCTCTATCCCACGATGGCATAAATTTGCCATGGGTCAATTGAATCTTCATAGACCAACTCAATGGCCCCAGTGCTTACTAACTCCTCCGGTACTCTAACAGATGTGAAAATATATTTTATTCCAAGCTTATTTGCCGTCTCCAAATTAATATAAATTATTCTGTTTGTACCATCGACCTTTTCACTCTTTTCATAATCGTATATTTCGACTCGATTTTCTCCAACTGTCAAGCGCATATCAATATGGGCATACTGATTCCAGTAGTGCTCGTATTCATGATTCGGATCAATTGTCTCCATCATGGTCCAATCCGGATAATAGTAGGTCCCGCTGACACGAGCTACGCCCTGTGCGCTTACCAGATTCGAAATCGTCGGACTTCCACTGACCATCCACCGCCCGGGGTTCTCTGCATTGAGCTGCCGAATGGCCTGCATGGTTGTCTTCTCAAACATAGAGTCCGTACCACAGGTAATCGGATCGATCCAAACTGTAGAAAAGACATTCAGTGCAACAAGCAGGGACATAAAGTAAGTGCAGGAGCGTCTCCCCCCTCGCAAAAGCAGATATGCCATATAGCAAAGGAGGGTTACAATAAAGACAAAAAATACGGTACCAAACCGAACCGCACAAAAATAGCTAAATACGTTCTCACAGTTGGACCCTACGGATAACAGGAAGAGCCACAGCGCTCCACAGATTACCAATGCCTTTCGTGCACAAATCCCCTGTATCTCCTCTTCCAGCATGGGGACCAGTGATATCAGAGTAAGTGTATAGCCGATCCCACACGCAATCATCATTCGGCTGGGATAACTCATGGACAGCAGTGTGATTTGATTGATGATCGGCATTTCTGGGAGCCAAGCTATCAGTGCCAACAAGGTTGATATGCCACACAATAGGGCCGGCAAGAGCACTTTTTTCTGACGGCGTACGATCAGCCAGATAATCAGAGGGACCGTAACAATGCCAAATGAATAGAATTGACTGATTTCACAAGAGTTGGAAAAGTCTGGATGCCGAATAAAGGCAGTAAATGGGTTGATCAGTTGGTAGAGCGGATACTCTGCGGGGAGAGAAATCCACGCTCTTGTTGCTCCTGGATAAACCGTATCCAGCATAGTTTGAATTGCCGGTCCAGACATCAGCCAGAAGCGCACCAGTAGCCCCGCAAACGGAAGGGCGACCAACACATAGGTGCACAGGCGTCGGGGCGCAAAGGGATGCTTGTCCCAGTTTCTCCATATAATCCAGATTACAACCCCCAACAGCACATAAGCCACCGGGACTTGGCAGGCCGGATAAATTGTCAGTATATAACAAGTTAAGAAGTAAAATACACCAACAATCGACAGTCCTCGGAGCACTCTTCTCTCTGCTTGGAAGTATGCATAATAGCACGCCACTGCAAAAAAGCCAAACGTATATAATTCCGTGGTGGACTGAGACAGCCACCACCGAATCGCAGGTGCGAATGTGAAAATCATCGCCCCGTAAAATCCATATCGGTTCCGTCCCGTTAGGATACGGCAAAGCTCAAATGCAGACATAAAGAGTGTAATAATCTTCCACCACCAGTAAAATGCAAACGCATTCGCTGCCGGCAAGAACAAAAATCCCAGCAAAGATGGCCGGAATAGGATGATCGGATCTTTTACTGGTGAAAATGCGGATACAATCATATCCGCCCCGTCCATCATCAGCTTATCGTTGTAATAAGGAAGATCGTCACCACCATTTACCTGCGCAAAATAATAGGGCTTCTCCGTTGCCCACTCATCTCCACGAATTCCCTGCGGAATTCCCAGCAGAGTGCTGCACTGGTACTCTTCCGTATTTCCCAGCAGCATTCCGTCGTAAAAGCCCAAGGAAGAACCGGTGTATTCCCCGCAGGTCATAAGGACAAGAAGCAGCGTTGCCAGGAGATACCGGTAACGTACGGTTCTCTCCCCTCCCAGCAGCAGGCATAGCATTCCAACAAAAACCAAAATAAAGAAAAAGCCTGCACGCAGCAATGAAAAACTGTTTCCTGCGCTGAAGTACCGGGTCATCGTGTCCATTCCCAAAAAAACAGCCGCACGATATAGGATTTTTAACAGCACTCCATCTATCACAAGGGCAATACATGCTGCGGAAACTGCACACACACCTACTCCCAACACTGCACGTTTGCAATCATTCGGGATGTGCACATATACCCACAAATCATGCCCCAATTGATATAGTTTCCTAAAAATTTTAGCAAAGCCTCTGGCCAAAATATCAATCCATGTCAGCGCACACGCAAGCGCTACCACCGCAGCAAGGGCAGTCACTGTTTTCAGAGAGATTCTTGCAGTTACTGCCTGTGTCAAATCGGTATCCGCGGCAATGAATCCATCTGTTCCTGTGACTGTGTATACAACTGCGCCGTCTTTTTCTTCGCTATTTATAATATCATTTTGGACTTCAAACCAGTTAAAAATATCGGAGGAATCAAAACAATATTCCTCAAATAAGGTCGGCTGGACCGTAATGTAAAACAAAGTCATCGTTCCGGGAGATGTTCCAAAATCCAAACGGATCCGATTCATCCCTTCCTTTGGAACCGGGATAAAAACCGTCTGTCTCCCTGCACTTAAAGGAACGGCTTCGGACATATGGGTATCATCAAAGCGATACTCGCCCACCATTCCATTGTCATAAAACAAATTGATACTTGTTGCAATATCCGATTGCATATCAATCGCAACATGAGGCTCCCAGCTCTGTATATAGAACATGAAGCCTACTGCAACCAAAATGATGAATATAATTGCACGTTTCCAAATTTTCATCGTTTTATCCACTGTACAAACGCCTTTGCCAGCCCGCAAATTCCTTTGCTTGCGAGTATGACCCGCGCCTTTTGCAGTCTCCTCTTCCATTTAGACGGTTTCTTTATTTTCCCATTGCTTTCAACACCAAGTAACTCCTGGTAAATCTTATTCGACTTCGCAAACGGGTCGTCATACAAAAACATCACATCGTAGTTTTCCCGGTACGCCTCACGCACCTCACGCTTTACTTCTTCTCCTGAATAGTAATTCGCGTAGCTCCATGGCGTTTTCGAGATATGATCTGCGTCGTTTTGATTGTGCTCGGCCGCATACTTTGCATAGAGTTCACGAAATAGTTGTCCTTCCTCAGGAAGCCATTTATCCATGCAATTTTCCGCACTGGCGCCAAATCCGGAGAAATGGATGAAGCGCAGCGGATCTCCCTCAATATAGTATCCGCCGTCATCCCGCGTAATATTGCAATTCATAAGCGACCAGGGCGCAAAGTCATATCCATGATGTTTGAAAATCTTAGCATCAAAAAAGCTTGGAACAAGATCAAACCATTTTTGGTCGGTAAAAATTCCTCTTTGGATGTCATCATAGCAAAAGAGGTACAGTCTTTCCGCCCACCAATCAACGCACTTTCTTCCTTCGTCGCTGCGTTTAATGCCCAAAAATCCGAGGTTATATACGCCATGTGCGGTACTGGAAAGCTCCATATCAATGTTACCCGGTTTGAGCAGGTGCGGACAAAGAACAATCGGATATTGATCCAACATCTCTCTCAGCTCAACAAAATCACTATACACATAAGTGTCCGGATCCAGATACACAAATTTATCTTCTTCCGTAAAGCGATCCATCAAGTACCGAAAAAACTGCCCCTTTACCGCTGTAGAAGCTTCCACGATGCTATGCTTAAAAATGAAACGGTCAAAATTTCCTTCCCAAGCATCTTTCGCTAAAACAATGTGATCAAAGCACTCATTTGGTATCGCATTTGAAATTTCTCTTTCTACCAGGCACAGCACCATAGTTGCATCCGGAATGTTTCTTTTTACCGACTGTGCCAAAGTTCTTGCTTTGTGCACGTAATTAGCACACACAGAAGTAAATATAATCATGCGTATAAACTCCGTTTTATTTTAAAATGAATTTTTTGATCCAATATTTTAAGAATGGATTTTTTCTCAGTCGTTCCAGTATCCCCAGGCTCTCCTGATATGCACGGTTCAGAAAAAGCTGCTCGATCAGCGCATCACGCAAAATAATCGCATACTCATCTTTATATTTTTCATACAACCGTGGATGCTGCAAATAAATGTTTCGGTAAGTCTCTTGCACAACTGCTGCACTTTCTTGGAACTTCGTAGTTCGAGATCTGGGCTTAATCCGGTAGTGGAAGAATGTTTCCGGTAACTGCTCTACCTCTCTCCCGAGCTCCAGCAGCGAAAGCCAGAAGTCGTAGTCCTCCATTCCATGCTCCATATTTGTCCGAAATCCCCCGACACTTTCCCAATCCTCTTTTCGAAATAGGGCTGTGACAAATATAACATTGTCGAGCAGCATGGAGCGCAAGGAATATTCCGGAAGCTCCCATGGTCCGCTCTTTTCGCCGAACAAATCCGCGTGGCAATAGACGATCCCAATATTTTCTTTTTCTTCCATCACCTGAACCGCCCGTTCAATATAACACGGCTCAATCAGGTCATCTGCATCTACGGGCAAAATATATTTTCCCGTAGCAATCTCGATCCCGGCATTTCTTGCACCTGCCGGACGCAACCTCTCCGTATGGAGCAGCTTCACATTCCCCTGTTTTTCCAGTTCTTCAAGTATGCTCACGGTCTTGGGATCATCAGATCCATCATCAATGACAATCAATTCAATGTTAGTGTAAGATTGACCAAATACAGACGCAACCGCATCTGTTATATATTCCCCGTCATTATAGCAGGGCATGATTACGCTAACTTTTTCCACTTAATTCAACCCTTAACCTTCTATTTTTCTCTTCATAAGAATCTTTGCCGCAGATTTCCACCGATGGTCACATAGTTCTCCCTTTAAATATTCCAATGCAGAATTTATCTGTTGTAATTGTTGCTCAGTCTCTTTCAGCTGTTGTTCCTTTTCTGCAATCTGTGCCTGCGCTAATCGCAATTTTTGGGCACTATCTTCTGCTTGCGCCCGCTCCTCCTGCAATTGCTGGTCTATTTCCGCTGCGTGCGCTTCCACCGTTTCAGTCCGCATAAGAAGCTGCTGATTTTCAGCACGGACCGCCTCACACTGTCTCTCTGCATTTAGACGTTTTTCCCGTTCCGCGTTTCTCTCGCACTCTATTTGAAAGTAGCCAGTCGTCCAATCCAAAATCTCGCACTTAAATTGGATTTGGATACATGTTCTGTTTGACGTACTGCCCTCTACCAGGAATTGGGGATCGTAGGTGGAAAATACAGCCTTATTTTCATCCCAGGATCGTGCATTGATCGGTCTTACCGATAGCTCCTCCAGTCGAACATCAGATATACTGCATGCATTTCCTTCCAGTGGATCCCATCTGATTTGTTTTGCCTGTGCAATCCTGTCTGACTGAAACTCGACACACCATGTGCCGTCCTTATTTTGAGCCGCACTTTTCAATACTTCGGCATGGCCGGCCTCATCAAATAGAAAAAGCTGGCTCCAAAGAAACTGCTTGGCCTCTTCCTCTTTAATGCTTTCATCCAGGTCGATATGATATACGGCTCTTTGCTGAGATGCAAAATCTTGCATACCAACATACTCTGAAATAAAGTGGTGTTCCCACTTCTCAAAAACTTCCAGCTCCGGCTCGCCTACTTCTAAGAAATCTCTTACCGCCGCTTCTGTAACGATTGGCCGAAACAGCGCATGGTCTCTTAGCTGCTGCAATACTCTCCAAAGAGCATACTCCCCCGGAACCGCACAGGAGAAGACCCATTCATTGTCAATGACAGTCCATTGATCCGGTCCACAAAAAAAGTTGTCCGTGTTCAAATCAATATTTACTTTTTCTGTCCAATGCAGCTGTCTTTGGGGCTCAACAGGGCCAAACGCTTCCAAGAATTTTGGATCTACAGGTTGTTTTGAAAGGTCACCCCTGTACAAATACGTTTTTAAAATTTGGAGTGTATCCCAGAAGGCATCGACTTGCCCCTGCTCGGCTTGTTCACTCAGGAGACTCGTCAAACTCTGCTCATGCAGCAGCGAATACCTTAAGATACCATCTTCATATTTTGATTGGACGGTACAAATCGGTCCCTGATCCTGGATTGGCGTTTCCATCCGTTGAAGATGTTCATTCGCATCTGGATAAAGTGCTCGTTTCTCTACAATTTCCTTCTGCTGATAGATCTGTGTACAGATTGCAAATTTCTTTTTTCGATTGCTGCTAATTTTAACATAGTCCGGTCCGTTCATTTCTTGGCATGCCTTGTTTCCCAGCTCCACCAAGAATGAATTGTTAAAAACTCCAGCAATTTTGTTTTCCATCAAAGCTTTTCTGACAATTTCCTTATCAAACAGCTCAATTCGAGGCATATCATAGGGTACATCCGTGGTTTTCGGCTCTATTTCATCCACCGTAGAATCAGAAAAAATTTCGGTTGGGAACTTATAGTCCGGATACGGATAATACCACCGCAACACATCCAACCCCACGCATTCGAAAAGATTGGAAAGTTCTTTGCGCGAAAAAGTACGTATTTTATTTTGCCCAGGATATCCGTTTATCCCCGCAAAAACTCGGCCCAAATGATCTTCGGGTGCGCCGTTGATATATTTAAGGCCAAATTGATTTTCTATGGCAAGTAAAATCTTCCCCTCAGGCTTCAAAAGAGACTTCATATAGCTCAAAAATTGTGTATATGGGTTTTCCACATCTTTTCCCATGATCCCACCGGCATACTCCAATACACCATTGATGATCACATAGTCAAAGCGCTTTTCAAACTCCACACGCAGTACATTTCCGACAATGACTTCCAGGTTGTCCGCATCCACGTAGCGTTGAAAAAGGATCTTGGCTCTTCGCATGGTTAATTCGCATGAGGTCACATGTTTACCCCGCCGGATCAACAGTCCGGTCAGCGCGCCACAGCCGGCTCCAATCTCCAGAATGGTACTGTTAGACTCAAACGGGTACCAGTTCAATATGTTCTCTCGCTGTGGAGAAAAGTGATAAAATACAGCCCAGCGGGGATCCATACCAAGCGTCTCATCACACTTGCAAACACGTGTATAGATCTCATCTTCAATATCGCCATCAGAATAGAGGGCGTCTTCCTGGCTCTGATAATATTTCGTATTGAAAACCGCCATAGCTTTTCTCCTTACTGCTGCGCAATCCTTACCTTTGAATCAATGTCAAAAAAACCATTGGTTATTTTTGCTCCGAGTGTTTGTATGCAAAGGACATCATACAAACGGTGCAATACACGCAGTTCGCCCTGCCCGTCAAATTTTGTACACCCAAGAGATAGAAAAAGAGGATAATTCTGAAATGGAAACTTCTGTCGAAAGGAAACGGTCACCGTCTGGCCCGGCTTTACGGTCCCGGTATCGACATTTTCCTGCATGGTATTTGTTCCGGCAACCTCCAGCCCAGACATATCTTTGAAGGTAATCGCATAAATCGGATTTTGAATCTCAGCGTGGAAGAGCACCTTCATTTTAATTGTATACACGCTGTTTCTGTTATAAATGGTGGCCAAGTTTCCACTTTCATCAAAAATCCCGAAATCCGTAATTTCTGCTTGCCGGTCACCATACTCCAATATTTTCTCATTCAAAGCGTATTGTGTCTTCCAGCAGATAGATTCCCGCTCTTCTTCCGGCATTGCCTCCTCAGAATGGGGTTGGTTTTGCTGCTTTTCAACCGCCAGAATCTGCTTGTATTCGTCAATAACCTCTTTGGGTGCGCCATCACAGACCATACGGCCCTTATCCAGTAAAATCGCTCTGTCGCAATATTTAATGATGCTTGACTGATCGTGGCTGACGAATAAAATCGTCTTTCCCTGTTTTTTGAAATCCTCAATCTTTTTATAGCACTTTAATTGGAAAAAGACATCTCCTACAGCTAGGGCCTCATCGATAATCAAAATTTCCGGATCCACACTGATTGCCACGGCAAATGCAAGCCGGACAAACATACCCGAAGAGTAAATTTTGACCGGCTGATTTATAAAATCTCCGATATCGGCAAACTCAATAATTTCCGGGAGTTTGCGCTGCATTTCCTCCCGGCTGTACCCCATAATCGATCCGTTTAAATATATATTTTCATATCCAGTATACTCTGGATTAAATCCCGCACCCAGCTCCAGCAACGCGGAAACTCTTCCTTGAACATGGACAGATCCTTCCGTAGGGGTCAAAACACCGGTTAATATCTTCAGCAGTGTGGATTTTCCAGAGCCGTTCTTTCCAACTATACCAACACATTCCCCTTTGTGCATGGAGAAGGTAATTCCTTGCAGCGCATAAAAATCTTTATGGTAAGAACGCCCTCCCGGTCTCATTGCCTCAAGAAGTCTGTCAACTTTCCGTGAATACAGTGCATACTTTTTCGTTATATTTTCGCATTGGATCATACATGTCATTTCTTCCATGCCAAACTCCTATATTACATCCGCAAAATGAGGTCTCATCTTGCGGAACATCAGGGCTCCCGCCAAGAAAATTATCCCTGTCACAATCCAGAAGTAAAGACTTGTCCCTATTCTCTGATAAAATGGCACGCCATAGATAAAGGAGTCCCGATATCCTCTGGTAATATAAAACATTGGATTCAATTTTAAAATCATCATCAGGGCGCGAGGAATGTTATCTTCACTGTAGAAAATGGGGGTAAGCCAAAAACCAACCTGCAGTACAACCTGCACGATTTGTGTCATATCCCGAAAGAACAGGGTAATGCTCGATGTCAAAAAACCCAGTCCCAGCGTGAGTACGCACATCGCAAACATATAGTACAAGCTCTGGAGCCAGATGAGCCGCACCGGATTTCCATACAAAATGTTCATCAAAAATAAAAACACCAGGAAAAACAGGTGCAAAAACAATCCAGACAGGACTTTCACAACCGGCAATACGCTTGTTCGGAAATTCATCTTCTTCACCAGATAGGAGTATTCCGCCAAGCAGGCGCTTGAATATATGACAGTTTCGGAAAAATAGATCCAACTTATATATGCCGGTGTAAACCACAAGATAAAGGGAACATTGTCCACAGGCGGATTCTTGAATCCAACCTCAAATACAAACCAGTATACCAATATGGAAACAAGCGGTTGCACAAATGCCCAAAACGCACCAAACACAGAGTTCGAAAATCTGGCCTTAAAATCATTTACAGCAATATCCCAGATCATCCTGCGTCGTTCAAATACATCTGAACAAAATTCCCGAAAATATTGCAATAGAATCATAGTGCGTCTATTTCCCCCAGATATTCGTATAATGCAGTTCGCCAATCTGGAAGCGGCGTCCATCCCAGTGCATCGCTCGCACTCTTGCTGAGTCGTGAATTATGCGGCCGAACTGCTTTTGTTGGATACGCGTCACTTGCAATCGGAATAACAGATACACTCCGGTTGGCGATATGGAAAATCTCCCGGGCAAATTCCGCCCACGAACAAATTCCAGAATTGGTCAAATGATAGATCCCATAGTTTTTACTGTTGATTATATCACATATCGCTTGTGCTGCATGCCTGGTATAGGTTGGCGATCCAACCTGGTCATCGACGACACGGATGGTCTGATGTTGCTCCGCCAGTCTCAGCATTGTCTTTACAAAATTGTTCCCATGCTCTCCGAAAACCCACGAAATGCGCACAATGAAATATTGCTCCAGAAGTTCCTGTACCGCCAGTTCGCCCTCCAGCTTTGACTTTCCATAAACATTCAGCGGGCCTTTGGGATCGTCGACCTCATAGAACTGTTCTCCCGTTCCAGGAAACACATAGTCGGTGGAAATATAGAGCATTTTTGCATGTAGTTTCTGACACGCTTGTGCGATATTGCGCGTACCATTCCCATTGACCGCAAAAGCCTTTTCCGCTTCCTCTTCCGCCTGATCCACTTTTGTATAGGCCGCACAATGGATCACCATGTCCGGTTTATACGCCATAACAAAATCCAAGACCGCTTGTGGGTCTGTAATGTCCATTTCTTTCGAGGACACCCCGCAATTTTCAACCCCACGAGCGGTCAGTTCCCTGCACACATCATAGCCAAGCTGGCCACTGGCACCAGTTACCAATACTTTCATTTTTCCCTCACACTAAATTTCGCTTTCCAAGCTCTACAAATTTGCAAAACAGCCATTCCGGCATATGGCACGCAACGATTTCAAACAGAGAGGGCAGCTGACTGAATTTACGGTATCTCCAAACCAGCATCGCTCCACCGCGATGATTCCAGTTTCTCTGCCGCGCCTCCAGCCAGCACAGCCGCGCCTCAATTTCCTTTTTCATCTTGGCACAACAAGGAAAATTCTCCTTTAGCCAAGCCATGCGGCAATATGCGGCATCAATCCGAACTCTTCCGTAACTGGCTTTATCGTAAACGCCAGCCAGCAATCCGGTTTGGTTCCCACCGTGAATCCGGTAGCGGATCAGCGGCTTTTCGACGGAAATAATCGCACCTTGCTCTGCGCACCAGAGTGCTAAATAATGGTCATGTACCATATAGGGACAAAAAGGCACTGCACGTTTCCCCAATTTTGCCTGGAGCAACATGGTACATCCCGTTACAAAATTATGCGTCAGCAGCCCTGCCGCCAATTCCTTACCCGAATGAAATACATGATGCTTTCGAACCTTGGTAATGCTGTCGGCTATCTGCGCTCCTTTTCCATCAATGATATACATATCTGAGCAGGACAGCAGCGCTCCGCTTTCGCTCATCGCTCTTTCTAATATCTCCAGCTTTTCCGGCAACCACACATCGTCCTGATCGCAATAGGCAAAGTAGTCTCCCTCTGCCTCCTGCGTTAACCGCTCAAATGTCCGGTTGGAACCCAAGTTCTTCTCATTGCGCTGAACCACGTATGGAAACGCCGAAATACACTCCTGCAAACAGGACTGTATTTCTTCATACGGCACCGTCGGAGAGCAGTCGTCCCGAACGTACAGCATCAGATTCGGATAGGTCTGTGCATTCAGGGAACCTAACTGCTCCCGCAGCCAGTCCATTCGCGGCTCATAAACGGCCATCAAAATGGCAATACGCGGTTTATCGGTTTGCGTACATCCGCTCATAGTAGTTCTGATACTCTCCATTGATGATGTTTTCCCACCAAGACCGGTTGTCCAGATACCACCGAATGGTCTTTTGGATTCCGTCGGCAAACTTGGTGGCCGGCAGCCACCCCAGCTCCCGATGGATCTTCGCCGGGTCAATGGCATAGCGCATATCGTGACCCTTGCGGTCGGTCACATAGGTAATCAGAGACTCAGGCTTGTCCAGTGCTTTCAGAATGATTTTTACAATATCGATATTGCGCATCTCATTGTGGCCGCCAATGTTGTAGACCTGCCCCACCCGGCCTTTTTCCAAAATGAGGTCAATGGCCGCACAGTGGTCCTCCACATACAGCCAATCCCGCACGTTCAGCCCCTCTCCGTATACCGGCAGAGGCTTGTCCGCCAGGGTATTTGCAATCATCAGCGGGATAAGCTTCTCCGGGAACTGATAGGGGCCATAGTTATTGGAGCAGCGGGAGATGGTAATAGGCATGCCATACGTGCGATGATATGCATTGCACAGGAGGTCTGCCGATGCCTTGGACGCAGAGTAGGGAGAAGAGGTATGCAGCGGTGTCTCCTCCGTAAAAAACAGGTCCGGCCGATCCAGCGGCAGATCGCCGTATACCTCGTCGGTAGAGACCTGATGATAGCGGGCCACACCGTACTTCCGGCTGACATCCAGCAGCACCTGCGTGCCCATAACGTTGGTCTCCAGGAACACCGCCGGGTTTTCAATGGACCGGTCCACATGACTCTCGGCCGCAAAATTCACCACCACATCCGGCTTTTCCTCCGCAAAAATCCGATCCATTTCACTGCGGTCGGCAATATCTGCCCGAATAAAGTGAAATTTGGGATCATCCATCACAGAGGCCAATGTCTCCAGGTTTCCGGCATAGGTGAGTTTATCAATGCATACCAGGTCATAGTCCGGGTGAGCCTTGCGCATATAAAAAATAAAATTGCTGCCAATAAAGCCGGCGCCGCCGGTAATGAGAATTTTCATAACGGCTCCTCCTTAAAATCCGGTCTCGGCGTCTTTCAGCCAGGGAGCATTCTGGTCCTTCTGAGACAGGATCGGATTTTCTACCCCCCAGTCAATGGCAAGCTCCGGGTCATTCCAGCGGATACCGCCGTCGGCTTCCGGCGCATAATTATTGTCCGCTTTGTAGAGAAACTCCACATGATCCGTCAAGGTCACAAAACCATGGCCAAATCCACGGGGAATCAGCAGCTGGCGCTTGTTCTCCTCCGACAGCTCCACCGCCACCCACTGCTTATAGGTGGGACTGGCCGGACGCAAGTCCACCGCCACATCTAACACGGCGCCCCGGGCGCAGCGCACCAGCTTGGCCTGGGCCTTGTCCCCTTTTTGGAAATGGATCCCTCGCAGCGTCCCCTTTACCGTGGAGGAGGAGTGATTATCCTGCACAAAGTCGTAAAAAAGGCCTTCCTTTTCAAACTCACGCTTGGACCAGCTCTCCATAAAAAAACCACGATGGTCTCCAAACACCTTCGGCTCCACAATCAGGACGCCATCCAGCTTTGTCTTGATAAATTCCATTCCGATATACGCTCCTTAATAGAGGATTTTATTATCGGCCACCGCACGCAGGTGTGCCCCATATGGAGACTTCCCATAGTTTTCAGCAGAAGCAAGTAACGTCTCCCGGTCGATCCAGCCATTTCGGTAAGCAATCTCCTCCAGCGCTGCAATCTTGGTATCCGTCCTCGTCTCAATGACCCGGACAAATTCCGTGGCCTCTGCCAAGGAATCCACCGTCCCCGTATCCAGCCAGGCATAACCCCGGCCCAACGTAATGACATTCAAGGTCTCTTCTTCCAGATAGATTCGATTCAGGTCGGTAATCTCCAACTCCCCGCGTGCGGAGGGCTGAAGCTCCTTGGCTCGCTGGCAAACTTTCTGGTCGTAGAAGTAAAGTCCGGTTACCGCATAGTTTGATTTGGGATTTTTAGGCTTTTCTTCCAGTGACACCGCCCTGCCGGAAGCATCAAATTCCACCACGCCGAATCGCTGGGGATCCTCCACATAGTAGCCAAATACGGTAGCTCCAGTTTCCTGACTTGCGGCACGTTTAAGATGGGCCGTCAGGCCAGCGCCATAGAACACATTGTCCCCTAAGATCATGGCACATCGGTCCCCGTCGATGAACTCCTCACCTAAAATAAATGCCTGCGCCAATCCGTCCGGCGAGGGCTGAACTTTATAGGAAAGATGGATGCCGAACTTACTGCCGTCTCCCAGCAGACGCTCAAAGTTGGGGAGATCATGTGGGGTAGAAATAATGAGGATGTCCCGAATCCCCGCCAGCATCAGGGTAGACAGTGGATAATAGACCATGGGTTTATCATAAATGGGGAGCAGCTGCTTGGAAGTTACCATCGTAAGCGGATACAAACGCGTTCCGCTGCCACCGGCCAATACAATACCTTTCATTCTGACGTTGCCTCCATTAACAATATGATAGGAGATCCATACATCCTTATATGAGATGAAAGCCTTCTTTCTTCTCTAAGAACAATTTTGCCCCACTAGATACGCAAATAGCATTATCTATGCTTAATCTTTCGCACACTTTTATAACTATTGATTATACCATAGGCCTATCTCAGGCGCAATAAAAATCCCCTTGCCGTTCCATCGTTGCTCTTTTCCAGTAAAAGGTCTTCCTCCGTTCTCCCCCAACTCCTTGAACCTGTTTGGGACACATCCACATCCCACTGGATGGGCTCCATACCGATGGAGCGGATGGTCGAAATCACGGTATTGTTATACTCTCCGTAGGGTGGCCGGATCAGGGTGGGCCGGACTCCCGTCACCGCTTCGATCTTATCATTGCAGGCCTCCACATCCGCCACGATCTCCTCCCGGGAGAGCTGATTCATATGTGCGTGTGAATTGGAGTGATTCATCACCTCATGTCCGGCGTCATGGAGCGCCTTGACCGATTCCGGATAGCGGTCCACCCAGTCCCCCACGACAAAGAACGTCGCCTTGACCTGATACTGCTCCAGAATATCGATCAGCTGCTGGGTGTCCTCGTTCCCCCAGGGTGATGGAAACTTGCGGCGGTCTATCTTTCTCACTTGTTGATTTTCAGAAGTTTCCTATTACATTTTTCGATATATCATTTTATCTTCATTGACGAATCCAATTGGTATTTCTCCCGCCGAGATGGTACAATCTATTGGGCTTATTCCGCCCTACTGTCTCTGACTTCTATATTCTTCCCCAAAGGCAGGCGATACGACATGTTCCTTGATATGCACATCCATGAATCCACCTGTTCCAGTGACAGCCGCATGACGTTGGCTGAAATTGTGGAAACCGCAAAGATCAAAGGGCTGGACGGCGTCTGCATTACCGACCACGACAGTATGGGGCTCCGGGAACAGGCTGAGGCATACAGCCGTGAAATTGGATTTCCCATTTTTGTCGGTGTGGAGTACTACTCTCTCTGGGGCGATATCACCGCATTTGGAATTGATACGTTTCCCGATACCCGCATCCCCGCCCAGGACTTTATCGACCAGGTCAATGCGGCAGGGGGCTTCTGTGTGGCCTGCCACCCCTTCCGCAGCAACAATCGGGGATTAAAGGAGCATCTGCGGGATGTCCACGGTCTCCACGGCGTGGAAGTGCTCAACGGCAGTACCGACCTTGCCGCCAATCGCCTGGCCCTTGCTCGGTGTCGGGAGCTGGGTCTGGCCGCCATCGGCGCCAGCGACGCCCACTGGACCAGCCAGGTGGGCGTCTATGCCACCTATGTCCCCGGCCATCCCAGGACCATCTCCGAACTGGTGCAGGCACTGCATCAGGGCGGTGTGCACCCGGCGATCTGGGAGAACGATGGTTATCGAATCGCGGACACCTTTTGACCCTGTCCGCCGTGTATGTCCCCTGCCTGCCATGACGCAGACAGGGGACTTCCTCTGGACAAAGTCAAGAACCGCGTTTGGATAAAATGTAAGGAAAAGAGTAAGGAGAAGAAACACATGAACCAAAAGATTGCTGCCTCCGCAGCCGCAGCCGCCCTCCTGGCAGGTCTCCTGTCCGGATGTACCCCTGCATCGGAGCCCTCCAGCCAGCCGGCCCAGTCCGCCTCCCCTGCCCCCACCGAGACTGCCGCTGAGAAGCCCTATGAGGGTACCACCCTCAACGTCATGCTGGCCTACGGCGGCGCCGAGGCCTCCTTTGACGCCTTCACCGAGAAGACCGGTATTAAGGTAGAGTATGTAGAGATCTCCACCGGTAAGGCTCTGGCCCAGCTCCAGGCCGAAAACGGCAACACCACTGCCGACATCTGGTTCGGCGGCGGCGTGGACAGCTATATTGCCGCCACCGATCTGGGCTATCTGGAGCAGTATGTCTCTCCGGAGGCGGAAAACATCAACCCCGCTTACAGCGACAAGGACGGCTACTGGACCGGTCTGGCTCTTGTCCCCGCCGGCTTCCTGGTCAACAACGACGTCCTCGCCGAGCGCAACCTGGAGGCACCCAAGACCTGGGAGGACCTGGCCAAACCCGAGTACAAGGGTGAGATCATCATGGCCTCTCCCGCCATCTCCGGCACCCAGTATGCCATCCTCAACGGCACCATCCAGGCATATGGTGAGGAGAAGGGCTGGGAAGTCTGGCGCGGCATCAATGAGAATGTGGACTTTTACGCCCAGGGCGGCGGCGAGCCCGGTCCCAAGTGCGCTGCCGGTGAGTTCGGCATCGCTGTCCTGGCCATGACCGGCGGTACCTTCGCCATGGAGGATGAGTTCCCGGTCACCGCTCTCTATCCCGAGGACATGATCCCCTGGACCCCCGCTCCCATCGCCATCTTCAAGAGCTCGGAAAACAAGGAGGCCGCCAAGGTCTTTGTAGACTACATGCTCTCCAAGGAGGGACAGGAGGCCCTGCGTGAGGCTGACGCCCGTATCATGGCCCGCTCGGATGTGGAGATCCCCGCTGAGATCGGCAATGTGGACACCAGCAAGCTCATCGAGCAGGATGTGCGCCTCTTCGGCAGCCAGCGGGAAGACCTGCTGGCCAAGTGGGATGCGCTGGCCGGTGACAAGGAGTCCAACTAATCAAACCCGGGTCGGACAGGCTGCAGCAACAGCCTGTCCGCCTTTTTGTGAGGGATACTATGAAACATCCTGACACCCTATCTTCCCCTCTGCGCTACCGGGCGGCCGCCTGTCTGGACCGTATGCTCCTGCTCCTGGTGCTGGCCGGCGTAGCCCTCTTTATCCTCTATCCCATCGTCTCCGTGGTGGCCACCAGCCTGTTCCGGGACGGACAATTTACGCTGGAATACTATCAGGCCCTTTTTACCGAAAAAAACGCGGGTCTGATCCGGAACAGCCTTTTTGTGGCCACCCTCTCTTCGCTCGGCAGCGTGACCCTCTCCTTCCTCATCGCGCTGAATGTATACACACTGCAGGGACGCAGCGGCTCCCTCATCCGGAGCGGCCTTCTGCTGACCATGATCTCCCCGCCTTTTGTCTCGGCGCTGGCCTATATCATGCTCTTTGGCCGGAGAGGGATCATCACTCATCAGCTCCTGGGGCTCAGCATCAACCCATACGGCTGGCACGGCGTGGTCATCCTCCAGATCATCGGGAGCATCTCCTTTGCCACACTGATGCTCCTCACCGCCTTCGACCACCTGGACGCCCGGCTGATCCTCGCCTCCCGGGATCTGGGCGCCTCGCCCGGGGAGACCCTGCGGCATGTGATTCTTCCCTTGATACGTCCCGCACTGCTCTCCGTTTTGCTGATGCTCTTTACCATGAATCTGGCGGATTTCGGCACGCCCATCGTTATTGGCGGAAGCTTTCGTGTCCTGGCCACAGAGGCCTACCTCCAGGTGATCTCCTCCTCTAATCTGGGACGGGCTTCGGCTATCAGCGTCATGATGGTCCCCGCAGCAGCGGCGGCTTTCTACTGCTACAGCCGCGCCATGAAGCAGGAAGAGCGCGTCCGCATGGACGGACGGGACTCCGCTGTTCCCACGCCCTACACCCCCTCCCGTCCCATTGCCCTCCTGGCTCGGGGCGCCACGGTGCTCTTTTTCGCTGTCATGGCGCTGAAATACGGCATGATCCTGCTCTCCTCCCTCTCCAACACCGCCAGCGGCACACTCACATTTACGCTGAAATACTGGGGAGATCTGCCCCGCTCTCAGTGGAGCTCCTTTGGCCACAGCCTGGTCTATTCCGCTGTGGCGGCCGCCGGAGCTGCCTTTCTGGGTATCCTGCTCTCCTATTTCACCACCCGCCGAAAACTGCCGGGGATGCGCGCGGTGGAGTTTATGGCCTCCCTCCCCTACATCATTCCGGGGACCTTCTTCGGCCTGGGCTATGTAGCCGCCTTCAGCCATGAGCCCATCTATATCCGGGGGACGGCGGGGATTCTGATCCTGAACATGCTCTTCCGGCAGGTCTCGCTGACCAATAAGAGTGCCAACGCCCACTTTGCCACCCTGAATCCCAATCTGGAACATGCCGCCCGGGATCTGGGCGCCAACCGTCTCCAGATCCTCTTCGGCGTACTCTTCCCCATTCTCCGCTCCTCCTTTGTCACTGGCTTTGTCTCCATTTTTACCTCCTGCATGACATCGGTGGGAGCCGTGATCTTCCTGATCTCACCGGGCAAGAATCTGGCCAGTGCCGAGCTCTTCCAGTCCATTGAGAATGGCCGCTATGGGGTCGCATCGGTCCAGGCTGTCCTGCTCATTCTGGTCACAGTCGGCATCAACCTGGCCTTTACCGCCGGCAGCAAACGCACCAAACAGAGGAGGAAACCATATGTTTTTACAGCTTAAGGGGCTGAAAAAGCTCTACGACGGCTCCAAGGGCCTCTCCCATCTGGATCTGGAGATCGAAGCGGGCTCTTTTGTCACCCTTTTGGGGCCCTCCGGCTGCGGAAAGACCACCACCCTGCACCTTCTGGGCGGCTTTCTCACGCCGGACGCCGGGCAGATTCTCTTGGAGGGGCAGGATCTGGTCCCCCTCCCGCCTGAGCGCCGTCCGGTGTCCACCGTCTTTCAGAGCTATGCCCTCTTCCCCCATTTGAATGTGCTGGAGAACGTCTCCTACGGCCTGCGCTTCTTCCGGCGCCTGAAAAAGCGGGAGGCCGCCGCGGCCGCCCTGGAGCAGCTGCACGCGGTGGGCCTGGAGGGATATGAGCACACGCCGGTCAGCGCTCTGTCCGGCGGACAGCAACAGCGGGTGGCTCTGGCCCGGGCCATGGCCACCGGCCCCAAAATCCTGCTGCTGGACGAGCCTCTCTCCAATCTGGACGCCGCCCTGCGGGTCCAGCTGCGTGAGGAGCTCAAGGAACTCCAGCGGCGGCTGAACATTACCATGATCTTTGTGACCCACGACCAAGAGGAGGCCCTCAGCCTCTCCGACCAGATCGTGGTGATGGACCAAGGCAAGGCCGTCCAGACCGGCACGCCCCGGGAGATCTACTTCCAGCCCCAGAACCGCTACGTAGCCTCTTTTGTGGGCAAGGCCAACTACATTCCCTATCAGGGACAGCAGGTCCTGGTCCGTCCGGAGGAGATCCGGCTGACTGCCGACCCGGCGGGCAGCTTTCTGATTGGCCAGGCCAGTTTCATGGGCGCGCACACTCTGTATATCCTGCACCGGGGCGAAGAGACGCTCTATGTGGATCTCTCCGGCCAGGCAGGAAGCCGCTTTGCTATTGGCGCTCGTGTACGGGCCGAGTGGACTCCATCTGCTTCAGAGAAGAGCGGCCCGATCTCCCTTTGACCCACTCCATCCAAATCTGCTGCATTGCAAAAAGAGACCGCCCGATGGGCGGTCTCTCTTCTCTTTGAATATGCTAATTATTCCACCGTATAGACGCTTCCCGTCGTATTGAGGAAGGTCTGCTCCGGCATCTGCTCCTGGAACATGGCGGTCGCCTTGGGGCCGGTGCAGTGAGACAGGCCGATCTGCTGTACGCCCAGCTCCTTGAAGCGGTCGATGGTCTCCTGGATGGTCGCCTCGTCCGCGTCCAGCAGGTGGAAGCCGCCGATCACCGCGTACACCTTTTCGCCCGAGCGCTCCTGGATGGTATTGACGATGTTCAGGATTCCGCTGTGCGAGCAGCCGGAGAGGATCACAAGACCCTTGCTGGTCTCCACCGCGACTGCGACCTCTTCGTCAAAATCGTCCACCTCGTAGGTGCCGTCCTCCCCCTTCTCCAGCATGTTGGGAGCCAGCTGGAAGGACGGGTCCTTGTCGAACGAGCCGTAGACCGTTACGCCGTCGGCGATCTTGACACTGCTGGTATCCAGGTACTCAATGGCAACGCCCCGGTCCAGCAGGTCCTGCTCGTCAAAGTTGATGCCCACAGGGAAGTAACCCTTGGTGCCATCCGTAAAGTCAAACTTCTGTCCCACCGAATCGTAATAGTATTTGCCGTCGGCCTTATCGAAGAAGCCCTTCTTCACAAAGAGAGTCTTCCCCTCGGCGCCGTAGGTATCAAAATAGGGAATCACACCGCCGCAGTGGTCATAGTGGGTGTGGCTGAGAACCATCTTATTGCAGTCGGCCAGGTCGATCTTCATGGCCTGGGCATTTTTCAGGAACTGGCCCGCCTTGGCGGTATCAAAGATGATCTTATCGTTGCCGGTCTCTATGATGGCGGAAAATCCGAACTCCTTCTCCAGCGCCTCATTGCTGCCGTTGTTGTTCTCCGCCAGGGTGGTGATCTTTACCTCATCCTCCCGGGTGATGCGGATCGCGGAGCTCTCCTGGTCAAATTCCACCTGAAATCCCAACCCTTCTGCCAGCGCACGCAGGCCAATGGTGGTGACGCCGTTGACGGTATTGCCCGCCAGCTCCGTCTCCTCCCCATTGATGAAAATGGGATACATGGACCGGGCTCCTGCCGTTGCCCCCAGTCCCAGCGCCAGCGTACACGCCAGTACCGCAGCTGCCTGTCTCTTGTGCTTCATAAAATTTTCTTCTTTCCCAGGCCGACACACCCGGCCTTTCTCCGCCTTCCAGTATAGCTTTGGTGAATGAGGAGTTCAAATTGTTTTCCTCTCTATTCTCACCGCCAAATATAGATGGTTGCAAAGTCTCCTTCATCCGCCATTTTCCCTCATATTTCGCTTGCCGCCGGGCGCCCGCTCTGCTATCCTGAGAGCAGAGCGAAACGCTCTGTTTCCTCCCCCTTCTTCCTCATGCACCATAGATCATCCAAAGGAGAAGACCGATATGCTCACCATTGCGATCCCCGGTCGGGAACCCCTCCAACTCACCCATTTGCTTCTGGACTACAATGGGACCATCGCCCTGGATGGTCAGCTGATTCCCGCGGTAAAACCCAGACTGGAGGCTCTCAGCCGCAGTCTGGATATCTCAGTCATCACCGCCGATACCCATGGGACCGCCCAGCGGGAGTGCGCCGGGCTTCCGGTCGCCGTCAAGGTCTTTCCCACCGACCATGTAGCTGAGATCAAGGCCTCCGAGGCCCGCTCTCTGTCCGGGGGCGTGGTCTGCATCGGCAACGGCTATAACGATATCCGGATGGCCGATCAGGCCGCACTCTCCATCTGTGTCATGGGGCAGGAGGGCTGCTGCGCCGCTCTCCTCGGCCATGCGGACATTGTGGTGACCTCCATTACAGACGCGCTGGACCTTCTGCTCAAACCCCAGCGCATCCGGGCCACTCTGCGCACCTAGCCGCCCTTTCCACACCGCAAAAAAACGACGCTTTCCCGCGGCCTGACCGGCCGGGAAAGCGTCGTTTTCATCTTTAAAAATATTTGGAAAAGAGCTGGGTGAGATACTCCTCCGCCTCCTGACAAAAGGCGCCGTAGGTTTCCATCAGCGCTTTGCCGGCCTCTGTCACGGTGGACGCTCCCCCCGATTTTCCACCCCGGGTGCGCTCCAGCACCGGGCAGTCCATATGCCGCTCCAGGTTGGAGATGATCTTCCGTCCCTTGCTGTACGAGATCCCCATGAGACGGCAGGCATCCATCAGCGAGCCCGTCTCCTCGGTCAGGTGCAGGAGCTGATGGGCGCCCGGGCCATAGAAGGGGCGGTCCCCCAACAGCTGAAAGCGAAAGCCGGGGCGCAGTCCCTGCTTCTCATAGCCGGAGATCAGATGCTCATACTTTCGTCCATCCCGGACATTGGCCAGGATGCCCTCATCGTCCACCTCCAACCGCGTCCGTTCCACGCCCGCCGCGCGGATGGCGCCGGCCAGTCCGTCCGGCCCGTCATACCCCAGTACCCCCGGGATCTGCCCTGCACTCAGACGGATGGGATGGCCGCCCCGGCCGCCGCAGACCGGCACGCAGATCTCTCCCTCTGCTTCCAGCAGTCTCTTCACCGTCTCCACCGAAAAAAGCGGCACATCGGTGTGGGATATGAGCACCGCAGAGCACTTGTCCTGCAAGTAGGAAAGGCCGGTTTTGATGCTCTCCAGCATCTCTCCGGTGTGGGAGCTGTGGAGAAAGACCACGTTCATATGGGGGATCAGCTTTTCGGCCCGGTCCTCCTCGCCGTCGCAGACCACGGCAATGCGCTCCACCCCGGCCATCTGAAAGGTCAGCACGCTCCGCTTGAGGGCGCTCAGGGTCCCTACCTCTTTTTCCGGTTCAAACCGCCGTGCGCCGCCGGTCTGACCCGCGGCAATGATCAAAGCAGCTGTCATGTGCGCTCCCACCTTCTCCATGCTCTGGACTCATCTTCTCAGAATGTACCAAAATTATACCACAGATACTGCAAAAGACAACCAAAGGCAGAGATGCCCGGAGAGCGCGTTCTCCGGGCATCGGTTCTGGATACTGTTTTTTATATCGTACCGGCGTAGAGCTGTGCCAGCTGCTCCTCGCTCAGGTCCACATGGTAGAAGAGCTGGAAGAACTCCTTGACCTCCTCGTCCACGTCATAGGGCACCCGGTCGGGATAGAGCAGCCCGGCCAGCCAGCGGATTCCCACCAGACGGTTGGGTCCCGGCGGACGGTCCACCCAGCTGAACGGCGCGTTGGGCGTGCCGTAAACCTTCCCCTCCTGTACGGCTTTGAGGGTGGCAAAATCCGGATTGCTCAAAATGGACTGGGCCGCCGCGCCGCCGCTCATGTTGGACTTGGGCTCACCATTGACCACGATCACGTCGGGGTCCCAGGCCAGCAGCTGCTCCAGAGAGATCTGGACTCTGGAGCCGTCTCCCAGCTCCAGATCGGCCACATTGACCGCTTTCACCGCGTCCAAGATGGCGCCGTGGGAGGAACCGGCCGGAGCGGTCTCCAGAGAGTTTTCCCCATTTCCATAGTAGACGCGGACCTTCTCCTCCTCGGAGACATCGATGGCGGCTACATCCGCAAAGACGGCCTCGGCATACTCCGCCAGGGCCTCCGCCTGCTCCTCCACGCCAAAGAGCTCTCCCATGAAGCGGTAGACCTCCGCTGCGTCCTCCAGCTCGGAGCTCACCATCACCACCGGAATACCCAGCTGCTGGGAGAGCTGATCGGCCTCGTCCTTCGTCCCCTCATTGATGGCGGAGACATGAAAGGCAATGGTGGGACCGGCCGCAATCACGGCCTCGTAGTTGACCGAGTCTCCCATGCCGAAATTGGGCAGGTCGTGATACTCGGGAAGGATGATGCTCTTCTCAATGTCATTGAGCTCATAGTTCCAGCCCAGCAGTTTGTCGGGGACCAATGTGTACAGATAGATGGCCGAGACCGGGCCGGTGGAAAAGGCCGACTGGATCTCTTCCGGTACCGTCATGGTGCGCCCCGCCATATCGGTGATCTCCCGCTGTCCGGTCTGCTCGGTCTGCTGCGCGGAAGGATCTGCCACCGGGGAAGCCGTGGGAACGGAGCCGCTCTGTGTACATCCGGCCAGCAGCGCCAGTGCCAGCAGCAGCGCCGCCAATCCCGATGTACGCCGTAAGTTACGTTTCAACGATGTGACCTCCTCTTTCTTGCTTTGGTTTCTATCCCAAATCCGACCCGGGCCCAAGTCGGAATTGACACAGCGCGGGAAATGTGTCATACTACTTCTCGTCGATAGTTTTTTAAAAACATATCGACTTGATGTTTTAGACACTATCACAATCCTGTCCGGATGTCAAGCACCATTCCGTTGCAGAAAAGCGAAGGAGGCCTGGATATGCAGTTGGAATATCAGCAGGAGGAGGCGGTGATCCGCAGGCGCTACCGCCTCGTACTGGCCGGGATGTTTCTGGCCCTGGCGGCGGCCGGGCTCTTCTCCTTTGCCATCGGCTACTATCCCTTGACCCCTCAGGAAGTGTTTCAGGCCTTCCTCTCCCGCTTTGGGGCCGCCGGGGAGATCAAGCCCCAGGCCGTGACCATCTTCTGGAGCATCCGCCTCCCCCGCATCCTCTCGGCCCTCTTCATCGGGGCCTCCCTCTCGGTGGCGGGGGCCACCTATCAGGGGATGTTCCGCAATCCCCTGGTCTCGCCGGATATTCTGGGGGTCTCCTCCGGGGCCAGCCTTGGGGCCGCCTTTGCTATTCTGTGCGGCTCCCCCAACTGGCTTATTCAGCTCTCGGCGTTCACCGGCGGCATTGCCGCGGTGGCATTCTCCTATCTCATCAGCCGGAAATCGGCCCATTCCCAGATCCTCAGCCTGGTGCTCACCGGCTCCATGGTCATGGCCCTGTGCAATGCCGGCGTCACCATGATCAAGTATGTTTCCGATCCCAACGACGTGCTTCAGCAGATCACGTTTTGGCTCATGGGAAGTCTGACCAAGACCAGCATGAACTCCTTCTCCTGGAGCGCGGTCCCCATGGCGGTGGGTCTCGCCATCGTCCTGCTGCTGCGCTGGCGGATCAATCTGCTGACCCTGGAGGAAGAGGAGGCCATCACGCTGGGCATCAACGTGCGCCGGCTCCGCCTGATCCTGATTCTGGCCTCCACTCTCCTCAGCGCCGCCGCCGTGTGTCTGGGCGGCATGATCGGCTGGGTTGGCCTTATGATCCCCCACATGGCCCGGGCATTGGTGGGGGTGGATTACAGCCGTCTCATTCCCGCAAGCGCCATGCTGGGCGCCCTCTATCTGCTGCTGATGGATGATCTGGCCCGCTCGATCCTCTCCATGGAGCTGCCGCTGGGCGTGGTAACCAGCATTATGGGCGCACCGTTCTTTGTCTATCTCATCATCAAGCGGAAGGAGCGCGATTGATATGCTGCTGGAAGTGGACCAGGTCCGCGGCGGATATGGCGGAAAAGACGTGGTCAAAGGGGTGAGCTGCTCCGCCGACGCGGGGGAGGTGCTCTGCCTGCTGGGGCCCAATGGGTGCGGCAAGACCACCCTCTTCCGCCTGCTTCTGGGCCTTCTGCCCATCACCGGAGGGAGTATCCGGCTGGATGGACAGGATGTGCGCTCCTTTTCCCCCCGGGTGCTGGCAAGCCGCATCGCCTACATTCCCCAGTACCACACCCCCGTTTTCTCCTATACTGTGCTGGATGTGGTCCTGATGGGGCGCTCAGCCCATTTTTCCACCTTCTGTGCCCCCAAGGAGGCCGACCGCGCGGCCGCCTTTGCGGCTCTGGAAAAGCTCAACGCCGCCCACCTTGCCAACCGGAAATACACCGCGCTCAGCGGAGGACAGCGACAGCTCGTCCTGCTGGCCCGTGCCATCTGCCAGTCAGCCAAGATCTTTGTTCTGGATGAGCCAGCCGCCAATCTGGACTACGCCAACCACCAGCTCCTCATGGAGGTGGTAGCCGATCTGGCCCAGAAGGGATACTGCATCGTCATGTCCACCCACAGCCCGGAATGCCCCGCCTCCATCGGCAGCAAGGTGCTGCTGATGCAGAATGGGGAGCGCTCCGCCTTCGGAAGCCCGGAACAGGTCATCACACCGGAGCATCTCCAGGCGGTCTATCACATTGAGATCGACGTCGCCACGGTCCATGACCGCTACGGCGCCCGGAGAACGATTTGCCTGCCGGTCCAACGGCCGGCCGCATCCTTTTGATTTGAGGAGGTACTGTTATGACACCGCTTCTCTCCACACCCTATCCCGATCTGCGGGGGGATCTGGACTATTTTCTCTCCATGCAGGAATCCCAGCCCGTGGACCGGCCCGACCACTCCGCCCAGAAGTGGGATCAGCGGGCAGACGCCTGGGAGCAGGAGGGTCCCAAGGCCCAGAAGGGGGACGCCCGCGTCCGGAGCACCATGGCCTATCTGGAAGAGCGCGGCCTGCTCCGCCCGGAATATGAGATTGCCGATATCGGCTGCGGTCCGGCCCGCTTTGCCGCCGCCTTCGCCTCCCGGGTCCGCTGGGTGACCGGCTTTGATCTCTCTCCCCGGATGGTCCACTATGGCAGCGAATACGCCCGGAAGCAGGGCGTGGAAAACCTGACCCTCCGGGTGGCCGACTTTCAAGCGTTGGATGTCCAAGAGGAGGGGCTAGAGAAGGCCTTTGACCTGGTGTTCAGCTCCCTCACCCCCGCGATCCACGGGAAGCTGGGCCTCCAGAAGGTGGTGTCCATGAGCCGGGCCTACTGCTGCAACATCACCCACATCTACCGCCGCAATTCTCTGTGCCGCCGGCTCCGGGAGGAGGTCTTTCACCTGCCTCCGGAGGCCCCTACCTGGGGGATCCGCTGGTTTTACTCCCTCTTCAACGCCTTGCTGCTGATGGGCTATCTGCCTAAGACCAGCTATGATTCCCGCCTTCAGGAGCGGCGTCTCCCGCCCAGCGAGCGCTATGCCTCCCTTCTGATGGAGCACACACTGCCCCGGGAGGCCCGCACGCCGGAGCATCAGGCCCGCATTCTGGATTGGATGGAGCGCAATACCGACGCCGACGGCCTGCTCACCGAGTCCATCGAGGCCTGCTACGGCCGCATCCTGTGGGATGTGCGCGTCTCTTCCGCGCCGGAAAAAATACATACTGAGAAGGAGGTATGACCATGTCCCCACTGCCCACCCGCGCCCACGTTCTGGAGACCTTGTTCCAGCGCTGGGCCCCCATCGCCGGGAGCGAGACCATCCCCACGATCCAGGCACTGGGCCGGGTCCCTGTTCAGGACCTGTACGCCCAGGTATCCATCCCGGTGGTCCGGGCGGCCGCCATGGACGGCGTGGCCGTCACTTCCTCCCGCTTCTGCGCGGGGATCCCGGACATGTCCCACTGGAAGCTCGGGGAAGACTTCTACCGCGCCGACACCGGCGACGACTTTGACGACCGCTTTGACGCGGTCATCCCCATTGAGCAGGTGGAGTTCCCGCCCGAAGGAGGGCTCCGGCTCCATGACATCTCCTCGGTCCAACCCGGAGATCGGGTCCGGCCCTGCGGCAGCACCATACGGGAAGGGCAGCTTCTGGTCCCAAAGCACCGGCAGCTGCGCCCCTTTGACCTGGCCAGCCTGGCCATGGGCGGCATAGACCAGGTGGAAGTCTTTGCAAAGCCAAAGGTCGCCTTTCTCCCCACCGGCAGCGAACTGATCCCCCTGGGGGCCACCGTGAAGCGCGGGTGCAACATTGACAGCAACAGCATCCTGGCCCACAACCTCCTCCGGGAGATGGGGGCCGAACCACTGTGTTATCCCATCGTACCAGACCGTCCGGAGAATGTGGCGGCCGCTCTGGACCGGGCGCTGGAGGAGGCCGACGTGGTACTCCTCAACGGCGGCTCTTCCAAAGGGGAAGAGGATTTCAACGCCCGCCTGCTGGAGGAGCGTGGCTCGGCGCTGTTCCACTGGGTGGCCGCCGCGCCTGGAAAACCCATGTGCGTGGCTCTCATTGGAAATAAACCGGTGATCAATCTGCCCGGGCCTCCCTTGGCGGTACTCTACGGCATGGACTGGTGTATCCGCGCCATCGTACACCGGCTGCTCCACACACCGCTTCCCCGGCGGCAGACGGTCCCGGCCACTCTCACCGAGCCCATCCAGGCCCCCAGCGATATGGAGATCCTCTGTATGATGGAGCTCTGGCACACCCCCACCGGCTACCAGACCAAGCAGAAGCCCTGGCGGGGCGGCAGCGTGGCCGACGCCCTGGGGGCGGGCGCCATCTTTATCACCGAGTTGGGCCGGGGCTCTTACCAGCCCGGCGAAACGCTGGAGGTCACGCTGCTGCGCGGCCTGGAAGATTTCTAAGCGAACCGTTCGCATTTTAAGAAGCATACCAATGATTTGCGACATATGGAGGCGGCCCCGGGTCAAAACCCGGGGCCGTCTTTTGCCCATACTATTCCGCCCTTTTCCCGCATAGGTTATCAGAGAGATTTACGGAAAAGGAGGAAGCCACATGTCCACCCAGACAGCCCCGCCACGCCTCCCGGAGTCTTGGCACATCTCCCGCCGATTTGCGGGGGACCGCTCCCCGGAGGCCGTGGTCCAGGCCCTGCTCCGGGCCCATATGAAATAGCCCCATATCCACCTGCGAAAGGAGGGACGGCCGTGCGCACATGGAATACGGCCGGGTATCTGCGCCTCTCCCGGGAGGATGGCGACAAGAGCGAGAGTGACAGCATCGCCCATCAGCGCCGTCTCCTGGAGCAATACATCGCGGAGCATCCCGAGCTCCGCCTGATCGATTTCTACCAGGATGACGGCTACACCGGCACTAATTTTGACCGTCCCTCTTTCCGCCGCATGGAGGAGGACATGGCCGCCGGAATCATCGACTGTATTCTGGTCAAGGACCTCTCCCGGTTCGGGCGGGACTACATCGAGGTGGGGCGCTATCTGGAAAAGGAATTCCCCGCCCGTGGGGTGCGCTTCATCGCCGTCAACGACGGGGTGGACAGCGAACAGGGGCGCTATGACATGCTCCTGCCCATCAAAAACCTCTTCAACACCCAGTATGCCAAGGACATCTCGGACAAGGTCCGCTCCACCATCCGCTCCAAGCAGCGACGGGGGGAGTTTATCGGGGCCTTCCCCAGCTATGGCTACCGGAAAGACCCCAGGAACCACAACCATCTGGAGATCGATCCCCCCGCCGCCTGTGTGGTCCAGCGGATCTTTGATCTGTGTGAGGCGGGGCTCGGACAGCTCAAGATCGCCAAGGTCCTCAACGCCGAGCACATCCCCAGCCCCAGCGAGTATAAGCGCCTCTCCGGCGAGCGCTACCACAACGGGCGCAGGATGGATCAGACCACCTACTGGACCTACGCCACCGTCCACCGTATCCTGCAAAACCAGATGTACCTGGGCAACATGGAGCAGGGCCGCAGCGAGCGTCCCGGCATGCACGGAAAGGCCCGCCAGCGGCAGCGGGCGGAGTGGATCGTGGTCCCCGGCACCCATGACCCCATCATCTCCCGGGAGCAGTGGGAGCGGGTCCAAAGTCTGCTTCAAAAGCGCACCCGGCAGCTGAGCTTTGAGCAAAATCAAAGCCCCTTTGCCGGTTTTCTCCGCTGCGGCGCCTGTGGACGGGCCATGGTAAAGACCCGGCGCCCCGGCGGGCTCTCCTACAGTTGCGGCTCCTATAAGCGCTATGGCCCCACCGTCTGCACCAGGCACAGCATCTCTCACGCCGCGCTGGAGCAGATCGTTCTGGCGGATCTCAACCGCCTGCTCTCCTCTGCGGGGGACCTCAACATCCTCGCCCAGCAGTCGGCCGCCGGTCTGCCCCACTCCTCCGGCGGTCCTCCAGAGGGAGAGCGGCTGGAATCCGCTCTCCAGCGTCTGCGCCGGCTGAAAAAATCCGCCTATGAGGATTACCGGGACGGCCTGCTCAGCCGGGCAGACTATCTGGCCTATCAGGAGGATTACGAAGCACAGATCCAGGCCCTGACCCGCCAGCTCGCCCAGCTCGCCCGGGAGCAGAAGGACGATCCCCTCCGCCGGCCCTGGGTGGACGCCCTGCTCCGGCAGGGGAAACTCACCGAGCTGGACCGGGTCACCGTGGCCGAGACCATCCGGGAGATCCGGGTCTTTCCAGATCATCACCTTGAGATTACATACACCTTTGCCGACGATGCAGGGCTGTTATCCGGGTAAGCTTTCATCCTGTCCTTCCGACAAAAATGGGGGCGCGCCAATCGGTATTGGCGCGCCCCTGTTTCCATTCTTTTATCGGATTCCGTACTTTTCAATGATATAGTCCATGTCCTTGTCTCCGCGGCCGGACAGGTTGATGAGGACCGAGCCCTTCCCCATAGTCTTAGCCAGCTTCATGCCATAGGCCACCGCGTGGGCGCTCTCAATGGCGGGGATGATGCCCTCCAGCCGGGAGAGGGTGAAGAAGGCGTCGATGGTCTCCTCATCGTTGACCACGTCGTACTTGACCCGTCCCAGATCGTGGAGGAAGGCGTGCTCTGGTCCGGAGGAGGGATAGTCCAGTCCGCTGGCCACCGAGTAGACCGGCGCCGGCTCCCCGTTGGCGTCCTTGAGCATGAGGCTGTTGAACCCGTGCATGATACCCTCGCTGCCGTAGGAGAGGCTGGCCGCGTGATCGCCCAGGGCAGAGCCCCGGCCCAGCGGCTCTACCCCGTAGATGTCCACCGGGTCGTTGAGGAAGCCGGCAAACATGCCCATGGCGTTGGAGCCGCCGCCCACGCAGGCCACCACCGCGTCGGGCAGCTCGCCCGTCATCTCCAGGAACTGCTCTCTGGCTTCAATGCCCACCACAGCCTGGAAATCCCGCACCATCATGGGGAAGGGGTGGGGACCCACCACGGAGCCGATGCAGTAGATGGCGTCCCGGTACTCCCGGCAGTAGGCGTCAAAGGCGGCGTCCACCGCTTCCTTCAGGGTCTGGAGCCCGTGGGTGACCTCGATCACATTGGCGCCCAGGATCTTCATGCGCGCCACATTGGGAGCCTGCTTCTGGATGTCTACCGCGCCCATATAGATGTCGCACTCCAGCCCGAAGTAGGCCGCAGCCGTGGCCAGGGCCACTCCGTGCTGTCCGGCGCCGGTCTCGGCGATGACCTTTTTCTTGCCCATATACTTGGCCAGCAACGCCTCGCCCATGCAGTGGTTGAGCTTGTGGGCTCCCGTGTGGTTCAGGTCCTCCCGCTTGACATACAGCTGCACATTGCCCAGCGTGCCCGAGAGCCGCTCCAGATAGGAGACCGGCGTGGGTCTGCCCTGAAACTCCCGGCGGATGCGCCGCAGCTCACTGACAAACTTGCTGGACTTGCAGATGGTGAAATAGGCCTGGGTGATCTCATCCATGGCCGCCTGGAGCTCGGCAGGAATATAGGAGCCGCCATATTTCCCATAAAACCCTTTTTCATCCGGGTACTGCTTGAAATAAGTATCAAATTCCACCTGATTGAATTTCATGTTCTTCTCCTCCTGACGCATTTCATATCGTTCCGGCATGTTGTCCCGGATGTTTTCCGAAAAAACAAAAACGTCCCTGACAGAACCAACTCTTCTGCCAAGGACGAATCATAGCACTATCATCCGCGGTGCCACCTTGTATTCACGGGTCATCCCCGCACACTCCATAGGATACCAACATATCCCCGGCAACTAACGTATGCCACACGTTGCGGATACTCCGGAATCCTCCCGTTTCCCCACACCCTCTGCGGTCCATTTGACAGCCTGTGTCCTGCCTGCTTTCCAGCGCCGCAGGCTCTCTGTGAGGGCATGACTGCCGTTATCTCCGCTTCATTGGTTTAGTTTATTAAATTTTCTGCATTATATCATCCCACACGTTCTTTGTCAAGTATTCCTGGCCGCCTTCCCGTCCGTTGTCCCAATTTTTCGTCCTCTTTTCTTTCCTTACATATTCATTACTCCCACCTCTCTTGCACAGCGTTTGATTCCTTGCTATACTTAATTTGTTCTTATACGAAAATTTTGAGATGAGGAGCATGATTATGAAAAAGATGCGCATTCTCCCCCTGTCTCTGGCCCTGAGCCTTGCGGTCTCTATCCCCGCCTCTGCGGCCTCTCTGAGCGATGTCTCCGGTCCCTACGCCCAGAGCATCGACAACCTTGTCCAGCGCGGTGTGCTCCAGGGTGACGGCACCGGTTCCTACCGCCCGGAGGAGGCCCTGACCCGTTCGGCTGCCGCCTCTATGCTCTACAATGCCTTCTGCCTGGTCCCGGTCTTTTCCATGGAAGCCCCCGCGCCCGAGGCCGGCGAGGACGGCACCATCCCGGAGCCTACCACCAAAGCTTTCTACTCCACTTCCACCACGGTAGCCACACTGGATGCCGCTCTTATGCCCGCCGCTCCCGATGCCGTGGGTACCTGGGCTGAGACTGTGGCCAATACGGTGCTGGAGGCCCGCCTGATGGAGCAGATCGACGGCTCCTTCCAGGGGGACAAGACCATGACCCGGACCGAGTTTGCCCTGGCCGTGATGAAGGCGGTCTACGGTGCGGACAAGGAGATGGACTTCCTGGCCCAGGGCCAGGCGGACGGACTGCTCCCGGAAGGCCTCACTCTGGATGATACCGTCATGACCCGCGGCGAGGCGGCTCTGCTGCTGGATACCGCCATCCAGGACCTGACCATCCTCACCACCATGTCCACCTCGGATATCCACGGCAATATGGTCCCCTACACGCCTTCCGGCTCCCGGATCCAGGTGGGCGGTTCGGCCCGGGCTGCCTGGCTCTTTGACGAGGCAAAGCGCCGCAACCCCAACACCCTGATCATTGACGGAGGCGACTCCCCCTACAACACCGATCTGGCCAATATTTCGCTGGGCAAGTCCAGTGTGGACGTTATGAACACCCAGGGCTACGACGCCACGGTGCTGGGAAACCACGACTTCGACTACTCCTTTGAGAATCTGCTCTCTCTGGCGGACCGTGCGGAATACGCCATGCTCTCCGCCAATACCTTCTGGAAGGACGGCACCTATCCCGAGCAGTTTGATCCCTATATCATCAAGGAAGTGGGCGGCCTAAAGGTGGCCATCGTGGGTCTCACCGACGACGGCAGCAAGGCCACCACCCACTACTCCAACACCCAGGACATCGACTTCCATGACCAGTGGGAAGTGGGCCAGGAGACCGTCACCAAGGCCAGCGCCGAGTCGGATGTGGTCATCCTTCTCTCCCATCTCCACAGCCACAACAACACCGTCCCCACCAAGATCGATGGAATTGATCTGGAGATCGGCGGCGGAAACGACATCTTCGGCCGTCCTCTGAACATTGAGGACACCGTGGTGGTGAATCCCGGCGGCGTGGGCACCTGCGTCAACCAGACCAACCTGAACATCAAGGACGGCGAGGTTCTGGGCTATACCTTCAATCAGATCATCCTCTCCTCCGACGTTCCTGAGGACCCCGAGGTCAAGGCCATCCTGGAGGACTATCAGGCCGACCTGGATGCCCAGATGGACGTGGTCATCGGACAGTGCGCCTCTGACATTGCCTGGTCCAGCCCCCTGGTGCGCACCCAGGAGAGCCCCCTGGGCAACCTGTCCGCCGACGCCCTGCGCGATTACTGTGACGCCGACATCGCCATTCAGAATGGCGGCGGTATCCGTGCCGGCCTCACCGCAGGCGATGTGACCGTGGGCGACGTGTTTGCCATGCTCCCCTTTGACAACAAGGTCACGCTGGTGGAGGTCACCGGTCAGACCGTGTGGGACGCCCTGGAGAACGGCGTGGACGGATATCCCACCACCAACGGCAAGTTCCCCCAGGTCTCGGGCATCAAGTACACCTTTGACGGTTCCAAGCCCGCGGGCGAGCGCATCGTCTCTGTGACGCTGGAGGACGGAACTCCGCTGGATCTCAATGCCTGGTATACCCTGGCCTGCAATGACTTCATGTGCGGCGGCGGAGATGGCTACACTATGCTCAACGTCCTCAATCCCGAAAACGGCGAGGGACACAACGGGGAAATGGCAACCCAGGATCTGCCCGGCTGTAAGCTGATCAACCGTACCAACGACTATTACCGCAATGTGGTCAGCGAGTACATCAAGGCGCAGGGCTCCATTGCTCCGGCTCTGGATGGCCGCATCACCATCCTCAATCCCCAGGAGGGCAGCGGCGCTCTGAACTGATCCTTTCCCGCCCTTCCCATCATCCAACCTCTTGAAATAGACGGGCCCCCGCAGTGCTTGCTCACTGCGGGGGGCCCGTTTTTCAATTTCTATTTGATGAGGGACGGACCATAGTCCGCTTCGATTTTTCCGATCACCATATCCAAGCACTGCGAAAAATATCGATCCAGGGATACGCCATCTCCATTCAGATACTGCATGGAGGCTCCCATCATCAGGGATATCAGCGTGTAGGAGAGATCCTTGGCATACTCCGCTTCCATCTGCGGATAAAATTCCAGCATGCTCTCCACCAGATGCCCTCTCCAGTGGTCAAAGGAGCGGCGGAAATCCTGCTTGACCGTCTCATCCGACTGGCCCAAAAGCCAAAAATCAAACTGGACCTTGTCATAGCGGGGCTGCTCCAGAATGAGCGCCTTCTTCTGCTCAAAAAAGACCGCCAGCCGCTCCCGCAGGGAATGGGTCTCCTGCAGCATAAGCCCGCTGCGTTCCTGGTCAAACCGGTCCTGTATCTCCGCCAGCAGGGCCAGAAGCAGATCATGCTTTGTCTTGAAATGGTAATGCAGATTGGACGCGGCCATGCCCGCCTCCTCCGCAATCAGATGCATCCGGGTCCCGCTGATGGAATATTTGGCCATCACCCGGAGGGCCGCATCCAAAATACGCTGTTCCTGCAAAGTACGAGGCACATCGTTCACCCTTTTCTCGGTAAAATCTATCTCTTAAAAATTATAGAAAGAAACGGGGCACTTTGCAAGGCTCCCGTCTCCCCCGGCTCCCATTCGGCTTTTTGTATAATTTTTTATCCTATTTTTTCTCTAAAATAGTCAATTGACCAAAGCGCACAAGGGGCGTATGATGATAGCAAGAAATTCGACTGACTAATCAGTCAGTATTTTGAGGAGGCAATGCCATGCCGCGCACCCTGATCAAACATGCCGACTGGATCCTTACCATGGATCCCAAGGGTACCCGCTACCGAAATGCGGATCTGCTGCTGGAGGATAACCAGATTTTAGAGATCGGTCCCAACCTGGACGCCGGCCCCGGGCCCGTCCAGGTGATTGACGCCACAGGGAAAATCATCACTCCTGGCTTTGTCAATACCCACCACCACACCTTCCAGTCCCTGGTGCGCAATATCCACATTGCAAATGGTCTGAAGCTGGAGCCGTGGCTCATGGTGGTCTATGATATTTTCCGTGAGATCAATCCCGAGCTGGTCCGCGCCGGGGCCCTCGTGGGCCTGGGAGACCTTCTGAAAACAGGCTGTACCACCTCTTCGGACCATATGTATGTCCATCCCCAGGGCACTCAGCGGCTGACCGATGTGGAGATCGAAGCGGCCGCAGAGCTGGGCATCCGGTTCCATCCCACCCGGGGCGGCATCACCATTGGCCGCTCCCAGGGCTGCGGCCATGTACCCGACGATCTGGTGGAGTCCGCCGATGACATCGTCGCGGATGCGGAGCGGCTCATCGATACCTACCATGACACCAGCCGCTTCTCCATGTGTCAGATCGGCCTCTCCCTGTGCTGGCCCCCCTTTGAAACCGATGAGATCGTGCAGCGGCTGCGGGACCTGGCCCTGAAGCGGAACGTGCAGTGTCACACCCACCTGGGCGAGAGCCAGGGTGAGCTGGCCATCTCCATGGAGCGGCACGGCTGCCGCCCGGTGGAATATATGCGCCGGATGGGCTGGTTCGGCAAGCAGTTCTACTTTGCCCACTGCGTCCAGCTCACCGACGAGGAGGTCCGCCTCTTTGCCGACACCGGAACGGGTATCGCCCACTGCCCCAACTCCAATATGTTCCTCAGCTCCGGCGTGTGCCGTGTCCCCGATTTTCTGGAGGCAGGCGCGGCCATCGGCCTGGGCGTCGACGGAGCCGCCAGCAACAACGCCTCCAACATGATGGGCGAGATCCGCAACTGCTATCTGGTCAACCAGCTGAAATGGGGCAGCCGGGCTCCCTCGGCCGAGCAGGTGCTCCGGATGGCCACCGCCGGCGGCGCACAGGTGTTGGGCCGGGACGACATCGGCTACCTGGCCCCCGGCATGGCGGCCGATCTGGTCCTCTTTGACTGGAGTCAATTCTCCTATGCCGGCGGACAGAATGACCCGGCGGCCTGTATCGTGCTCAGCGGCGATCCGCGCATGGTGGATACCGTTCTGGTCAACGGCAAGGTGGTGGTGGAGCACGGTACTCTCACGACCATTCCGGAACGGGAGACCGCACACTGGATCCGCAAGGCCACCCGCAGCATGCTGGAGCGCGCCTCCGTGCGTCAGCCCGCTCTGAGAGACGATTTATAAGGTTTATCAAATCCATAGGGAGAAAGCAAAAGGAGGAAATTCTGTATGAACCACAAGGCGCCGCGTACTTATGAACTGAACGAAAAGCCCCCTGTTCCCGAGTTGATTCCTCTGTGTCTTCAGCACGTCCTTCTCTTCCTGGCCAGCACCCTGGCCATTCCTCTCATCATCGGTTCCAGCCTGGGCTTCTCCAGCGCGGAGATCACCCTCATGCTCCAGTGCAGCATCTTTATTGCCGGCGTGGGCACCATCCTCCAGTCTCTGGGCGTGGGTCCGGTGGGTAACCGCCTGCCCATCATTCTGGGCGCCACCTTTACCTTCGTGACACCTGCCATCGCCATCTCCCAGGTCTATGGCTTCCCCGCCTTCATCGGCGCCAGCCTGGTATGCGGTGTGGCCGTGGCCCTCTTCGGTGCGGTCAGCGTCAAATTTATCCGCAAGGTCTTCCCCCCTGTGGCCATGGGCTGTGTCATCATGGTGATCGGTCTCACCCTGGTCAGCGTCGCTGTGGGGTACTGTGCCGGCGGCAGCGACAGCCCCACCTACGGAAGCCTGCAAAACTACGGTGTGGCCCTCTTCACGCTGGTCATCGTCATTGTACTCAATGCCTGGGGAAAGGGCTTTGTAAAAGGCGCCTCTGTCCTGATCGCCCTGATTGCCGGGTTCCTGCTCTCCGCTGCGCTGGGCATGGTGGACTTCTCCTCTCTGAATGAGTCCTCCTGGTTCTCCCTGCCCCAGCCCCTCCACTTCGGCATCTCCTTCAAGCTGCCCGCCATCATCATCATGGCCCTGCTGACTCTGGTCAATCTGGTGGAGTTCCTGGGCGACACCTCCACCGTGGCCTTTATTGCGGCCAACCGCGTGGCCACCAAAGAAGACCTCTCCCGCGGTGTGGTCTGTGATGGCGTCGCCAGCATTCTGGGCGCCCTCTTCAACTCCACCCCCACCATCTCTTACAGCGGCAACATCGGCCTCATCGGCGTGACCGGCGTCAAGAGCCGCTATGTAGTGGCCGCGGCCGGCGGATTTATGGTGGTGCTGGGCTTCATTCCCAAGCTCGCCGCCTTCCTCTCCCTCATCCCCACCCCGGTCATCGGCGGAGCCACCCTGGTGGTCTTCGGCAGCATCGCCGCAAACGGCCTGAAGATGCTGGGACAGCAGCAGCTCTCAGAGCGGGATATGCTCCTCATCGCTGTGTCTCTGGCCATTGGTCTCGGCTTCAGCGCCACACCGACTGCTCTGGCCGACTATCCCTTCTATGTCTCCGCCCTCATCAACGGCATCCCCGGAACGGCTTTCTCCGCCATTCTGCTCAACCTGATCCTTCCCAAGGACAAGGCTGTCCCTGCCGTATCTGAGGAGAATACACAGGTGGAGAGCAAGTAAGAAGCCATATCTCCAACCATCGACAATCTTTTTACAAAAACAACGAGGTCGGATCCGCTTGGACATCCGCTCCCCGTTGTTTTTGTTTTTTCACGCTCACTTTGCATGTTATCCGAATTTTTTATGCAAAAATTTCTACTTATATTAAGGTGTGGTTACCCCTTCTCCATGGCTGGCAAAATATTGCGCATGTTCTCTTTGATTCTTCCTGCAAAAAATATTGTCTTTTGGGTGTAATATGATATAATTAGTTTTACCATATTCTTTTTCACAGTAGTGTGTGCTGTGGCAAGGCCTGTCCGTTTTAAAATGCAGTCCGGCTCCCACAGAGTTTCACGGTATGTTGTGAAGGGAAATTGTCGCGAAAAGAAGGGAGATATTATGAAAAGACCAACTCTGAAGAAAACCGTTAGCCTCGCATTGGCCTGCGTCCTCAGCCTGTCCCTGCTGGCCGGCTGCGGCTCCTCCGGTTCCGGAGACAACTCCGACAAGACTGTGATGACCATCGGCATCAGCGCTGACCTGTCTTCTCTGGACCCCCATCTGCAGAACGATACCTCCTCCGGCTACGCTACCCGTCATATTTACAGCACCCTGGTCCTGCTGGACGAGACCACGAACGAGTTCGTGGGCGACCTGGCCGAGAGCTGGGAGGCCGTTGACGATGTGACCTATAACTTCAAGCTGAAGGAGGGCGTCACCTTCCATAACGGCGATACCCTCACCTCCGAGGATGTCAAGTTCTCTCTGGAGCGCCAGAAGGAGTCCGCCAAGGTTGGACATCTGGTCTCCATGATCGAGTCTGTGGAAGTGGTGGACGATCTCAACTTCGTCATCCACCTCAACTCTCCCAGCAACGCGCTGATCTCCTCCCTGGCCCACATGGGCTCCGCCATTCTGGACAAGACCTACACCGAGGAGCTGGAGGCCAGCGGCAAGACTCTGGCCGACGCCCCCATGGGTACCGGTCAGTATACCTTCAAGGAGTGGGTCCCCGGCGCCTCCTTTGAGCTGACCAAGTATGATAACTACTTTGATCCCGAGCGTGCCGCGCAGAACGACGGCCTGATCTTCAAGATCATCCCCGAGGAGACCTCCCGTACCATCGCTCTGGAGAACGGCGAGATCGACGTGATGCTCAATGTGCCCGCCAATGACGCCGACCGCATCCGCGAGAGCGAGAGCCTGGCTCTGGATGAGTTCGGTTCTACCCGCAGCGAGTTCCTGCTCTTCAACGTCACGAAGGCTCCCTTCGACAATGTGAAGGTCCGTCAGGCCATGAACTACGCCATCAACAAGGACGACGTTCTCACCGCCATGGTCAACGGCGCCGGCAAGACCACCAACGAGTACTTCAACTCTGCCGCCATCGGCTATGAGGAAGTGGACGGCATCTACACCTACGATCCCGCCAAGGCCAAGGAGCTGCTGGCGGAGGCCGGCTACGGCGACGGCTTCACCTTCACCTGCTACCTGGCCGGCGATGCCCGCAACCGCGCCGCCACCGTCATCCAGGCCAACCTCCAGGAGATCGGCGTGACCATGAACATCGAGATGATGGAGTCCGCCACCTTCTATGAGCGCACCGGCAAGGGTGAGCATCAGGCTGCCATCAGCGGCTGGATTGCCAACGCCGAGCCCGACAACACCTACCGTCCTCTGTTCACCTCTTACAGCGTGGGTGACGGCGGCAACCGCTCCTTCTACAGCAACCCCGAGGTGGACGCCCTGGTGGATGACGCCGCGGTCAACCCCGATCCCGCTGCGGTCAGCGCCGACCACAAGCAGATCCTGGAGATCTTGGTCAATGACGCCATCTGGGTGCCCCTCAACGAGTGGACCGGCATGGTGGCCCGTCAGGCCAACCTGCAGGGCATCGGTCTCTCCGCCATCGGCATGGAGCGCTTCGAGGGCCTGCACTACTAATCTTTCTTCCAACTGCACGCTGCATGGGCAAAGGCTTCGGCCTTTGCCCATGCTTAAAGGAGTCAGACAACTATGTATAAATATGTGTTGAAACGACTGCTGATGCTGATTCCCGTCATCATTGGTGTGTCGTTTCTGGTATTTTTTATTATGTCCCTGTCTCCCGGTGATCCCGCCCGTACCATCCTCGGCGAGACAGCCCCGATTGAGGCCGTGGAGGCCCTTCGGGAGGAGCTGGGCCTGAACGACCCCGTTCTCAAGCGCTATGTGGACTATATGGGCGGACTGCTCCACGGAGATATGGGGACCTCCTACAAGTCCAACCGGCCCGTCTTTGATGAGATCATGGGCCGCTTCCCCGCCACGCTGAAGCTCTCCCTCTGGGGTATGCTCTTCGCTGTAGCGCTCTCCATTCCCATCGGCATCATATCCGCCACCAAACAATATTCGTTGGTAGACGGAGTGAGTATGGTGGGCGCCTTGCTGGGTGTGGCCACACCTAACTTCTGGCTGGGCCTCATCCTGATCATCGTCTTTTCTCTGAATTTGAAATGGTTCCCATCGGGTGGTATGGACGGGTGGAAAACCTATATCATGCCCGTGATCACCCTGGGTACCGGATGTATGGCCAGCATTACCCGTACCACCCGGTCCTCCATGCTGGAGGTCATCCGTCAGGATTACATCCGCACTGCCCGGGCCAAGGGCGTCAAGCAGCGTGTGGTCATTACCCGTCATGCCCTGCGCAATGCCCTGATCCCCGTCATCACGGTCATCGGCCTTCAGTTCGGTTACCTGCTGGGCGGCGCTGTGCTGACCGAGACCGTCTTCTCCTGGCCCGGCGTGGGTACCTATCTGGTCAACAGCATCAAGGCCAAGGATACCCCCTCGGTGATGGGCTGCGTGATCGTGTTCTCCATCGCCTTCAGTATTGTCAACCTGTTGGTGGATCTGCTCTATGCCTTCGTGGATCCCCGCATCAAGTCCAAGTATAAGTAAGGGAGGTGCAGACAATGAAACATACTCATGTAAGCCAGGCGGACTCCGCCTCCCTTCAGCCCGCTAAGAAAAAGCGCAGCATGGCGGCCGAAGTATGGATGCGTCTGTGCCGAAACAAGATGGCCATGATCGGTCTGGCCATCCTTCTGGTCCTGGTCTTTTGTGCGATTTTTGCCAATCAGCTGGCCGATTATGAGACCCTGGTCATCAAGCAGGATATGTCCATCCGCCTTCAGGGGCCCAGTGCAGAGCACTGGCTGGGCACCGATGAGTACGGCCGCGACATCCTGGCCCGCCTCATCCACGGCTCCCGGATCTCTCTGGTGGTCGGCCTGGTCTCGGTGAGCATCTCCCTGGTGGTGGGCGGACTGTGCGGCGCACTGGCCGGCTACTACGGCGGCATCATTGATAACGTCATCATGCGCGTGATGGATGTTCTTCTGGCTGTCCCCAGCATCCTGCTGTCCATCACCATCGTGGCCGCTTTTGGTACCAATCTGTTTAACGTTATGGTGGCCATCGGTATGTCCAGTGTGCCAGGCTATGCCCGTATCGTCCGCGCGGCCGTGCTGAGCATCAAGGATCAGGAGTTCGTGGAATCCAGCCGCTCCATTGGTACCGGCACCCTCCGCATCATTCTCCAGGAGATCATCCCCAACTGCCTGGCTCCCATCATCGTACAGGCCACGCTGGGTGTCGCCAGCGCCATCCTGTCCACGGCGTCTCTGAGCTTTATCGGTCTCGGCGTGCAGCAGCCGGTGCCCGAGTGGGGCGCCATGCTCTCCGGCGGCCGTACCTTCATGCGCGACGCCATCCATCTGACGGTGTTCCCCGGTCTGGCCATCGTGATCACGGTCCTGGCCCTGAATTTGTTGGGCGACGGTCTGCGGGATGCCCTCGATCCCAGACTGAAGCAGTAAGGGAGGACAATGAGACATGCAAGAAAAAGAGTATAGCGTCCAGATCCGGGATCTGTCGGTCCAGTTTTCCACCACCGACGGCGTGGTCCACGCCATCAACGGCATCGATCTGGACATTGAAAAGGGCAAGACTCTGGGCCTGGTAGGCGAGACCGGCGCCGGTAAGACCACCACCGCCCTGGGCATTCTCCGCCTGATTCCCGATCCCCCCGGAGAGATTACCGGAGGCACCATCCTTCTGGATGGAAAAAATATCTTTGAGTACTCCCTTCAGGAGATGGAGGATATCCGCGGTGACTATGTGTCTATGATCTTCCAGGACCCCATGACCTCCCTGAACCCGGTCATGTCCGTGGGAGAGCAGATCGCCGAGGTCATCCTGCTCCACCAGAAGGTCAATAAAAAGGAAGCCATGGTCCGCGCCCAGGAGATGCTGGAGCTGGTCGGTATCCCCGGCGAGCGCGCCTCGGAATATCCTCACCAGTTCTCCGGCGGCATGAAGCAGCGTGTGGTCATCGCCATGGCCCTGGCCTGCAATCCCAACCTGCTCATCGCCGACGAGCCCACAACCGCTCTGGATGTGACCATCCAGGCGCAGGTGCTGGACCTGATGCAGAAGCTGCGTGAGAAATACGGCACCTCCATGCTGATGATTACCCACGACCTTGGCATTGTGGCCGAGGTCTGCGACGAGGTGAGCATCATGTACGCCGGCTACATCGTGGAGCACGGCACGCTAGAGGATATCTTCGATCACACGGCCCATCCCTATACCAAGGGTCTCTTCGATTCTCTGCCCAATATCAAGCGGCGCAACGAGGAGCTCAAGCCCATTCCCGGCCTGATGCCCGATCCCACCGATCTTCCCAGCGGCTGCCCCTTCCATCCCCGCTGCAGCCACTGCCAGGAAATCTGCAAGACCCGTATGCCCCAGATCACCCAGCTCTCGGACACCCATACCGTCCGCTGTCTGGCCTATGAGCCCGATGCGGGAGTCACATTAGGAGGTGCGGACCATGTCTGATGTCATTTTAGAGGTACGCAACCTCAAAAAATATTTCCCCACCAAGAAGGGACAGCTCCATGCGGTGGACGACATTTCCTTCACCCTGGAGCGAGGCAAGACCCTGGGTGTCGTGGGTGAGTCCGGCTGCGGCAAGTCCACCACCGGGCGCGCTATCCTCCGTCTGCAGGACCCCACCAGCGGTCAGGTCCTCTTCCAGGGGAAGGATATCACCAAGTTCTCCACCCATGAGATGCGTAATCTCCGCACGGAGATGCAGATGATCTTCCAGGACCCCTTTGCCTCTCTGAACCCCCGCAAGTCGGTCAGCGAGATCATCGCCGCCCCCCTGCGTCTGCACAAGCTGTGCAAAAACAAGCAGGAGCTGGAGCGCCGGGTCATCAGCCTGATGGAGACCGTGGGTCTGAGCCAGCGTCTGATGAACACCTATCCCCATGAGCTGGACGGCGGCCGCCGTCAGCGCATCGGCATTGCCCGTGCCCTGGCCATGGACCCCTCCTTCATCGTCTGTGATGAGCCGGTATCCGCTCTGGACGTTTCCATCCAGGCTCAGATCCTGAACCTGCTGAAAAAACTCCAGCATGAGCGCGGACTGACCTACATGTTCATCACCCACGATCTGTCGGTGGTCAACTATTTCTCCGACAACATCATGGTCATGTATCTGGGCAAGATGGTGGAGTACGCCCCCAGTGAGGAGCTCTTTGCCGCCCCCACCCATCCCTACACCAAGGCCCTGCTTTCGGCCATCCCGGTGCCTGACATCCACCATAAGAAGGAGCGCATCCTCCTCCAGGGCGAGATCAGCTCTCCCATCGACCCCAAGCCCGGCTGCCGCTTCGCGCCCCGCTGTGCCTATGCCCGTCCCGAGTGCTTCGAGGTAGAGCCCAAGGTCTATCAGGTCAGCCCCCGGCACAAGGTAGCCTGCCATCTGTGCGCCGACCAGGGGCTGCCTCTGGCGGAATCTTCTCAGGGAAACTAAATGGAATTCCAGGAGGAACTGTAACATGGAACTTCAGATCGACACGCAATACATTCTGGACACCTTCCGCACGCTGGTCAACACGCCCAGCCCCGTGGGCTATTACCGGGAGATCAATCCCGTCGTGGCCCAGATGGCCAAAGAGCTGGGCTATGAGGTGACCTACGACAACCGCAATACGGTCTACATCACGGTAGATGGCCAGGACAACAGCAAAACCGTTATGATCGGAGGCCACCTGGATACGCTGGGCTTCATTGTCCGCCGGATCGATGACGACGGTATGATCCGCATCCGCAATCTGGGCGGCGTCAGCCACACCAGCATGGAGAGCGAGACCGTCACCGTTCACACCCGCGACGGACGCAAATATACCGGCATCTACACCTGTCAGTCCCACTCGGTCCACGTCTTTGACGACGCCCGTACCCTGGAGCGCAATGAGCAGAATATGATGATCCTGCTGGATCAGCCCATCAAATCGCGCCAGGATGTGCTGGATCTGGGCATCCGTCACGGCGACATGGTCTCCTTTGAGCCCCACTGCACGGTGACCGATAACGGCTACCTCAAGTCCCGCTTCATCGACGATAAGGGCGCTGTAGCCTGTATCTTCGCCATGCTCAAGTATCTGACCGAGCACAATCTGAAACCCAAGTACCGCACCCTGCTGGCCTTCCCCCACTACGAGGAGATCGGCCACGGCGGCTCCTATGTTCCCCCCGAGGTGGAGGAATTTGTGGCCATCGACATCGGTCTGATCGGTCCGGACTATGAGGGCAATGAGTTCAATGTGGCCATCTGCTGCAAGGACGCCTTCTCCCCCTATGACTACGACCTGACCAGCCGCCTCATCGAGACCGCCGAGCGCATCGGCTGTGACTACGCGGTGGATATCTTCTACCACTACGGCACGGACGCCAGCATTGCGCTCAAGTCGGGCAACAATGTCCGGGTTGCGGCTTTCGGCATGCCGGTCTATTGCAGCCATGCCGTGGAGCGCACCCATGTGAAGAGCCTGGAGAATACCACCAAGCTTCTGGTGGGATATGCTCTCGGACTGTAAAAGCAATCATAAAAGGGAGTGTCCCCTCCGTAGACTACGGAGGGGACACTCCCTTTTTTCGTCTCAATGAATTCGGTCTGTATTCTCTGCCGCTGCGCGGCCGTAGACCTGTTCCGGACGTCCACGGCCGGCCGCCCGGTGCATATCCACCACCTGTAAAATCCCGGTCTGGGTCATGGCCTTGAGAAAATAGTTGGCGCTGCGCCGGGTGATTGCCAGCCGCTCCGCCAGCTCCTGGGAGGTCAGGCGGCCGTTCGGCATGGCGCCCAGCACTTCCAGCACCCGGTTGATGGTGGCCTGTGATATCCCCGCGTGGCTGGACATATAAGAGAACACGGACGGCGATGGCGGAGCGGCTTCCCCTCCGCCCAGAGGTCCGATGAGGACATCCTGCTCATTGACCAGATAGCTCCCCCCCGATACCTCGGATTCCCGGGTGGCCGTAATGGCATTGAGACGGGCCTGATAGATTCCCTGCCCAATCCCATAGCCCACAAAGATCCGGAAGTCCAGCCGCGCATTCAAAAAGGCGCTGAGCTCACACACAGTATATTCCCGGGTGCACTGGGCCACCGTCTTTCGGTCGGTGAGGATATCCACCCCAAAGTGGCTGCGGCGGAAGAGCATGTCCTCCGCCTTGCTTCCAAAATAGTCCATCAGGCTCTGCTGGAGCTGAAGCAGCCGCTGCTCATAGAGGCTTTCCACCGTATAGGCCGGATTGGGCATCCACAGATTCACATGGATCTCGGCCGCCTGGTAGTCCTGGAGCTGGCGCATCTCGATCTCCCGCTGGGCCTGGGCGCAAGCGGAGCGGATACTGTCGATGCTGGGAAACGGATAAAAAATCTGTACTCCCCGCTGCCGCAGCATCGGGAGCAGGCCGCTGTACCGAGTGATGATCCGTTCAAACTGCCCGGTCTCCCATACCTCCAGCAGCTTTTGGAACTGCCGGTATTCCCCCCGCAGGAATTCCTCCGGGGTCTGCTCCCGTCCGGCATCCATGCTCACCGAGAGTGGGATTCCGTGGTCCTCTGTGAGAAAGCTCGGAATGCTCAGGTGAAGCTCATCCAGAAAATCGGCGTAGATCCTCTGAAAGTCCAGATCGGGCTGCTCCTGCTTGAGCCGCCAGAAGAGCCGGTGGACCTCTGCGTCGTTGATCCCCATGGGGACCACCACCCGCCGGTCCCGGGGAAACATGTGCCGGAAAGCACTGCCGAATCGGTTGCCGCTGGTGATCACGCCATCCACTTCCCGCGGGATCTGCCGGAAAAACCCGTCGATCTCCTCAAAGGGATGGTAGGCATAGATGGAGAAGGTTGCGTCCATCTCCAGCTGGGGCAGGACCCGCTCCAGATGCGGCTTCACATATTCCGTGGTGATAAATGCGATCTTATGGCGCATCCTCTTCCCCTCTTCCGGTCAATCGATCCCCTCCCAGCGGCGGATGCTGTCGTCGGACCGCCCCAGCTGGTCCAGGAGCCGCCCAGCGAAGAAGTCGGCCAACTCCTCCAGGGAGGAAGGAGCATGGTAGAAGGACGGGCAGGCCGGCATGATGACCGCGCCGCACTGGGAGAGAGTGAGCATATTTTGCAGGTGGATGGTGCTGAAAGGGGTCTCACGGACCGCCAGGACCAGCTTTCCCCGCTCCTTGAGCACCACGTCGGCAGCCCGCTCCAGCAGATTGTGGGAGGAGCCGTGGGCAATGGCGGAGAGGGTGCCCATGGAACAGGGCACCACCACCATTCCGTCGGTCCGGAAGGAGCCGCTGGCGATCCGGGCGCCGATGGCGTGGATATCGTAGTACCGCAGCTCCTCTCCGCACTGGAAGCGGCTACGCAGCGCGGCCTGGATCTCCTCGGGCGCGGCCCCCTCCGGCCACTGCCAGGGCAGCTCCTCCCGCACGACGATCTGTCCGGCCCGGGTCAGGCAGAGATGGACCTCACACCCGGCCTTCAGCAGCCGCCGGATCACCGCCTCGGCATAGAGCGAGCCGCTGGCCCCTGTGATCCCTACGATATATCTTCCGCCCATACGGACTCTCCCTTCTCCCGCGGCTCCGGTCCGGAGCGGCCGCTTATACGTACTGACTCAAATCGACCTTGGGATAGCGCACCCGCTCCAGGCAGCGGCTCTCCTCGTTCAGCGTGGCGTCAATGCCCATCTTGGTCTGCACGCCCCGCTCGTCGGAGCAGGGGTCCAGCTCATGTCCCTGGGCATTGGGCACATAGAAGATGTCCCGCTCGGGCACCACCCGGTTGGACACCGCCCACATCACGTCGGCCGGGTTATAGATATCCACATCCTCATCCACCACGATGACATTTTTGATGTTCACATAGGTCATCATGGCCGCCAGAGCCACATTCTTGGGCTCGCCGGGGTTCTTCTTCCGCAGGCGGACCAGGGCCAAAAATCCAGATCCATAGGGCGGAATGTGGACATCCAGCACGCCGCTGCTCACATAGCTGGTGAATTTCTTCAGCAGGGGCTCCCGGGGAAGCACATTGCCCAGATTGATGTGCTCAAAGGAGGCGCCGTTGATGGTCTGATAGATGGGATCGGCGCAGTGGGTGATGGCGGTCACATGGATGACCGGGCTGTTCCAGGGGGCACTGTAATGTCCGGTGAACTCACCCAGGGGGCCCTCCAGCTCTCTGGTGTTGGGGAGGATCTCACCCTCGATGACGAACTGGGACTCGGCGGGTACATAGATGTCGTTGGTGATGCATTTGACCACCTGCATGGGCCGGCCCCGGATGGCTCCGGCGATCTCCATCTCGTCCCCGTCGTAGCGCAGTCCGGCGCCCACATAGACCACTGGGTCGGCGCCGATGGAGATGGCGATGGGAAGGGGCTTGCCCTCCGCCTCAGCCTCATTGTAGAACTCCTTGAGATGCCGCCACTCGTTGATCATGATGCTGATCTTATCCTTGCCCTTCACATGCATCCGCTGGAAGGAGAGGTTCTGACGGGTCCCGTGGAGCTCCTTGGATACGATGACGCCGCCGGTGATGATGGGGCCGCCATCCTTGGGTGCATGGACCGGAACCGGCAGCTTGGTGACGTCCACCTGGTCCCCCGTCTGGATGTAGGCCTGGCAGGGCGCACTCTCCACGATCTGAGGCTTGATGGGACGGTCCAGGCATTTGGCCAGGAAATCCGTGATCTCCTCTTTTTCACAGCCCAGGGCCACCGCGATGCTGTCCATGGACCCCAGGAGGTTGCCGCACACACCGAATTGCTTGTCCTTCACATGGGGAAAATAGCCCGCCCGTCCGCTGGGTTCCAGCGTGGCGATGAGGGAACCGATCTCGTGGTTCCAGTCCACTTCCTTCTCGGTGGTAAAGAGCAGGTCCCGCTCCTTCAGGGCCTGGAGAAATGTTTTGAGATCATGCACTTCCACAGTCTCGTCACTCCTGTTCTTTTTATTATTGGTCGGCCGCACAAGCCAAGGCTTTCTTTCCGTATTCTCGAATCAGAGCCATATCCGCCAGCTTATCGGCCAATTTCAAAACACCGTTCATACCGGTCTGGTCCATTTCCACGCCGTCAGGACCTTTGTCCTGGGACCAGACAAATCCGCCCGCGTATCCATAAACCTCATTGCACACAATATTGATCCCGCGGGCCATCATCATGGCAAGCAGATTATTTACCGCCATCTCCTCGCCGCCATTGCGTGTTCCGCCTACCGCCAGGGCCGAGCCGAGCTTATCCCGCATCAGCTCCGGATACACGTGGAACAGGGGCCGCATGCGGCTGAAGAATGCTGCAATCTGGGGGGTGGAGCTGTAACAATATACGGGAGAACCAATCAAATAGGCGTCTGCTGCCATAAACTTTTCGAGCAGCTCCTGGCAATCATCCTGAATACAGCACCAAGTTTTATTTTTCTTACAGTATCCGCATCCGTTACAGGGCGCAATTTTTTTCCCGCGCACGGTAATGAATTCTGTTTCTATGCCCTCTCGTCCCTCCAGATGCTCCAGCGCCTTTTTCAGGACATATTCTGTGGCTTGATTACGCGGACTTCCGCAGACTGCCAAAATCTTAGCCATGATAAAAAATTTCCTTTCTGTATTGTATCACAAATCATGCTGCAGTGGACATCTGCTTTTTCTCAGGCAGAGCTGCAAGCGCATTGGTAAGAGGCCGGACCAGTTTCGAAATTTGGCCAATGCAAATTGCCGCAATGACCGTGCCCTCCCGCACGCCTACCACTTTATGCAAAAACAAAAGGGAAACAAGAACCGCCAGGATAACCAAGCTCACATCCACGGCAGACTTGGCATTTCCCCACTTCAATCCCGTCCGATTTGCCAAAATGCCAATAAACGCATCTCCCGGCATCAGCAGGACATTTGCGGATACCATAAGAGAAATACTCAACGCAAATACAATGCATCCAATCGCCAAAATAAGCAGCTGCATGGGGTAACTGCTTGGGACCAGGTTTGCCACCAGCATCATATTGAGATCCACTGCCACGCTGAGGAAGAAGGTCGGAATCAGCTGTATCAGCTTTACCGGATGAAACGACTTGGGCTCTAACACAAATTCACCGACAAAAAAGGCGAAATTAAGGAAGAATGTATATGTTCCCAGTGAAATAGGAGCGTATACATAGGTCATGACATTGGTCAGACTGCTCATGGGAGACGTGCCTGTTTGAGATTTGATAATGATGGCAATGCCAGTCCCCATAAGAAAAATTCCGGCAGCCAACATGAGAAAGTGTAACGGGTGCTTTTTTTTGTTCATTTTACAGCCCTCTTTTTTACTCATTTGATTCACATTTTATCTGGAGCGAACATATTACACAGATGAAACCACATACCCAATTCTTTTGCAGATGGTGCTTTTTTGCTCTAGAACCATAGAATGCGGTCCTAAAACTTTGCGTACACACCCCCGTGCCAAGCAACGGTTTTGTGATGTCCCTTTTTAAAGCATCATGGCAAAATCATTCTGAATAATGTCTTTAAACCGTTTCAAAGAATACGGCGTTATTCCTCCTTATTCTATAGCTGGTATGAAATCCTCGAGGCTGATGCAAGTATATGGCTTCTATATTCATTAAGTCAATATTGCCTTTTATAATTGCTTTATCTTTGTATAAGCATACAATTTAGTCGGGTTAAAAAGTTCCTTTCCCCTTCCCTGCACGTATTTAAGGAACATTTAAAGAAGTATCTTTGTATGCTTTTTCCAGTTCTCTTATTTGTAAAACTATGCTCGGACAAAGGAGCTATCCTCCAATCTTATCCCAATAATTTACATTTTCTTTCCTCATGTCAGATCTATTCTGCGCATAGAGGAAGCTCCTTCTATGGACTATTGCTCTGACCATTAAGATCCCTGCCTTACAGGCGCCGCTCTCTTCCATCACCCCAGGCTGCGTCAAAGGAAATGGAGAGCATCTTCTGGTCCCGCTCCACACAGTAAATGGGCAGCTCCCGCTCTGAGGCCGCCACGCCTACGACCGCCGGATGGTTGACCGTTACGAACATGGCCGCCGCCACCGCCAAACAACCTGCTGCCGCCAGGATCTTTCGCTTTAAAATAATACATTTCATGATAAAACCCTCCCTCATAACCATTGTCGTCCTATCCATATGCAGTAAAACACGCTCCCATGTGCTCGCCTTCTTTTGTCCCCCTCCTCAGGAACTTTTTGACTTCCCTGTGCGTCAAAAGGAAAGCCGGAAATTTTAAGGTTTTATTAAGAACTTGTCATCCTTTTGAAAATACCTTTTTATAAATGGTGTGATACAATAGGGTGAACTATTATCCAGGCATAGGAGGAAATGAATATGACGGAACAACAGACCCCCGTTCTCACACCTGAGACGTCCCCTACATCCGCCCCGTCTCCCACTGCCCCGCCCAAGAAAAAACGGAAAAAGAAACACCTTAAGGGAATCATTACCCTTGTTATTCTGCTGGCCATTCTGGCCGGCGGAGGTTATCTGCTCTGGCGCTTTGTCCTTCAGCCCCCTCCAGTGGAGCAGGGCGAGATCTATGCGGTCCCCGCCTCCATCGGTACCATCCAGAGTGTGGTACAGGGCAGCGGCAATGCCAAAGCCAAGGAATCGGCCGCCATCACACTGACCGAGGGCGGTACCGTACGGGAGGTTTTCGTCAATCCCGGCGATGTCGTCACAGCTGGACAGCCGCTGTACACCATTTACAGTGAAGCCGCCGAGAAGGCCGTCTCGGACGCCCAGGAAAAGGTGTCTAACCTGAACCGGGAGCTCTCCAAATTGCAGGAGCAGGTCTCCGATCTGGTGGTCAAGGCTCCCTTCGCCGGAAAACTGATGAATGTGCAGACCTTTACCCCGGATCAGGATGTCTCCAGCGGAGCAGAGGTCACCACACTGGTCAACGATAAGAAGCTCAAGCTCTCCCTCTATTTCAGCTATGCCTATGAAAACAGCATCGCGGTGGGGCAGAGCGTGTCGGTCAATATCCCCGCTGTCATGAAGGACTTTTCCGGTAAAGTGGAAAAGATCAACAAGGTCAGCTACATCTCCCCCGAGGGCGCCGTCCACTTTGAAGTGGTCGTGGTCTTCGATAACCCCGGCACCCTGACCGCCGGAATGGATGCCTCGGTGGCCATCGCCCTGGCCGACGGCACTTCCGCCTACCCCTACGCCTCCGGTAAGACCGAGTACTATGAGACCCGTACTATCACCACCAAGGCCAGCGGCCCCGTGGTCTCTTCCAACCTCCTCAACTACGCCAATGTGACGGCCGGACAGACACTGCTCACCCTGGGCTCCGACACCCTGAACGACCAGATCACCGCCAAGCAGGATGAGATCGCCACCGCACAGAAGGCATTGGAGGACGCCCAGAAGGCTCTTGCCAACTTCAACGCCGTGGCCCCCATCGACGGCACCGTGACCGCCTGTACCCTGACCGTCGGCTCTGAGGTCAAGAGCGGCGATACCGTCATCATCATCTCCAACTCCACCACGATGCTGGTCACCATCACTGTGGACGACCGGAACATCTCCTTTATCAAGCCGGGCAACACCGTGGATCTGGACTGGAACGGCTCTACTTACATCGGTACCGTCACCTCTATTGATATGAGCAAGGCGGAGAGCAGCAACGGCATGACCAACTACCCCGTGACCCTCACGGTGGACAATATGGACGGCAGCCTGGTGGATGGCGCCTGGGTCAACTACTCCTTCGTGACCAGCCAGTCCGACGACTGTGTGCTGATCCCCGGCAGCGCCGTCAAGAGCGTGCTGGACAAGGACGGCAACCCGCAGACCGTCGTGTTCATCAAGGCCGACAGCAAGCCGGAAAACACCCTGGAACTGGATCTGCCCGAGGTGGAGCCTGGCCAGAAACGCACCCTTCCCACCGAGGAGGACGGCTACTATCCCGTCGCGGTGGAGACCGGTATCTCGGATACACAGAACGTAGAGATCAAATCGGGCGTGGAGGAAGGCATGGAGGTCTTTGTCAACTATACCGTGACCGAATCCAGCTCCAGCTGGTAAATGGGGTGTCTTTATGCTCATTGACATCAAGAACCTCTATAAGATCTACAACGAGGGCAAAGAGAGCGAGGTGCGGGCTCTGGACGGTGTCTCCCTGTCCATCGACCGGGGAGAGTTCGTCGCCATCGTCGGACAGTCCGGTTCCGGCAAATCCACGCTGATGAATGTACTGGGCTGTCTGGACATCCCCACATACGGGGACTACTATCTGGACGGCACCGATATCACCTCTCTGAGCGACCGTCAGCTGGCCCGCATCCGCAACCGGGAGATCGGCTTCATTTTTCAGGGCTACAACCTCATTCAGGAGCTGGATGCCCTGGAAAATGTGACCCTTCCCCTGATCTACCGGGGCGTGCCTGCCTGGGACCGGGAGGACCTGGCCATGGAGGCCCTGGAGAAGGTGGGCATGGCCGAACGTGCCCATCACCGCCCCAGTGAGATGTCCGGCGGACAGCAGCAGCGTGTGGCCATTGCCCGCGCCATTGCTACTCGCCCCCCCATCATCATGGCCGACGAGCCCACCGGCGCTCTGGACTCCAAGACCGGCAAACATGTGCTGGAGATCCTCCGGGACCTCTACCGGGAGGGGACCACCATCCTGCTCATCACCCACGATGACCACATCGCCGCCACTGCCCGCCGGGTGGTGCGCCTTTCCGACGGCGTCATTATCTCCGACTCCCCTCAGGAGGTGGATTGGACATGAACCTGCTGCAAGCTTTCAAGATGGCCTTCAAGTCCATCGCCTGCAAAAAGACCCGTTCCTTCCTCACCATGCTGGGCATCATCATCGGTGTCGCCTCGGTGGTCATCATGGTCTCCGTCGTTCAGGGACAAAACCAGAAAAACCTGGAATACTTTGAGAAGATGGGCAACAACAAGATCAATGTGGACGCCTACTATTTCTACGGCGGCGACAACGGAAACACCGTCTTTCAGGACCTGTATGACTACTGCCTGGGCATGCAGGACCTGGTGGTCGGCGTGACGCCCACCATCAATCTTTACAATGAGATGATCATCAAATACGGTGCCAAGACCCTGTCCACCCAGAACTATGAAAACTGGGAGGATATGATCCAGGTGGTCCTCGGCTCGGACCAATACGGTGCCTGCAACAACTATACGCTGGCCAGCGGCCGGGAGCTGTCCTATCTGGACATTCAGAACACCAACAACGTCTGTGTCCTGGGCGGCCGCCTCAAGGAGACCCTCTTCAACTTTGTGGACCCGGTGGGCAAGACCATCACTATCAACGGTCAGCCCTTCCTGGTGGTGGGCTGGTATGAGCGCAAGGACCTGGAAAACTGGCCGGAGCTGGACAATATGCTCCTTCTGCCCTATACCTTCAACCGTACCCTCAACCAAAACAGCGCCATCAACTCCTTCGTGGTCAAGGCCAGAAGCGCCTCGGCCACGGTGGAGGCCATGACCCGCCTGGATGCCTTCCTCAGCTCCATGTTCCCCAAGGATGCCACCGGCATGCCTACGCGGGGAGACTACAACATCCGCAGCGACAATGCCTCGGCCGATTCCATCCAGCAGCAGAGCAACATGCAGGCCATGGTTCTGGGCGGAATTGCCGCCATCTCCCTGTTGGTGGGCGGTATCGGTATTATGAACATCATGTTGGTCACCGTGACCGAACGCACCCGGGAGATCGGCATCCGCAAGGCCATCGGCGCCGAACGGCGGAGCATCATTACCCAGTTTCTGATCGAGGCCGCTGTCATCTGCGGAATCGGCGGCCTGCTGGGCATTGGTCTGGGCTATATCGGCACACTGATCGCAGGCCGCTTCCTGCTGGACGGGACGCTGCTGCTGCCCAGTACCCCCATTGCTCTGGGCGCCTTCCTGTTTTCTGTGGTGCTGGGCGTCCTCTTTGGTATGTATCCCGCCATCAAGGCCAGCGGCCTCCAGCCGGTGGAAGCACTGCGTGCGGATTGATTCCAAGTGCAAAGGAGAGAAGTGCATGAACTGTAAACGTATTCTGGCCGGGGCCCTTGCCGCGGCAACTCTTGCAGGACTGCTGGTCCTGCCCGTGGGCGCGGCCGACGGCTCCGCGTTCCACGACATCAGCGATGCTGACACTGCCGAAGCGGCGGAGATCCTCCGCCTGCTCGGCGTAGTGGACGGCACCGGCGGCGGTTCCTTCCGCCCCTCGGCCACCCTCAGCCGGGCGGAATTCTGCAAAATGGCGGTGGATGTGATGGGCAAGGGCGATCTGGAGCCCGCCCAGCGCAACCGTACCATTTTCCTGGACGTCGGTCCCAAGCACTGGGCCCGGGGCTATGTGAATCTCGCCTCCTCCCTGACCACCAGCGGCGAGCTGGCGGATACCTCCAGCACCTCCTCGGACAAGGGCGAGAGCGCCCCTGCCGCTGACCGCCTGATTCTTGGCGTGGGCAACGGCACCTTTGAGCCTGACCGCGCCATTACTTATGGAGAGGCCGTGGCCATTCTCACCCGCGTGCTGGGCTACACCACCTCGGATATCGCCACCGGTTCCACCTGGTATGACGGATATCTCTCGGTGGCCGGAGAAAACGGGCTCACCCAGGGCCTGGGCCTGAAGGGCAATTCCACGCTGACCCGCGGCGAGGCGGCGGAGCTCTTCCGCAACCTCCTCTTTACCGATGTGAAGGGCTCGGAGGAGTGCTATCTGGTCCAAAAGCTGGGCGGCACCCTCACGGAGGACACCGTTCTCCTCTCGCTGGATAAAAACCAGAGCAGCGGCTCCACCACCGTTACCGTGGCCAATGGCCTGGACACCCGCTCTCCCAAGACCCAGCGCACCGAGCTCTCTTCCTCGCTGCTGGGCGTCCGGGGTGAGATGGCCCAGGACAAAAACGGCAATTTCCTCACTCTGCGTCCCAATGAGGACGACTCTGTCCGGCGCGTCACGGTCTCCGGCACGGTGGACGCCAACTATATCACGGCCGGCGGAGAAAAGATCACCATCCTCCCGGAAACTCCGGTCTGGAAAAACGGCGAAGCCACGACCTTTGAAAAGGTATGGTCCTATCTCTACAACGGCACCCCCATGACCCTCTGCTATGGCCCCTCGGGCAAGCTGGACTATGTCTACCTCTCCTCTGCCTCCCAGTCCAGTGACAGCGTCATGGTGGCACGGACCAAGCCGAACGGCACCACCAATCCCTTCTCCTCCCTGGCGGGCGGACGCACTGACTATCAGCTCTATAAGAACGGCGTCCCTGCCACGGTCGCTGACCTGCGCCAGTACGACGTGGCCACCTATGACAGCGGCGCCAATATCATCCGGGTCACCGACCTGCGTCTCACCGGCCTGTATGAAAACGCCTATCCCAACCCCACCGCACCCTCCAAGCTGACCATGCTGGGACAGGAGTTTACCGTTCTTCCCGGGGCTGTGGCCGATCTGGCTGCCTTCCGTCCCGGCGATCAGGTGACGCTCCTCTTTACCTCTGACGGCCGGGTGGCCGGTGCCCTGGATCCCTCCCTGGCCCGCTCCACCACGGTGGGCGTCGTGGAGAAATGCTCCGCCAGCAGTGCGGAGGTCAAGCCCCTCCTGGACCTCTTCAACGCCAAGGGTGAAAAGGTGGTCTTCACCGGCGATCCCGGTCTCAACGAGGCCTCTGCCGACAAGATGGTGGGCCAGCTGGTCACGATCTCCTCCGGAAAGCAAGGGAAACTCTCCCTCACCCGTCTGGGCGGCGGCAGCGTCAGCGGTACCCTGAATGTGGCCTCCCGTACCCTGGGCGACACACCTCTTTCAGAGAACGTCCGCATGTTTGAGCGGGTGGGCAACAGTGAGCCTCATGAGATCACCTTTGAGCAGCTCACCCGGACCAGCGTCCCCTCCTCCAAGATCCTCTACGCCGGCAAGGATTACGCCGGAAAGTACAACATCCTGGTCTTTGACGATGTGACCGGCGACCAGTATGACTACGGCTTTGCCAAATATACGCCCGGCCGTCACAATCCCGACAACCCCTGGGATTTCAGCAACGCGTCCATCACCGTGAAAAACGGCGCTCAGCCTCAGGGCGGCACCGAACTGATCACCGGTTCCGCTGATCTCCGCACGGACGATGCGGTGGGTATCGCCGCCTCGCTGGAGACCCAGGGTGGACAGCAGAAGCTGGCCGCATCGATCTCCCTCCAGTCCGCCTCCGGCATCCGCCGGGCGGCCTACGATCCGGACAGCCATATGCTGAAGGTGGGCGACTCCCTCTATCCTGTCTCTCAGAAGGTCTGGTGCTACAACAAGACCACCGGCCACTGGTTTGAGGCCGATACCGGGTACGAGCGCTTTGAGCTGGCCCGGGCCTACTCCGATGACCTGACCGTCTACTACGACAAATCCCCCGAGCAGGGCGGCAAGATCCGCCTGGTCGTGGTGGAGTAATTCCGTTCTTCTCCCAGTTATGAAAAAATACCCGGCGGCGGCTCATAGAATCCGCCGCCGGGTATTTTTATCGGTGTTGTTTACAGCATTTTCCCGTCGCTTCCGTTCAGCATATAGGAGCCGCTGTCGGTCTCCACATACCAGACCGGTGTCAGGGTATATGGCCGGCTGTTGGAGAGGTGATACCCCGCCGTAATGGAGTAGATCTGGCTGAACATCCGCCCGCTCTCATTGCGCTGTCCCAGAAAGCGCATCAGCATGGTGGGGACGTTGAGCATATCAGACTCTTTTAAAACGCTCACTTCCCCAAAAATCCGCTGGCCTTCCATGGTGTGCAGCCCGCCATTCTGATAGTGGAGCTCCGCCACGGCATTAAAGACCGGCACACCGTCCAGATTCTGCCGGAAGGTGAGGATCTCCTCCTCTCCGCTGCTGCGGCGGTCGGTCAGTTCTCCGCTGAATTCCAGACAGGAGAGCTTTGCCAGCCCGTGGACCAGGGGTTCCTGTCCATCGAGCATCATCTCTCCCGGGTTAAACTCCGCGGAGAAGCGGCCATTACTGAAGGTCTCCAGCCGTCCGGCTGCCCCGGTATAGACCAGGCGGACACTTCCCCCCTCATCCTCCCAGCTGCAGTGCCCCAAGAGGGCCTGCGCCTGCTTGGGAGGGGTCTGAAGATTCTCCTGTTCCACCAACAGAGTGGGAAGCTCTTTCTCTTCCGGCAGAATGCTGCGGGAGACAGTAATTCCATTTTTTTCCAGTGCCTGCAGCACCTGCGTCAGGGATGCGCTGGCGTCCTGTCTCTGCTCCAACTCCTGCTGCAGTGCCATGACCAGTAAAATTCCATTGAGCAGAAGCAAAATGAGGAGAATAATATTTTTTATTTTAGACCATTCCAACGGCGCACCTCCTCATCCGGCCATCCAGGACGCCTGGGCGCTGTTTCCGTCATCCAGATAGCACAGGCTCAAATCTGCGCCGGCCTCCAGATCCAGAGCCGATAGGGCCGCGATCGCCTGTGTCTCCGGCAGCACCAGGGTCTCTTCTCCGGTCGCCGTATAGCAGCGCAGGTGCATCTCATAGGATGTGATCCGGTCCTCACGCACCGTAAACGAGGCGGCCTCTCCGTCCTCGAGGCTTACATCTGCTCCCCCCAGCGTATAACCAAAGCGGATCTCCCATCCGCCTTCCGGCTGCTCCAGTGTCTCTTTCAGATAGATCTGTGCCTCATTGGCTGTCGTACCGCACCAGGCCTCCAATGCTTTGTAGAAGAGATTGCGCCCTGCCTCTACTGCCTCAGACAGGGAGACGCTGCCCTGCCCCACTGGATACCGTGCTGTGGAGAGGGCCTCCCCATCTTCGTAAAAGACATCTCCGTTTTCACTCAGCCGCAGCCCGTCTCCGTCCCGGAGGACCCATGCGCCCCCGATGGAATAATCGCTGCCCCGGAACCCTAACGTGCGCTCCAGTTCTGCGCGGACCGTCTCGTCGCTCAGCTCCAAGGTCTGCGTCACCTGATAGCGCTGTGCTGCCGGTGCGTCGGGCAGGAGCAGGACTTCCGGGGCCAGTGTGCGGTAAGATTCCTCCTCCCGCTCAAAGGCAAACCGGGCGCCATTATCCCCATACTCCAGCAGCGTATTGTTCAGATATCCCTCACATACCACCGACGTATTACAGGCATAATACAGGCCCTGCTGATCATCCATATAGTAGAGGGTCGCCGTTTCCGCGCCCTCTTCCGCGGTCAGGACCAAGCGCCGGGCAGAGCCGGGCAGGATTTCCACGTCTCCGCCCTCCGATGCCCAGCGTACCATCAATTCCATGGGTACGCTGCCCAGAAAATCAAAATAAAGTCCCGGTGTCTTCAGCGCCTGCTGCCAGTCCAGGGCAGAGACCGTCTGAGCGTCCCGTGCGCTGGCCAGGCCCTCACTGAGAAATCCGCTGAGCGCCCCAAAGACCTGTTCCACCTGCACGGTATCATACTGGATCCCATAGCGGCTGACACTTTCTCCCCCCTGTCCGCACACCGCGATGCGCACAGGATGGGGGAGAGATGCCGGACGGCCTGGATCGAGGGAGGGGGATACCTCTGATTCCTGCCCTGCAAAGAAGCTGCTCAGAGAGGAAAACCACACCTTATCTCCCGCTACGGTATAGATCTGGCTGCGCCCCACCAGGGACACCGCAGAGCAGATCAGCAGCAGGATGAGCACATCTTTCCCCAGTTCCACTGCCCTGCGCCGTTTGCTGAGGCGGGGCTTGCGGACCGTATTACGCAGTTTCATAGCCGGGGCCCTCCATCTTCAGCTCCATACGCACGGTCAGGCCGGGGCCCGGACGGTCTACCAGACGGAGCACACCCTCGTGCCGGTCAATGATCTCTTTTGCAATGGACAGACCCAAGCCTGTGCCGCCCGACTCCCGGGAGCGGGCCTTATCTACCCGGTAAAAGCGCTCAAAGATCCTGGGCCGGTCCTCTACGGGGATGCCGATGCCGTTATCCGACACCTCCATCCACACCCAGTTCCCATCCCGTCCGGCCCGAATGAGGATCTTTCCATTGTCCGGGGTGTATTTGATGGAGTTGGAGATCACATTCATCATGACCTGAACGATCCGCTCCCGGTCGCCGATCACCTGCGGAAGCTCTTCCTCCAGCAGCAGACGCATATCATGGCCGTGGCGCTGGGCCTCCATGCGGTTGGCCTGGTATACATCCTCTACCGCCTGCCCAAATGAGAAGGGAGCCATTTTCAGCTCACTGTGTCCCGAATCAAAGCGGGAGAGGGTCAGCAGATCCTGTACAATATGGGTCATCCGGTCGCTCTCGGCCAGAATCACACTCAGGAAATTTTTCTCCATCTCCGGCGGGATCTCCCCTGCGCTGTCCACCAGAGTCTCCGCATAGCTGCGGATATTGGTCAGGGGCGTGCGCAGCTCATGGGACACATTGGCTACAAACTCCCGCCGCATCTCCTCGGTCTTGCGCTGCTGGGTGACATCGTGGATGACCACCAGCACGCCGCCCTGGCGCTCCCGGTAAAAGGGGGCCAGGAGGAGCTCCAGACTGCGGCCGTTGACCTCCCGGGTACCGTTGAGGCAGCCGTTGGCCTCCACCGCAAGCACATCGTGAAGGGGGGCAATATCCCCAAAGAGGAACTCATAGTTATAGCTCGGCTCTTCTCCCTGTTCCTCATTGCTCACAGGAATGGGCCGCCCCAGCATTTCCTCCGCAGCGGGATTGGCATGGATCACCGCGCCCGAGGCGGAAAAGGCCACCACGCCATCGGTCATATAGAGGAAGAGGGTATCCAGCTTATTGCGCTCATTCTCCACCTCGGTCAGCGTCTCCTGGAGCTGCTGCGCCATGGCGTTGAAGGTTCCGGTCAGAATACCGATCTCATCCCGGGAGGCCACCTCCAGCTTGTAGGAGAAGTCCCCCTCGGCCACCCGCTCGGCCCCCTCGGTCAGGCGTTCAATGGGAATGACCATGGTCTTGGACATCAGGAAGGAGAGAAGCACCGAGATCATCAGTCCGAAAAAGAGCGATTTAACGATCAGATCAATGAGGGCCCCATTCAGGTCTGAGATGCTGGCACGGTTATCATAGATATAGATGATATAGTCGCTCTCTCCCCGTTCAATGGGAAAGGCCACATCCATATAGCGGGAGGATACGTCGCTCTCATACCCGCCGTCCTTGCCGTTGAGGGCGAGGCTCAGGTTCAGAGAGCTGAAATCCAGAATGGGATCACTCTGGGTATCCGAGGTCTCCAGACACCGCCCGGTCTGTCCGTCCAGAACATAATAGTTCCGGTTGCGTCCATCTACGCCGAGGGAGCCGTTATAGGATTCCAGGATCATGGCGATCTGCTTGGCCCCGTTTTCCTCTCCCTCTACCGGAGTGCGCAGGGCCGCCATCAGGTCGGCGTCCTGTCCGAACACCTCTTCCATTCTGGTGTAGAAGTCGTGGATATAGTAGCTCACCACGGAATTGATGAGGAAGGCGCCCACCACCGTCATCAGTGACACGATGAGCAGCGTCATGATGAGCACCAGTTTCATATGCAGGCTGCGAAACATGCGCGCGCCTCCTCTCCTTTCCTTACTGCTCTTCCCCGTGGAACAGGTACCCCAATCCCCGCCGGGTCAGGATGAACTGGGGCGAAGCGGGGTCGTCCTCCACCTTCTCGCGCAGGCGCCGGACGGCCACGTCCACCGCCCGCACATCGCCCACATATCCCTCGTAGTTCCAGACATGTTCCATCAGCGCCTCCCGGGAAAATACCTTCCCCGGCTGAGACGCCAGAAACTTCAGCAGCTCATACTCCCGCTGCGTGAGATCCAGCGGAGCATTATCCTTATAGCCCACCATCTCGTCTGTGTCGATGCGGATGCGGCCCTGCACGATTTGATTGGCCCCGCTATCTGTGCGGGGCTCCTTGGCCGCCTCGTGCAGCAGCACCTCGGTACGGCGGATATTGGCCTTCACCCGGGCCAACAGCTCCCGCATGGAAAAGGGCTTGGTGATATAGTCGTCGGCCCCCAGCTCCAGCCCCAGCACCTTGTCGGTCTCCTCTTCCCGTGCGGTGAGCATGAGCACCGGCGTGCTCCGGTTCTTTTCCCGGAAGGCTTTGCAGACATCAAACCCGCTGCGCTTGGGCAGCATCAGGTCCAGCAGAATGAGGTCCGGATTCTGCTCCAGCGCCAGCTGGAGTCCAGCCTCTCCGTCATAGGCCTCCAACGTCTCATAGCCCTCCCGCACCAGATTGAAGCTGAGGATATCCACGATATTCTTTTCATCCTCTACAATCAGAACCCGCTTTTTCATGGGTCTCCTCCTTCTTGTCTCGCGCTCTGTATGCTCCAGGAATCAAAGGCCCAGCAGCACCTTGACCTTCAGCGCGGCGGCTACCGTCTTTCCGTCCGCGATCTCGCCGGACATGACCCGCTCCACCAGCGTCTGGAAGGGAATCCGCTCCCGCTCCAGGAACTCATCCTCATCGGGGTGGCACGCCCCCTGGTGGAGCCCCCGGGCCAGATACATGTGCAGCACTTCGCTGGAAAAGCCCGGAGAGGTATAGATACAGCCCAGATAGGTCAGCTCATCGGGCACCGCGCCCACCTCTTCGCTCAGCTCGCGCAGAGCGGCCAGGCGGTGATCCTCCCCGTACTCCAGCTTACCGGCGGGCAGCTCAGCAATGACCTTTTGGAAGGGATAGCGGAACTGGCGCACCAGTGTGACGGTGCCATCCTCATAGAGGGGCAGGATCACCACGCCGCCGGGATGCTCTACCACCTCCCGGGAGGCCTTCCGCCCGTTGGGGAGCTCAGCCTCATCCAGGCGCAGGGTAACAATACGACCTTTGAATTTGATCTCAGAGGACAGCGTCTTTTCCAACAACTCCACGCGTAACACTCCTTGTCTCCGGGCATTCGCCCGTCTGCGTTCTTCCGGCTTGGTTCCGTATTGTATTAGTGTACCACAAATGGCGGCCGCCCGCCAGTCCGGACCCCTGTCGGCGGCCAATTTTTCCCACTGCCGTCCGGGGGAAACATTACCGCTGTAAAAGCCCCCGCCGCCCCGGTATAATGGAAGCAATCCATCCCCTATTCCCTCTTCCGGACCCAGGGGAACACTATGGAAAGAGGAGGCATTTCATGACCATTCACCCCATCGGTACATCCAGCATTGCCCTCTATCTCTCCCCCTCCGATCTGGAGGAACGGGGAGTTACTGGCGACACCTTTTCCGACGAGGCCGCCCTGACCCTTACCCGTGCCCTGTGCCGGGAGGCCGGCATCTGTCTGGAGGGCACCCTGGAAGTGGACGCCTACCCCGGGGGCGACGGGCTTCTGGTCTTTGCCTATGTCCGTCCGCCTCGTCAGATCTGGTTCATCTTTGATTCCCTTCCAACGCTGTGTGCCGCCGCCCGGAGCCTGCCCGCCCTCCCCCCGTCGGCCGCGCTCTTCTGGTGGAAGGACGCCTGGTGGCTCTCTCTGCCCGGCACGGAGCGCTGCGCCATCCATATCCTCAGCGAGTACGGCACCTCTCTGCCCTCCACCCCCTTCCGGGAGGGACAACTGGCCGAATACGGCCGCCCCGTCTTTGACCGGCAGGCCCTGGAGCAGCTGCTCCTCTATGATCCCTGAGCCAATACGGGAAGATTCCCACGCCTTTCGTCGAACTGCTTGACAGACATGCTATAATATTGGTACGATAGACACCAGAGATCCGGAGCGGAGGTGAGACCGTGGAGCGCAAGGGCACAAAACTGATCGCGAAAAACAGCAAGGCCTTTCATGACTACTTTATTGAGGACCGCTATGAGGCCGGCATTGCCCTTTCCGGCACCGAGGTCAAATCCATCCGTCAGGGCAATGTGAATTTGAAGGACTCCTTCTGTCTCATCAAAGACGGGCAGATGCAGGTCATCGGCATGCACATCAGCCCCTACGAGAAGGGGAACATCTTCAACAAAGATCCCCTCCGGCCCCGCTCCCTGCTGATGCACAAGCGGGAGATCCTCCGCCTGTTCATGAAGGTGAAGCAGGACGGGTACTCTCTGATTCCCCTCTCCCTCTATTTCAAGGATTCCCGCGTCAAGCTGGAGGTCGGTCTTGCCAAGGGCAAGAAGCTCTATGACAAGCGGGACGCCGCGGCCGCCAAGGACGCCAAGCGGGAGATGGACCGCACCATGAAGACCCGACGCAATTACGGCTGATCCGGCCGCTTTTACGCGTGATGTATACGAAAGGACGTGTTTCCTATGGCTCAGAATCCCATCGTGACCTTTGAGATGGAAAACGGCGGCAAGATGGTTGCCGAGCTCTATCCCGAGATCGCTCCCAACTCCGTCAACAACTTCATCAGCCTGGTGAAGAGCGGCTTTTATAATGGCCTGATCTTCCACCGTGTTATCCCCGGATTCATGATCCAGGGCGGCTGCCCCCAAGGCACCGGCATGGGCGGCCCCGGCTACTCCATCAAGGGTGAGTTCTCCGGCAACGGCTTCAAGCAGAACACTCTGAAGCATGACCGCGGCGTGCTCTCCATGGCCCGCGCCATGCACCCCAACTCCGCTGGCAGCCAGTTCTTCATCATGGTAGAGAAGGCGCCCCACCTGGATGGCCAGTATGCCGCTTTCGGCAAGGTCATCGAGGGTATGGACGTGGCCGACGCCATCGTGGGCGTCAAGACCGACGCTATGGACCGCCCCTTTGAGGAGCAGCGGATGAAGAGCGTGACCGTGGAGACCTTCGGTGTGGACTACCCCGCGCCGGAAAAGTGCTGAGTTTCAAGTTTTTCCTGTGATCGTTGTTCCCACCAGGGAACTGCAACCTCCCATCCCGCCGAAACCCAATAACATGGGTTCGGCGGGAAGAGGAGGCGCAAGGGAGCGAAGCAAGGGATGTCTGTGCCTGGGTATCCCGAGTGGAGCAGACTTTGCGACGACATGGGGGCGTACTGGTTTCGACGGGGACGTAGAGGCCGGAATAGCGGGCAGATGCGCCTAACATCTCTAAAATGGGCAACTTATAAATTAAAGAACAACGATAACGTCGTTCTCGCCGCTGCTTAATTAGCGGCCGTCCCACCCGGAAGGACCACGAGCCGGGATGGGGCGTCGTTTAGTGGTGCACGTGTGTGCGCAAAGCTTTGAGCGCACCATGAATCATGAAGCTACCAATCCCTGAAGTGTGACGGCTCACGTCAGGGTGCGGGAATGGAAAGAACCGTCTGCGCCCGGAGAAGTTCCTGCTGAAGCGTTTTCGGACGGGGGTTCGACTCCCCCCGCCTCCACCAACTAAGGTTGCTGAAAAAGATGCAACCCCTGAAACCCTTGCTGCGGCAAGGGTTTCAGCCGTTTCAGAGGGAAAAATCGAGCACCAGCCGAGATGGAGATGCAAAAGGCCATTTTCGTGATGTGGGGTGATTCGAACCTCTGAGCAAAGAGAAAACAGCGAGAGAAGCCCCCGCTGGTAGTTCAAATCGAACTGCTAGCGGGGGCTTCTCGCTTTTTATTACGTAGCTGTTTCAGTTGGTGGTATTGCTTGCTTTGTCCTTGGTTCCTTGGTGGTCTTGGTAATAGCTTTCTACCATGGTTTTGGATATACTTGCGTTGCAAAACGAGGAAAGGAGCGCAGACCATGGCAGACAAGAAAAATCTATGCGCCCAAATCGACATCGCCCTGCACAACCGGGTAGCAGAAGAAAAAGACCGCCTGGAGATGACCACCAGCCAGTACATCGCATCACTGCTCACTGAATACTACAAGATGAAAGATGAGAATGGAGGAATCAACATGACAGGCAGCAGAACGATGGCATTCCAGATCCCCGAGGAACTCTTCCAGCGCATCAAAACCCACCTGGCCAGAGAAACGGCTCGGACCGGCGTAAAGCTCACCCAGCGGGACTTCGTCCTGGGCCTGATCGAGCAGGCGCTGGCGGAAGCCGAAGCCAGCCTGGCCCCACAGGAGGCCCCTGAGAGCACCGAGGAAGCCCCGGAGGACAGTGGAGCCGCCGGTACCACCCCAGACGCCAGCGAGGCCAGTGCGGAGGCGGAGAGAGACACAGCGGACATCGAACAATAACACAAGGAGTCAAAGTAAGGGGCCGGAGAACACATCTCAAGCGGATGTGTCCTCCGGCCCCTTTTTTGTTTTTTCGAGAAGGAGGTGACATGATGCAAACAGCAGAAAGGACGCGCTTTACAGAGGCTGAAATGGCCACTGTCCGAGACACGGACCTTCCGGATCTGTTGATCTCCCTGGGCTACCAGGTGAAGCAGATCGGCAGGTACTACACCACGCAGGAGATGGATAGCATCCGGATCAAGGACAGACGTACCTGGTTCCGCTACTCAGAGGGCATCGGCGGAGATGCCATCACATTCCTCCAGCGGTTCTATAACAAAAGTTTCCCGGAGGCCGTGGAGTACCTGCTGACCTGGCATGGCCGCGCCCGTGACTCTCCCCCGGCGAGCACTCCGCGGCAGACCAAGGAAAAGGAGGAAAAGTTCCCCTTTACTCTCCCACCTGCCAACGTGGATCACCGCAGGGTGTTTGCCTATCTCCGCAAGCGTGGGATCGCACCCCAAGTGATCCGGGGCTTTGTGGAGGCTGGATTGCTGTACGAGGACGCCCAACATCACAACTGTGTCTTTGTTGGCCGGGACCAATCAGGAGCGCCGGTATTTGCCAATCAACGAGGAACCTATGATTGGAACGGCAGCAGCTTTAAGGGGGATGTCCCAGGCAGCAATAAGGACATCGCATTTCGACTTTACTGCAGCAAGAAGCATGATGCAGTTCTTGTCTTTGAGGCCCCAATCGACCTGATGAGCTTCTGCACCCTGCACCGGAAAGTAACCTCCAACGCGGTGGCACTGTGTGGGCTGTACGAAGGAGGACTGCGGACCTATCTGCGAGACAACCCACACATACGCCGGATTATTCTGTGCCTGGATAACGATGAACATGGTCGGCAGGCAACCCAAAAGCTCCGAGAAATGTTCTCCGCAGAGGACTATGAGGTGTCTCAACAACTTCCGCCACAGGGAAAGGATTGGAATGAGTATCTGCTGCAACGAAATGTGCTCCGGGAAAGGGGGTGACAATTTCCAAAAGAAGAAATAACAATATCATTTCCGGCAAATCAAAAGAAAAATTGTTGTAGGAGGAATCCAGTATGAAACGCATTTTGACTACGATGTGCGCCCTGACCCTGCTCCTGGCGGCATCTGTCCCTACTCTGGCCGCTGAACCGGAGCAGAGTGCCAGTTACTACCCCACATCGGTGGAGGAGTATATGGAGGGCGACAGCCCCAGGATCAAGAAAGTGTACCAGCTGTCCCTGGCAGATGACCCATCCCAGATTCCCACCGAGGATTTTGAGCGGGATGGCCGCCTCTATTATCTGCTGGATATGACGCGGAAGGACGAGGTTGGGGTGGACATCCAGACCATCACCCAGACCAAAACTCTGGCCAGTGAAACCAACAATATGGAGAAGATCCTCCAGAGTCTGGAACCGCAGATGGAGGTAACCACAGAGGACGGTTATACCGGCACTCTGACACTGGATCATACCACTGTCAAGGTAGCGGCAGACGGTTATGCTACCCGGACAAAGGATCTCTCCGCCACCCGCACCTATCCCAATCTCTCGGAGGCGGATCTATCTTTGATTCCAAAGAGCATTGAGGACAATGGAAAAAGCCTGACTCTGGCAGACGTCCAGTGGGCCGAGACCAGTGAAGCCGGGGCAGATGGGGCCGTCACCCGATATACTGCCACCGCCAAATATACCGGCACTACCAGCAGCACCTATGCTACCGGCTACACTGTTACGGCAGACTATACCGGCCAAGTTTCCAAAACCAACTGCTCTGTGTTGACCTATACCGCCATTTTCGGCAGCATGGAGGTCCCCGAGGCGCAGACAGACCCGGCCCCCACTAATACCCCTTCCAGCGAAAACTCAAATGGGGCCACGGCAGAGATTGACATCAAACAGCCCCTCCTGATCGGCGGCGCGGTTCTCCTACTGACTGCAGGTGGGGTTTTCCTGTTCAAGCGGTACAAAGGAAGGAGCTGATTCAACTGAAGCTGAGAGCACTTCTGCTGGCCACCATGTTATGCGCCCTATGTGTGGGCCAGGCCAGCGCCCTGGAATATACCATGGAGGCCCCGGACGATTACCTGTTCGGCAGACCCACCAGCGATGACACCATCTACGAATGGGAAGATCCCAATGTAGACCGGAGTAAGAACACCGCCCTGATCCCGCCTGGATTTGGCACACCTACCAGTTACCTCCCGGGTAGCGGCGACCCTCTGACGCCCAATCTCATCCCCGGCGCTCTGGATGGCGGCGGGCTGGTGTCCCAGACAGGGAGCGTCAACTATCCTGTGATCGACACAGGAAATGGGGGCAGTTCTGGCCAGGACGTTGGCTATACTGCCGTCACCAGCGATCTCTACTACTCGGGCGGACATCTGGGGACGCTTAAGATCCCGGCCATTGGTCTATCTACCAAGGTCTACGAAGGGACAGACAGCAGCACTCTGGCAAAAGGGGCCGGTCATTTCCCTGGCACTAGTGTCTGGGACGGCAACTGCTGTATTGCGGGTCACAACCGCGGTGTCCGGGATGATTTTGGAGACCTGCATACCTTGGAGCCAGGGGACTCGATCACCTGGACCACCAAGCTGGGCACACGGACCTATCAGGTAGTCAGCGTGGAAAAGGTACTGGAGACAGACACCAGCGACACAGCCTCTACCACCGACAACCGCATTACCCTATTTACCTGTGTCCGTGATCAGCAGGAATACCGCTGGTGCGTCCGGGCCGTAGAACTTTAAGCGCAGAGCGTTTTCTCTCAACACAAGGAAACGCACTGCGCTTTTTTCTTTGCTTATTCTGAATCTTAACTAAATCATGTTTAGAAAGAGGTGGTGAGCAACGTATGTTCAACACCTCTTTCCGCCCATTTTGAAGGAGGCGCTATGAAAAAACTGCTATCCCTGTTTTTGGCCTGTATCCTGCTGCTTGGCATCCTACCCACATCGGTCTTTGCCGCAGACAGTGTGGAAGAAGCCCTAGGCGAGGTCAACATCTACAATGGAGACTATGAACTGGGCTATCTCTCTATCAACGGAGCAGTCAAAAAGCAGACATACACCTACTTTTTGTACGAATCCAATGATGGAACAACAAAGGAGTCCCCAGCCTACTGCGTCAACCCCACCACCCCCGGCGTCCCGCAGAGCGTAGGCCCTGGTGAGAGCATCAAGTACCTGGCCGAGGAAAAGGCCAGCGACCCCAAAGTGGTGGGTATCATCTCCAACGGCTACCCTCACCGCAGCCTGGGGGAGCTAAACCTGGACAACAAATATCAGGCATATTACGCCACCAAAATTGCCCTTTGGTGCTACCTGCTTCCCAACTGGAATATCGCCAATCTGAAGGTAGCCCCCGGCCTGACCGGCTCTGAACTGGACATTGGCAATCGCATCCTAGCCGCTGCCAAGGACATTTATAAGCGGGGTACGACCTACAACTATATGCTCTCTCCCCGGATGACCGTCACAGCGGACAAGTCTACGGCCTACCCCGTGACCATCGACGGCCAGGCATACTTGCAACAGGTATTTACTGTCTGGAGCGAGACCTGGGTGTACGACTATGATGTGACCGTATCGTTCTCTGATCCCGGCAGTGTTCCGGATGGCACAAAGATCGTGGATGCCAACAACAACGAGATCACCGCCGTTACCACCCAGCCCACCTCGGATGGCTACGCGGGCACATTCAAGGTGCTCTATCCCGCCAGCAGTGTGGAGGGACAGTCCGGTAATGTGCAGCTCTCCCTTTCCGCACCGGTAGCCCAGTATGCTGCCATGTACGCTGTGTGCCAGGAGAAGGACAAGTACGGCGAACTGCAAAACTACATCTGCGACCTGGACAATAATGTGCGGCTGGATGTGGCCGCCATCAGCAGTTATGCGAACGGCGGGGAACCCGGCCCGGACGAGACGGCCCTAAAGATTGTAAAGCTGGAGGAAGGGACCGAGCTCCCTCTGGAAGGGGCTGTATTCTCCATCTATGACCCGGAGGGACGCAAGGTAGGCTCCTTCTCCACCGGCCCGGACGGAACCGTGGTAATCCCCCTGACCCTTGAGGGCCACTATACCGTAACCGAGGAGATTCCGCCCCGGTATCACTTACTCCCGGAGGAGCGCACCCAGCACGCGGATGTGGAGTATGACAAGACCGCCACTCTGACGTTCTGGAATGCCCCCTATGGTTCCCTGCGGGTGGAGAAGCGGAGTGACACCGGTGACGCTCTCTCCGGCGTCACCATCCAGATTAAGCACATCGAGACTGGCGAGACCCGGACAGGCCAGACCAATAATGGCGTAATCGTCTTCGATGAGTTGGCCCCCGGCGGCTGGGAGGTCCGGGAACTGGCTGGCATTGAGGGTTGGATCGCGGACACGGACACGGTACAGACCGTGGCGGTCGTGACCGGGGAGGAATCCACCGTCACAATTATCAACCAAGAATTGCCCGGCCTGCGGATTACCAAATATGAGCGAGGCAGCATGGAGCTCATGCCCAATGTCTCCTTCGAGATTTTCCGGGACGCCGAAAGCCTGGGCATCTTTCAGACGGACGAGTTTGGCCAGATCCTCCTCACCAACTGTCAGCCCGGCACCTACCGGGTGGAGGAACGGAATACGGGCGGAGACAGCCATGTGCTGGATACCACTCCCCAGGAGGTGGAGTTGGAGGCCGGAGATGGCATCAAAGACCTGGTGTTCTTCAATGACCGCCTGCCCGGCATCCATCTTATCAAGGTAGACAGTTCCGACCTCTCCCAGCCTATCGCCAACGCCCGATTCCGTTTTGAGGCAGTGGATGGCAGCTTCGGGCCGGAGGAGTACACCACTTCCGAGGACGGGACCATCGACCTCTCCAAGCTCCCCGTGGGCACTTATGTAGTAACGGAACTGGAGTGCCCCGGCTATGTGGTAGACGATGCCCAGCGGATCATCCACCTGGACGGCGGTGACCAGGCCCAATTTGTGTTCACCAATTCCAAGCTGCCCTCTCTGCATCTATACAAAGAGAGTGCGGATGGGACACCCCTGGGCGGCGTCACCTACCGGCTGTCCAAGATCGAGGACGGCTCTCGATATTTGGATCGCATCACCTCCAGCACAGGAGAGATCACCTGGGATGGTCTGGAACCTGGAGTGTATTCCCTGCAAGAGGTTACCACAGTATCGGACCATATCCTGGACCCCACAGAGTATCATGTGCAGCTGTTCCCCGGTAAAGATGCCACGATTTGTCTGCAAAATGACAAGCGGCCCAACCTGACCATCTGGAAGCACGACGCCGATACCGGCGCGCCGGTCCCCGGCACCGTGTTCTTGGTGAAGGGCGCGGACGGACATTCTGTGGCCGAAGTAACCACTGGGCCGGATGGTTCTGCCACTGTCTCCAACCTCATGCCCGAGGTGTACGAGGTGATTGAAAAGTCCGTCCCGTCTCCCTACCTTCCGGATGCAGACCCCCAGTTAGTCACCCTCTATCCCAATCGGGACCGGGATGTGTATTTTGAAAACCACAAGCGGCCCACCGTCACCATCCAGAAAGAAAGCTCCGTCACCCATGACCCCATCCAGTACGCCGAGTTTCACATCACATGGTCCAGCAATAAGACGGAAACTGGGGAGCAGCGGGACCTGGGGACCTTCCAGACAGACGAGGCGGGTCAGATCATCCTGGAGGGCATCGAGGACGGCTGGCTGACCATCAAAGAGACCAAGCCAGCCCCCGGCTACCAGCTCCCGGATGACCCTGTTACAGAGGTCTACATCAAGGGCGGCGAAAACAAGACTGTAACCATTCCTAACACGCCCCTGTCTGCATTGGTGGTTTACAAGCAGGATAGCGTGACTGGAGCTGGGATCTCCGGCTGCCGCTTCCAGCTGAAATACCTGGGTGGCGAGGTCAGCGGCAGCGGCGGCACTGTGATCGGTACGTACACGACTTCGGCCAACGGCTCCTTCACCGTCACCGGGCTCAAAAAGGGCTACTACATCTGCGAGGAGCTGGAGAGCGACAGCGGCCACGTGATTGACGCCGCGCCCCAGTCCTTCTATATCAGCGGCGAGGATCAAGACATCATAACCCTCTACTTTTCCAACGCCCCCAAGGGGGCCATTTTGGTGAAGAAGGTGTCCAGCGCAGACAACAGCCCCTTGAGTGATGTAGAGTTCCTAGTGACAAAATCGGACGGCTCCGTGGTGGGTGATGCCAACGGCAAGTTCGTGACAGACAGCACCGGCACTTTCCTGGTGAAAGGAGTAGAACCCGGGACCACGCTGATCATCAAGGAAACCCGTGCCAAGCCAGGCTATCTGCTGGACGATACGCCCCAAACTGTCCAGATCAAGGAAGGGCAAACCGTCACGGTAGAGTTCCGCAACCAGCCTATGGGAAACCTCATCATCCATAAGCTGTCCAGCAAGGACAAGACCCCGCTGGAGGGGGTGCAGTTCAAGATCACTTATGCGGATGGCACCTATCTCCCAGACGAGGGCGGTAAGCTGTCCTCCAATGGCCTGTACTGGACCAATGCGGAGGGCCAGATCATCCTCTCCGGCATCACCGGCACAGTGGTAGCGACTGAAGTGGAAAGCATCCCTGGGTACACCATCGACCCCAACACCCAGAGCCAGACGGTGGTGGTCAACCCGGACGATACACAGGAACTCTGGTTCTACAATTCGCCGGTAGGCGGTGTGGAGTTTACCAAAGTCAATGAGGCAGATAAAACGGAAACCATCTCCGGCGTCACCTTTGAAATCCGCCGCGTCAGCGACGACGCTCTGGTGGACACCGTGACCACCGGGAAGGATGGAAAAGTGTTCTTGCCCTTGGAGGCTGACAACTACTATGCCGTGGAAACCGATTGCCCGAATACCTTCAAATTGGACCCCACACCCATCTATTTTACCGTCAAGGACGGAGAGACCACCCGCAAGACGGTGACCAACAAGGCATTCTCCGGCATCCTGCTGCACAAGATCGACGCAGACACCCGAAAGGGCATTTACGGCGTGACCTTCCTCCTCTACGACGGCAATATGAATTCTGTGGATCAGTTCACCACCGACCAGAACGGATACGCCTACATTGACACCCTGGATCTGTCTGGCAAGGTGTATCTGCGGGAGCTGGAGAACGAGGGCTACATCGTAGACGAACAGCTGAAAACCGTCTATATAAAGCCTGGCGAGACCACGGAAATCACCTGGGAAAACCGGGCCATCACAGGCCAGATCCAGATTGTCAAGAAGTCTGCCGACTACAACCCCACCAACGGCCTGCCTGCCGGAACGCTGCTGGAGGGGGCCGTATTTGAGATTTATGATAAGGCGGGTAATCTAGTGGACACCATCCGCTCCGACAGCCGAGGGCTGGCCGTGTCCAAACCTTTGCCTCTCTCCCGCTATACCATCCGGGAGGTCAAGGCTCCGGCCAATTACGGCGTAAATGAAACGGAACTCACCGCCTATCTGGAACATGAGGGACAGATCGTCAAATTTGAGGTGACCAACAAGAGCCTGACCACCGGCGTGTCCATTACCAAAACCGGCCCCAAGGAGATCATGGCGGGCCAGCCGGTGCGCTACACATTCTCTGGGATTGCCAACACATCCAATGTCCGGCTGGATAGTTTTTATTGGCGCGATACCCTTCCCGCAGAGGTGCGGTTGGATACGGTGGTCACCGGAACCTATAACTTCCCCGGCACCTATAAGATCACCTACCGTGTGAACGGTGGCGAGTATCGGACCCTGGCAGACAACCTGTCCACCAGCAAGAACTACACCCTGGCTGCCTCGGCCACCGCACTGGGCCTTGCCAGCAATGAACGGGTCACAGAGGTCATGTTCGTCTTTGGACAGGCCCCTGCTGGCTTTGCCCAGGTAGAAAAGCCGTACCTCCACTGCACCGCCGTGGCCAACCTGGCCTCCACCTCGTTTGTCAATGTGGCCGACGTGGGCGGCGTCTACAACGGCCAGTGGGTGCAGGCTGTCAGCCGCTGGGTGACCACGGTGTACGGCAAACCTGCCATTCCCACCCTGCCCCGGACGGGGTATTAAGCCCTTGGGGGACTCACAGAAGCTGTGAGTCCCCCTCTTTCTTACAACCAATTATTCTAACAGAAAAAGGAGAAATGAACGATGTTGAAGATCACTGCCACTGGAAATCTGACCAATGATGTGGAGCTGAAGATGAACGAAACCACGGGCAAGCCCTATGCCATACTGCGCATCGCCTCGGACCGCCGCTATCGGGATCAGGAGGGCAACCGGCTCACCGACTTCATCTCCATCAAGGTGCGCGGCCCCCTGGCCGAGTTCTGTGCTGCCTATGCCTGGAAGGGCTGCAAGCTGGCCGCCTCCGGCGACTTCGAGACCATCACTTTTTCTGACGATCCCACCCGCCAGCCCGGCTTCCTGATCAAGGCTACGGAGGTGGAGCTCCTCTCCCCCCGTCGGGCAGAGGATGCGACCGCTGCCGAGCAGAACCAGGGCGAGTGTGAGGCCGCCTGATGAAGAACACCGGGATCATTTACAGCAGCACAGAGCACACCCCTGTTGTGCTGCCTGAGATGGCCGAGCTGCTCCCGCCTTTGAGCGAGGAGCAGCTCGGCGCACTGGAGACAGATCTCCTGAAAAATGGGTGCTATACCTCCATCATCGTCAATGAGGATCTGGTCGTTATTGACGGACATAACCGAAAATCCTTATGCGACAAGCACGGCCTGCCCTATCAGATGCTGGTGTTCGCCTTTGACGATCTGCTGGAGGCCAAGCAGTGGGCGCTGGACACCCAGAAAGGCCGCCGTAACCTGGACAAGTGGGAACTGGGCAAGATCGCCCTGAAGCTTAAGCCGGAGATCGAAGCCAGGGCCAAGGCCAATATGTCTGCCGGAGGGCAGGCATACCGCCCATCTGAGGAAGGTTCGGCAACATTGCCAAACCTTCCTCCTGTTGATACCCGCAAAGAACTGGCAGACTCCGTTGGTCTGGGTGAGCGGACCATGGGCAAAGTGATGCAGATCGACGAGCACGCCCCCGCAGCGGTCAAGGAAGCGCTGGACAAGAAGGAACTGTCCATCAATCAGGGTTACCAAATCACCAAGCAGGTGGAGGATCTGCCGGAGGAGCAGCGGGAGCAGGCCGCCCAGGAGGCGCTGGACATCCTGAGAGCAAAAAAGGAAATCCAGGAAAGGGACGCGGAGATCGACCGTGAGGGGAAGATCGCCGGAGCCTTCTGCAAGGCGTATGAAAAGGCGGTCCTGCTGGACCCCACAGAGGAAAATGTCCGGATCTGGGCTAAATGCACCCGCATGACCAGGGACGAGATGGAAGATACGGTGAAAGAATCCCGTGAATTGGCGGAGGTGTTTCGGACCATTGCCGACCTCATGGAGCGCCTCCTGCCGGAGAGGGGGACGCTATGACGGAAATGAGTGTCCGCCAGTGGCAGGAGCGATTTCGTGCCGGGGATTTTTCCTCGAAAGATCGTGCCGTTCAGTGTGAGGCCGGGTGGTATGACTGGTTCTGTCAGGATGACGCGCTGGCCGGACGGCTCCAGAAGTTGAGCAAGGTGGTCATGGGGATCACCGACCCCTATATCCTGGACAACTACTATGTCTGGTTCAAGAACAACTGCCCGCTGTCCGGCCCGCTCTATGATGACGTGCGGTTTGAACCTCTGCATGGTGACCGCAACGGGAGATATTTTGTGGTCATACGGGACAGTCCCCATGAGACCCATAAGTGGACCATCTACACGGAGCGCCATGGATTTGAACAGCCGGAATTTACCTGTGCAAACGTGCGGGATATGCTTCGCCATATCAACACCATGGCCCCAGAAACCTGGCACGGTGATCCGCAGCCTGCAAAAGCACCGCGTTCCCCTCAAAAGAAGCGAAAGGAGGCAGAACGATGAACCGTGAAAATGAGGGTGCCAAGCCGACTGCTCCGCCCAGACTGCCGCCAGAGGCGGAGCAGGAGATCCTGGAGGCGTTGTTCGAGGGAATGGAGATCCACTCCAGCGAGATCGCCGCGATCCTGAAAAAGCATGGGGTGTGCGGGGATGTGGAGGCCCTCCAGGGCAGCTACCGCAAGCGCCTGGGTCAGCGTCTCATGGCCAGTCTCCGGGATGATACTGGGCGGCGCGAGGTGCTGGCCAACGGAAAAGGCAGCTATGTAGTGCTGGAGGGCTGCGGCGACAGGCGGCAGCTCAAGCAGATCCACCGCCGTATCCAAAACCAGATGAAAGGACTGGATCTCTCGGCGCGGAAAGTGTCCGGCAGGCTGACTGTTCTGGAACGGCTGGCCCAAAAGTGGAGAAGGGCTGGTTGAAATGGACGCAAAGACATTCTATGAGCAACTCGCCCCAGAACTGGACCCAGGGGGCTTCAAGCTGTACTTCACAGCCCAAAGGCTGACAGGCTTTGATCTATATAAGCAGTTCCCTTATGAGGACTCCCGCGGGATGTTTGAAATGATGAACGGTCACCAGCTCATGCGCTATCTGCTGGCGGATCAGTTCCATGCGGTTCGGTGGGAGATCGTACCTGGAACCTGCTACGAACGGGCCGTCCTTCTCCCTATCGACCGCACCACACCGGCATATCGGGCATTTGAGCAAAAGCTGTACACAGCGATACTGCAAAACTACCATCTAAATCCTCAGAAACAACATGATCGGAAGGAGCACGATACCAGATGAATGATGTAATTGTGATCGGCGTGGATCATGGCTATGCAGCCATGAAAACTGTACACTTTTCGTTCCCCACCGGATTGGTGGAATATGAACATGAGCCGTACACTCAGAAAGATGTGCTGGAATACGGCGGCAGATACTATGTAGTGGGCAGCGGTCGCCAGCCCCTCCAGAGAGATAAGACTCAAACAGAGGACTACTATCTGCTTACCCTGGCAGCTATCGCCAAGGAGCTGGAGCACCGGGGTGCGGAACACACCGCCAGCATCCACCTGGCGGCGGGCCTGCCCCTGACCAGCTTTGGCAGGGACAAGAAGTCCTTCCGTTCGTATCTGTACCGGGATGGGAGTGCCATTCCTTTTCGCTATGAGGGGCAGGACTATACCATCACCATCCAAGAGGTGTCCCTGTTCCCCCAGGGCTATGCTGCCGTCCTGACCCAGACGGAGCTGCTGGACGAGCCGTCCGTCATCGTGGCTGACATAGGCGGCTGGACGGTGGATCTGATGCGTCTGGACAACCGCATCCCCAACGCTGCCTCCTGCCGGAGTCTGGAACTGGGCATGATCCGCTGTATCGATGAAATCAGCGAACAGGTGCGCCGGTTGTTTGGGCTGTCCATGACTACCACTCAGATCGAGAGCGCCCTGCGGGGTAGCTCCGGCGGGATGGATGAGCGAATCAGGGCGATTATCCACGCCCAGGCAGGCAAGTACGCCCGAAACCTGCTCTCGGCAGTCACAGAGAGCGGCCTGGACATCCGAGCCATGCCCACCATCTTTCTGGGTGGCGGAGCAGCGCTCTTAAAACGCCACCTTTCGGCCACAGACGGCCTGTGCCGCCCGCTTATCCTGGATGACGTATCCTTGAATGCCAAAGGATATGAGCGCCTTGTGGGGCAGATGTCGCGGGGGGTCGGCCATGGCGGATAAGCGGCGGCTCAACCTTTCTTTTTCTCTGGCATCGCCCCAGCAGCGGGAAGCCTGGCGCATCCTGAGTTCCATCCCAGCGGGGCAGCGGACAGACACCGTGTGCAGGATGGTCTGTAAGGCCCATGAACAGGACGCCCTGCTGTCCGCCATCCGGGGGCTGATTCGGGAAGAGTTGCGCAATTTGGATCTGACAACAGAAAAAAGCCAGCAGGCACAGGCCGGGGACATGGATGAGAATGTCCTCGGCTTTCTTCTTGCCCTGCAGCAAGAAGAAGATGAGATCACCTAATACGCCATTTTGATATGTTCGCCGGGATCAGCGGATTTCGAACGGATACAGTGTTTACAAGGTTTTGAAACATCTTTTAGAAGGGAGCAGTGACATGAATGAAGTAGGACTGAAAGATCAGTGCTTCGGCGTGGAAGTGGAACTGACCGGAATTACTCGTGAACAGGCGGCCCAAGCCTTAGCGGATTATTTTGGCACAGTGCCTCGCCGGGACGATGACTACTACGATAGCTGGTATGTGAAGGATGAGATGGGCAAAGAATGGCGGCTTATGAGCGATAGTAGTATCCGTGGAGAACAAAAAGTGGGTGCCAGATACACCTCCACCTCAGATCCGAGGTATCGTGTGGAAATGGTCACGCCCAAACTGACCTATGCGGAATTGCCCAAATTTCAGGAATGCGTCCGCCGCGTCCGCACTGCAGGGGGAAAAGTCAATTCCTCCTGCGGTATCCATGTCCATGTGGATGCTGCAAACCACAATCGGCAGTCGCTAAAAAATCTCATCGGGATCATGTATTCCAAAGAGGATATTTTGTTCAAGGCATTGCAGGTCAATGAGTCTCGGGCCTCCAGGTGGTGTCAGAAGGTACGGGAACCCATGCTGCAAAAGGCACGCAAGCTTTCATCCGAAGAAACCAAAAACCTGACACAGCTGGAAGCCATCTGGTACGAGGGGGACAACGGCAGTACAGAGCACTACAACTGGACACGGTACTATGCGCTCAATCTCCATTCTGTGTTTTACCGAGGGACCGTGGAATTTCGCTGTTTTAACTCCACTCTCCATGCGGGCCGGGCTGCCGCTTATGTGAATCTGTGCCTTGCCATATCGGCCCAAGCCATCGCCCAGCGCAGCACCGTCATGCGCAAGACGCAAAGTGACAACGAACTGTTCACCTTCCGGGTGTGGTTGGTACGCCTTGGGTTGAATGGACCGGAGTTCAAGCACACGAGGGATCATCTTCTGGCCAACTTGGACGGGGATCGAGCCTGGCGCTATGACAAGGACAGTTACGATGTCAATAAGAAAAAGAAAAACCGAAGCAGTGAGGTGGCACGATGAAAATACGCATTGAAGATACCGTGTACGAGGGTACCGGGACAGAAATCATGGATCAGCTTCGGAAAGCTGCCTTTGACCCCACGGAGTTTCCGGACACAGAAAGCTATATTTGGCAGCTTCGCAGCAACTTCATCCGCATGACGGATCAGGACTGCATTCTGCCGGATCGCGGTGTAGAAGCACAGGCGCAGACCATGATTATGGCGCTGGCGAAAATCGGCGCACTGGAGGTGTTGGACCATGGTTGAAGATAAATTGTATTTTGCCTACGGCAGCAATATCAACCTGGATCAGATGGCCTACCGCTGTCCTGCGGCCCAGGTGGTGGGGCCGGTCGTGCTGGAGGGATATGAACTGCTGTTTCGCGGCAACGCAAGCGGAAATGGCGTTGCCACCATCAAGCCCAAGGAAGGGCAGCAGGTACATGGCCTACTTTGGCGGATCACACCGGGCTGTGAGCGGTCTCTCGATCTCTATGAGGGATATCCCCACCTATACGAAAAAGAGTCTGTTGCTGTGCGGGATCATGCGGGGCGGCAGCTGACTGTCATGGCCTACGTGATGACGGATGGGGATCGGTGGCGCTCTCCCGCCCTGCCCTCGGAATATTATTACCAGGGCATTCGGGATGGCTATCGCCAGAACGGACTGCCACTGTCCAAATTAAAACAGGCGTGGCAGCATTGTGCCAAAGAACTGGATCAAGAGAGCAGTAGACTCAACCGTATCTGCGGCGGGCAGGCCAAATCGCCCAAGAAGCAACGTGGGAAAGAGCGATAGGGGGAATGAGCGCACATGAAAGTATTAGTTGTAGAACCGCAAAAGCCCTGCCGTGTGCAGGAGATCGATGGTCTGGCAGCTATGCAGCAAATCGTAGGCGGCGACATTGAAGCTGTGTACCCATTCCAGGATTCGGCAGCCCTGGTGTGCAATGCCGAGGGGAAGCTCCTTGGCCTGCCGATGAACCGCCCGCTGCTGGATGAAGATCGCCTGCCCTATGACATCATCTGCGGCACCTTCTTCATCGCTGGGCTTGGTCAGGAGGACTTTGTTTCCCTGACAGATGAGCAGATCCAGCGATACAAGTCCCTGTACGACAACGTGCAGGTCCTTCCTGTGCGAACGGCAACCAGAGAACAGGGACGGATCGTTGGCGATCAACACATAAAAAAGAAAGGGAAATCTGACCATGAGAGATAAATACATTTTGACCGCGGAGTCTGTTACCGAGGGTCACCCTGACAAGCTCTGCGACACCATCGCGGATTCTGTTCTGGATGCCTGCCTGAAGGGTGACTCCTCCGCCCATGTGGCCTGCGAAGTACTGGCCACAGCTGGCAAAGTGCTGGTGGCCGGAGAAATCTCGGCAAAGGTCATGCCGGATATCCCCTCCATTGTCTGCCGGACCATCCGGGAAGCTGGGTACACTGGGCTGGACTATGAGATCGAGGTCGTCACCCACGATCAGAGCGACGATATTGCTCACGCTGTGCGGGAAGGAGTCCAGACCGGGGCTGGCGACCAGGGGATCATGTATGGCTTTGCCTGTGATGAGACAGAATCCTACCTTCCTCTGCCGGTCATCCTGGCCCACCGGCTCACCCGACTGCTGACCAACGCCAGAAAAACCGGGATGATCCAGGGCTTACGTCCGGATGGCAAGGCACAGGTGTCTGTGGAGTACAACTTCGATATCCCCGTGCGTCTTGCATCGGTGGTTCTGTCCTGCCAGCATGACCCGGAGAAAGATCTGGACCAGCTGCGGGAGGAACTCATGGACCATGTGATCCAGCCCGCACTGCAGGGGCTGCCGCCTAATGGGGAAACGGAGATCCTGATCAATCCATCGGGGCGGTTTGTCTACGGCGGATTTGAGGCGGATACCGGCCTCACGGGCCGCAAGCTGATGGTGGATACCTATGGCGGACTGGCACATCACGGCGGCGGCGCGCTGTCTGGTAAAGACGCCACTAAGGTAGACCGCAGCGGAGCCTACATGGCCCGCTATATTGCAAAAAACATTGTATCTGCCGGTCTGGCGAGTCGCTGTACCGTCGCCCTGGCCTATGCCATTGGCAAGGCTGAACCCGTGGCGGTCAACGTGGACACCGATGGGACCGGCGAATACCGGGATGGTGTGCTGGAACAGGCCGTCCGGGCGGTCTTTGACCTGACCCCCGTCGGGATACGTCACACCCTCGGACTGGACAAGCCCATCTTCGCTCAGTTCTGTAACTATGGCCACTTTACCCATCCGGACGCTCCCTGGGAGCAGACGGACAAAGCGGAGGTACTGTGCAACGCCTGTCGCATCAAGGAAGCAGGTGTGTCGGACCGTTGAAACATATCGCCTCCTGTTCCTTTGGTAAGGACAGTCTTGCCACCATATTACTGGCTCTGGAACATGGGGAGCCTCTGGATGAGGTAGTATATTGTGAGGTCATGTTCGACAAGGAGATCTCCGGCGAGGTGCCGGAACACCGAGATTTTATCTACACCACCGCCATTCCGGCTTTAGAACGCAGGGGTGTGAAGGTAACCGTCCTGCGCAGTGAGAAAACGTATGTGGATCTCTTCACAGGCAAAATCACACGCGGTCCCAAGAAGGGCCTTCTGCGTTCTTTCCCCATCTGCGGACGGTGTGCTGTTCAGAGAGATTGCAAGCTGAAACCGATCCTGCGATACCAAAAATCGCTGCCGCCCGACACAGTTCAGTATATTGGGATCGCCAAGGACGAGCAGGAACGGCTGCTTCGATTGGCCGGGAACCGGGTCTCCTTACTGGACAAGTACAACTGCACAGAGGGAGATGCAAAGCAGCTCTGCCAGCGGGCAGGGCTGCTTTCGCCTGTCTACACATTTACAACCCGCGGGGGCTGTTGGTTCTGCCCTAACGCCAAAAGAAAAGAACTGCGCCATCTCTATAACTACCACCCAAACCTGTGGGAACGGATGTTGGAGCTGCAGGCCTTGCCCAACAAGGTGAGCGAGAAATTCAATCGCAGTGAGACCTTCTCCGACATTGACGCGGAGTTCCGTCTGGAAGATGCGCAGGAGAGTCTGTTCCAAAATGCTGCATAAAAAAGGAGATGAGAACAACGAGCAATCAGAAATATGAAATCACGGAGATCTCGCACGAAAAGTACCCCTTCCTTCATCGTATCCGGGCGCTCGGAGATGTGAGTGCGGAGGTCAGCGCCGGTGATTTAGGTGGCTTCGTGGAGAGCGAGAGCAACCTTTCCTTTGAGCCGGACGATACCGCATGGATTTTTGACGATGCCATTGCCTGTAATGACGCCTATGTTGACAAGGGGGCTGTTCTGCGTGGAGAGGCGGTCGTCTGCGACAACGCTTATATCTCTATGGGCGCTGTCCTTTCCGGCCATGCGCGGGTAGAGGACAATGCCTATATACGCGGCGCTGTGCTCAGCGCCTCTGCCAGGGCCTCCGGGTTTTCCATGATCCTCAATGACAAGGATACCATGGGCGTTCCCATTCTGTCCGGCCACTGCGCGGTCTATGGCAAAGTATCCGGAGATGTGCGTCTGACAGGCAGCGCATTGGTGATCAGCGGTGAGGAGATCCGCAACGATACGCTGGACACCCTGGTGATCAGCGGGAAAAACCGTTCTGTGATCCGGGATTCGTCCCGAGACGAACTGGCTCCTCAACAACCGTCCCCTCCCACGCCCCAAAAACAGAAAGGCTGTGAGATGAGCAGATGAGCAACTTTTTTGAGCAGGAACTCCGCAAACTATTTGCGGACGGGGCTGTGATCCATGATCCGGTCTTTGTAGGCCGTGCCTGCCTGGGTGGCTTGGACAGAAACCGTCAGGTGAGGGCTGAATTTGTTACACTGGGCCATGCGGATCACTATGCAGCTCTCCGCCTGACGCTGCTGGACAGCAATCAGGGTGTGGTGGACAAGCTGACTCTTCGGTTCAAGGATGTATGGGGAAAACAGAAGATCCCCAACAACCCCTACCTGCGGGATGGCGTTGATCCGCATATTTGGGTAGATGGTGACCGGATCGATTGGTATGCCTACCATCCCTCCCAGGAGGACTACCGGCAGCTCCGGCAAATGGCCAGCGATTATGTGGAGACCTTCCGTATTCAAGTCCCGGCAAAAGACCACGGACCCAAATTGGTGTACATCTGCGCGCCCCTCCGAGGCGAGGTAGAGAAAAACATTGCGTTCGCCAGGCAGAAAGCTCAGGAAGTCTTTCAGGCGGGCGACATCCCAGTCTGCCCCCATCTCATGTTCCCGCCCATCGCAGATCCGGGCGATCCGGTGCAGGATCAGGCCGCACGGGAGATGGGCCTTCGGCTGGTAGAAAAGTGTCAGCAGGTCAATGTCTATGGACCGGTCACGGAAGGGATGTGGGCGGAGATCCATCGCGCCAATAAACTGGATATCCCAGTGGTAACCGATTTGAAAACGAAGGGACGCACTTCGCCCAGAAGAAAGAAAAGCGCCAAGCGCGAGGAGGTCAAATGATCCGAGAAAAGGCCACGGAGGACTTGCGGCACATGACCGATGAGGAGGGGCTGATCCTCCAGGGCTGCGGCGGCGACCTTCAGGAATGGGTGGACGGCATCAACGAGCTGCTTACTCAGGAAGGAATCCTGCTGAACGGCTCCAAGTTCGAAAACGCGGCCACATTCCAGCACGACGGTCTCACAAACCTGCTGCTCTCTTTTGATGGGGTTCAGCTGAATGTGGGAAAGCTTGCGATGTGGCGGATTCAGACACACAGCCAGTTTGGAGGCACTTGGCTGTCCGACTATGTACCCAACCGGCTGGGTGGTTTTCTGGATCAGCCGAACCAGCAGGAGCGAGCGAAACCGTACTGTTCGCTGATTGAACAAGACGGTAACATCTTCAACCTGATGGGGGCAGCGTCCAGGACGCTCCGGGAGCATGGCATGGACTCCCAGGCCAAAGAGATGTGTGACCGCATCACCGGAGGGAATTGCCACAGTTACCATGAGGCGCTGTGTATCATCAGCGAATATGTGGAGACGGAACTGTCCGCGCTCCAAGATCAATCCAAAGGAAAGAAGGAGAAACATGCCTATGAGCGATAACATCACTGCGATCCGTCCCAGTTGGGAGATTATCCACGGCGACGCGCTGAAGGTCCTGCGCGAGTTTGCCCCTAATACCTTCGATGCGGTCATCACCGATCCCCCCTATGCCTCTGGGGGTCGAACCCAGGCGGAGAAAAACAAGTCCACCGACAAGAAATATTCCAGCATGGGGGAAAGCGCACCCCCTCCCTTTGATGGCGACTCCAAGGATCAGCGATCCTGGACCCGCTGGGCCGCTGAATGGCTCTATGACGCCCGCAAGGTCTGTAAACCCGGTGCCCCTGTGTGCATGTTTATCGACTGGCGGCAGCTCCCCGCAGCCACTGATGCGCTCCAGTGGGCGGGGTGGATCTGGCGCGGTACCGCTGTCTGGGACAAAGGCAACAGCCGTCCCCAGAAGGGCCGTTTCCGCCAGCAGGCTGAGTACATTGTCTGGGGTTCCAACGGGGATATGCCTATCAGCAGACCTGTCCCCTGTCTGCCCGGCGTATTCAAGTATGGCAATCCCCAGAACCGCATCCACCTGACGGAAAAGCCCTTGCAGCTCATGCGGGATGTGGTGAAGATCACCGAGCCGGGCGGACATATTCTGGACCCCTTTGCCGGTTCCGGCAGCACGGTGCTGGCTGCCGTGCTGGAGGGTTACTCCGCCACTGGCATCGAGGTTACGGATGCCTATGCCGCCCTGTCCAAGGAACGGATTGAGCGGGAACTGGCCCAGGGTGTGTGACGGTGTACTGTCTGCCGATTGTCCTTGATGAGTTTTCTGGTAGTATATTGTAGTTTGGGCAGGGTGTCGCATTAGACACCCTGCCCGGATTTTTTAACCTTCAGGGTGCTAACATAGACACCCTTGTGTGGAGATAATCATGTCAGAGGAATATTGAGCATTCCAGCCTGCAAGGTAGGCGTCACCGCTCTGGTCCAGAGCGGTGATTTTTCTTTTCCATGGAGCTGGCAGGCTCTGCCCGCCATGATCATAATCCACTTACCGCTTGAAAATAGGCCCCGCTTCGGCGGGGCCTAGCCAACGCCGCCTGGGGCGGCGTTGGGCAAGCATAGCGCAAATGTACATTTTGCGCGCTTGCAGGGGAAAACCCTGACCCCAATGCCGCCTGCGGGCAGAAATGACGAAATCGACATGGCGGGAAATAAAAAGGCAGTCATTGCTGACGGCCAAAACAAGTACCATATTCTGCAATACTTGGAAAGTTCGCATGGGGGACTCGAACCCCCGACAATCCCCTTAGTTAGAGGGGCGCTCTATCCAACTGAGCTAATGCGGTATAGAATACATGCTTATTCTATCAAATTTATCTTGGATGTCAAGTAACAAAGGAGTAAAGCATGAGAAAGACGTGCGATAACCAGAAACATCATCTGCACATCGAGTTGACGGCGGAGCAGTATCAGCAGCTCTGCCGTCAGGCCAAACTCTGTGGACTGTGCAAACGGGCTTATATCGTCCGGCTCATCGATGGTACTCCGATCCGGGCCAGACCTTCCCAGGAAATCAAGGATCTCCGCACAGAGATCCATCACATCGGCAACAACATCAACCAGATCGCCCGCAGCGTCAATGCCGGTATCGCCACGGCAGAGGATGCCAGGCGTGGACTGTTCCTGCTGGATAAAGTCTATGAGTTAATGTACCAGGTGGCCAATCCATAATGGCCATCACCAAGATTCTGGCTCGGAAAGGTCGGTTGGATATTGGGATCGACTATATCCTGAACGGCGATAAGACGGAGCAGAAGATCCTTACCGCCCATCAGGGCTGTGAACCAGGCCGGGAGTGCCGTCAGATGCTGGAGACCAAACGGCGCACAGGAAAAGAAGATCGTATCCAGTATTATCATATCGTCCAGTCTTTCAAGCCTGGTGAAATCTCTCCCGAGCTGGCTCTGGAAATTGCCAAGACTTTCGCTGCGGAGCATCTGAACGGTTACGAGGCGGTAATTGCCACCCATGTGGATCGGGGGCATATCCACTCGCACATTGTGTTCAACTCCGTGAACGCGGACACCGGCGAGAAATACCATAGTAATTCCAGAAGTTACTACTACCAAATCCGGGCCATCTCAGACCGGCTGTGCCGGGAGCACGGCCTCTCCGTGATCCTCTCTGGCGAGACCTCCAAATCCATGAGCTATGTGGAGTGGCTGCGTCAATCCAAGGGTCAACCCACCTTCCGCTCCATGCTGGAGGCGGATCTCCGTGAGTCCATTGAGGACGCCAATGACCTGGGACACTTCTTTCTGCTCATGGAGCACAAGGGCTACGAGATCCGCCACGGAAACCGTCTGGGATTCCGTCTGCGGGGCCAGGAGCGGTTCCAGTATCCAGGCAGAAAAAATGCCGCCTTCACAGAGGACGGTATCCGTGCCGCCATTCTGGGCAATTTGGAGGAAATCGAGACAGGTCAACGGGCTGCTTTTGCTGACAGACCCATGTTTCATCCCTACCGCAGACACCCCAAATACACGGGCTTTTTGGCCCTGTACGTTCATTATCTCTATCTGCTGGGAAAAATCGAACAGCGACAGTATCCCCCCAGGATGACGCCGCACCTGCGGCAGGAAGTCATGAAATTTGAGCAGTACCGGACACAGTTTGCTTTCCTGCGAGAGAACGACATTTCCACCACTGACGAAATGACCGCCTATCAAAGCCGCACAGAGGAAACGCTGGCCAATCTGATGAAGCAGCGCACCATCCTCAATGTTCGCAAAAAGAAGCGGCAGGCGCTGTACGACGCCCTGGCGGATGTGGAGGCCCTGGCTCCGGCCAAGGCGCTCTATGAGAACGGGCTATCCGGCATGGAAGATGAGTTTGCCCGCTATATGGAGGCTGTGCACCTATTGGAACAGTGCGGCATCCCTCCAAAGCATCTGACACAAGAAAAAACGGAGGTGTATAACCAACTTGCCGATCTGAACCGGCAGATCCGCGCAGAACGCAAAAAGCTGGTCCTGTGCCGGGAGATCCAGACGGCAAGCCAGCAAATGGAAAAAGATATCCGTAAAATCGAAACAAGAGGAAAAGAGGTGGAACACGATGAACATCGGAGGCGGTGAGGCTGCTGACCAGATGGTTCGCATGATGTTGACCGGCACAGAAGTGACGGTTCGGCTGGGCGCGTCTGCCCTCAAAAATCTACTGGCCATTACGCTGGCTTTGACAAAGCATCACAAGACCCTGTCCGGGAAGGTCAACATGGGAAAAATGCTCCGGGAGACACGGGATATCCGAATATTCCCCATGTCGCCGGAACAGTATCAGGCATTCAAGCAGAGGGCAGCCAATCAGAAGATCCTGTTTTCTGTCATCCGGGATTCGGATGGGCGGGGCAAGGTGGTAGATGTGGCCATGCCAGTCACAGAGCTGGAGCGCGCCAATCTCATTTTTGAGCGCATCCGATACCTTCCGCAGGATCGCCAGAGTACACCAGCCAAGGAGCAATCCCCCATGCGGGATTCAGTGATCCGGGAGGAAAAAACGCCAAAAAAAGAGTCTCGGTCGGAGTTCGACTTGGCCGGTATCAGCGGCAGCTCCAGTATCTCCAAGAGCGAAATCAGTACGGAGACGACCCATGAGCGCCCCTCTGTTCTGGCACAGCTGAAGGGGTACCGGGAGCAGCTGGACCGGCAGCACAAAGCAGCTCCGGCCAAAAATAAGCAAAAGCTTCGTACCAAACAGCGATAAAATGGCAGGGCGCGTGATATGCCAACGCACCCTGCTTTTGTTATGGATGGGGGTGAACTGTACTGAAACAAAGTTCCAGGGCTGGGGACATTGTCCTGGCCCTGTTTTTCTATGTTCCGGTGGTTTGGGGCGCATTGCTCATTGCCCAATCCTTGGGGCATGGATTGCCGGAGCTTCTTACCAACCTGACAGCGGCGCTCCAGCACCCGCTGGATATCCATTGGACAGACAAAAGCCTGCTGTCCATCCTGATCTGCACCGGCCTCTATATCATGGGCCTATGCGTCTACACCTCGGAGCAACGGCGCACTCGGGACGGTGAGGAGCACGGCTCCGCCGCCTGGGGCTCTCCCCGGCAGGTCAACGCCATGTTCCACCAAAAAGAGAACAAGCTCCTGACCCGCCATGTCCGCCTGGGCTTGGACACCCACAAGCACCGCCGCTCCCTCAACGTCTTGGTTATCGGCGGCAGCGGCGCGGCTAAGACCCGCAGCTATGTCAAACCAAACATTCTGGAGGCCAACACCAATTATGTCATTACCGACCCGAAAATGGAGGTACTCACAGCCACCGGAGGGTGGCTGAAAAGCAAAGGGTATGACATCCGGGTGCTAAACCTGGTCAATCTGGAACAATCGGACGGATACAACCCCTTCCGCTATCTGAGAGATGAAAAAGATGTCCTCAAGCTGGTCAATAATCTCATCCAGGCTACCACACCAAAGGGCAGCCATGAATCTGATCCGTTTTGGACCAAAGCCGAGACGGCGCTCCTCCAAGCCATCATCCTCATGCTGTTCCAGGAGGCCCCGGAGTATGAGCAGAACTTCTCCATGGTCATGCGGGTACTGGAATACGCGGAGGTTCGAGAGGAGGATGACGAGTATCTCTCCCCCCTGGATCTACTGTTCCAGGCCATGGAACGGGAGAACCCGGAGAGCGTGGCTCTGCGGCAGTACAAAGTATTCAAGCAGAGCGCGGGCAAGACAGCCAAGAGTATTTTGGTCTCCGCCGCGGTTCGTCTGGCCCCCTTCAACCTGCCCCAGATCCGGGCCATCACGGACCACGACGATATGGACCTCTATACCCTGGGAGAAAAGAAATGCGCTCTCTACGCCGTGATTCCGGACAATGACAACACCTTCAATTTTTTGGTGTCTCTGCTCTATTCCCAGGCGTTTCAGACGCTTTATTACAGCGCGGATCAGATCCATCATGGGGCGCTGCCCCGGCACGTCCACTTTGTATTGGATGAGTTCGCGGCCATGCCGCTGCCAGGGTACACCCGTGAATTGGCCACCATGCGTTCCCGCAACATTTCCTCCAGCACCATCATCCAGAATATGGCCCAAATTAAGGAGCTATACAAGGACTCCTGGGAGACCATCCCCGGCAACTCGGACACCATCCTCTATCTGGGCGGCAACGAGCAGAGCACCCATAAGTATATCTCTGAAGCCCTGGGCAAGGCCACCATTGATACAAAGACCCATGGGCAGACCAAGGGCAAATCGGGCTCCTACTCCACCAATTTCCAGATGAGCGGACGGGAGCTGCTTACCCCCGATGAGGTTCGTGCGTTGGATAATCGCTATTGCATCTTGTTTATCCGGGGAGCAAAACCCGTCATGGACCTAAAGTATGAACTGACCGAGCACCCCGCTATCCGCTACACCGTGGACGGAGGCGGAGCGCCGTATATTCACCATGGACACAACACCACACCGGCCATTCCAGGCACACCGTTCTTCCAGGTTATTTCTGCCGATGAAACCAACAAAGAAAAGGAGACTGCAGCATGAAACATGATCTGACCACCCGCAAGTATGAGCGCCGCGCACGGAAACTGTACGCCCTGTTTTCCTGCCTCGTTCTGGCGCTGACCGTTATGGTTGTCCCGGCCTTTGCCGCAGACGATCCGCTGACGGTCGTCAACAACCTTTCCGAGTTCATCTTCTCCCTGATTCGAGCCATAGGCCTGATCCTGCTGGGCTTCGGTGTCCTCCAGCTGGGCCTGTCCCTCAAGAGCCACGACCCCTCTCAGCGGGCCAACGGCATGCTCACCATTGCTGGCGGTATTGTGATCACCTTTACCAAGGAGATCCTCACTCTCATTACCGGATAAAATTATAAATTTAAGTAGGGCTTACTGAACAGTGGGAAAAAGCTCGGAAACCATTGAAAATACTAGGAAAAACAGGGGTAATGCGGTAAAAT
>NZ_JADMVY010000006.1:0-217108 GCF_015547905.1 Clostridium sp. J1101437_171009_A5
TCACGACATGAAATCTGGTGCTGAAGGTGCTCACTTTTTTGGGGCCCTTTTGCTCACATTTTCGTTTGACAAACACATTGTCTAGCATTACTATACCAGATAATGTAATTGAAATAGGAGAAAATGTTTCTCGTTCCCTTAAGTGGATGTTACATTCAGCGGGTTATTCTTTGTCTATTGCATAATAAAATTTGATATGCCCGATATACGAAACTTGTCCATCAGACTTCGCAGAGGTAAAATACCCCAAACCCCGAACATGGAAAAGAGTCCTTCTGAACAGGCTACGGCAGTTATGCGCACCTGGTCAAGAAGGGCTCTTTGACCACATGTAAGACCACAGCCAGCGTCGGAGTACACGGAAACGCCGGAAACAAGAGCGTTAAAAAGCAATTGCTTTGGAATGGGAATGGCCATAACAACTATAAACAACTACAAAAAAATACCAAGAACCTCTTTGGGAGAATCCGCCCAGGCCACCCCACAACTTCATATCCGGGTGTAGCGCAGTTGGTAGCGCGCCTGCTTTGGGGCGTGAGGCCCAGGTTCGGGCCGTAGCCCTCGGAAAACCCGGAAAGCCTTGGGACAGTTGGGCTGACAGCATTTTCCCCGTCGCCGGTAACTGGTCAAAAATCGGCGTTGACCACATGTTTGACCACAATTGGAAAATTTCATATCCGGGTGTAGCGCAGTTGGTAGCGCGCTTGCTTTGGGAGGATACGCCCGGGCAGTCCCACAACTTCATATCGGGGTGTTGCGCAGTTGGTAGCGCGCCTGCTTTGGGAGCAGGAGGCCCGGGGTTCGAGTCCCCGCACTCCGACCAAATTTTGCAGAAAAACCGCCTAAAAAGGCGGTTTTTCTGCATTTTAAGTTTGATTTTTGTGGTTTTGGAGATTGCTGTTTTGCGGCGGTTTCAGTGGTGGAACAGCGGTCGGGGGATGAGTGAGCGCAGCCGCCGAAACCGCCAAATCCCTAACCCATCCCTAACGGGGAAACTTCCGCATTTTCTCCGTTTCTATCGGTGCCGTTGTCGGCCACTCCTGATCGCATGTCTACGCTGTGTAGGTTGTGAAGCAGGATTTCTCTGGCTATAAGTCAATCTTTGACCTATCTTAAATTCAATAGAGCGTCCACCAGTATTCAAACACTTTGCGATACTGGTTGCCCTTCTTCGATAGGCCGAAATACTTACGGACCTTTCGATTGGATCTTCGCTTCAGGTACTGTTGACGATCGCTGGACTTCATATACTGAATGTGCAGTCCGGAATGAAGTAATGTTCTTGATCCCTCATAGTCTCCCTTGATATACCCCATGTTTGGTGCATACCTGCTGTGCTGAATCAAAAACAGAAGATGGTCTGAGTGCCTGACACACTGGGTGCGGCGATATTGGCGGCCGGAACGTCGGCCGCATCCGGGCTCGTTTTTAGTAGATCCCAAGATCTCGGCGATCCGCTTGTTTAACTCTTGCTCTGTCATAAGTCTTCCTGCTCTGTACGGTTCGGGTGATTGGGTTGACCCCGTGCCAGGAGCCACGCTGTTTCGCGTGGTATTCCCGCCAGGCTTTCTTACTGCGTTTGTCCAATGGAACCAACTGCGTCACAGCTGATCACCTCCTTCTTTTTGTCTTGGTATGAGCACCCCAGAGGGCACAGCACAGCAATCGCTGGCTGATATACGGACGGCACCGTGGATGTTCCAATCGCAGACTCCTCTATAACAATCTCATTACAAATGGCAAAGATCGCTTGCTATTTCAGAACATATCAGGTATGCTAAGGTACTCCGCTGAGGCGGAGATCATCCTGATGAATGGAGGCGATCCATATGTCCATGATTCAGTTTCCTGTCATCGATCCTGTGGCTACCGGGGCAAATATCTGCCGGCTCCGGAAGGATCGCGGCCTGACAGTCCGAGATCTCCAGCACTATTTCGGATTTGAGGAGCCGCAAGCCATCTACAAATGGCAGCGGGGCCAGAGCCTTCCCAGTGTAGATAACCTCTATGCACTGAGCGCTTTGCTCCAGGTGCCAATGAACGAGATCATCATCTCCACTTCTCATATTGTTTCTTGGGAGCAGCAGGCAGCCGCCTGCTGCTCAGGTCTTTTTATGGGGAACTTTCTTCAGGTACAGTGGGCATGGCAGAATTTCAAAACCGCTTAGATCCTTATCCGCCTGTACCCATAGGCCTGCCGCGATCCTGCTGGACGGCCGCAGCCCTTGGGTGAACAAGCGACTTTATAAATAGAATATCACGCCATTATGGCAAGTATCAGAGAAGCGTAAGGTCGAATTCTGCTTTTGACAATGGATGTGTGTTAGAAATGGCAGTATTTCGGTGGACGAGGATGGAGGCGACTGACGAGCCTTTCACAATGAGTTATGAGCTCATGTTGCATTCATCAGATGCAGTCCATTCTTTGCCGGGGAATGCGCAGCATCATAATTCATCTGCGCCTGAACCGATCATCACTGCCTATCCATTCTGCCACGCCCACCACACCTGAAGGTGTGGTGACGGCATTTATGCAGCCGTACTCTTTTCGATAAAATCGCTGAGGATGTCCTCAAAGCTGTCATTTATGTCAAAGGGCGGCTCATAGGACACCTCGGTGTTGACCAGACACTTGTCCAGGGACATGGAGATCTCGTCAGCCCTCTTGCTGAGCGCCGTGGCCATACCTCGGATCTTGTTCCGGTCAAAGTCGATGGTGGTGACCTGCGTGGCATCACAGCGGTAGGAGACCTGGTTTCCCTCGCCGTTGAATCGGAAGCCGGAGCCTCCGCCGGCAATGGTCTTTTCACTGTTACGGAGCATAGTCATGTGGCGGAATACCTCAGCCAACTCCTGACGCTGCCGGTTCAGGCCCACCTCGCTGTCCATATCCAAATCCAATGCGTTCTTGGCGGCGTGGATAGCCCGGCACAATTTCTCCCGCTCCTCCAGCAGGGACATGAGGAAGGCGGCTACCTCGTTGGCGTGGCCGGCATACTCACTGGGAGCAGCTTCCTCCACTACGGCATCCTGAGTATCGGACATGACCTTGCTCCGAAGATGAGTGGTCTTGACCTTGACGATATTGCGCCGGTCCTGAAGGATGGCAGTGGCCTCACACATCAGGCCTTTCAGTTTATTCTGGAATCGAAACGCATCTTTCATATTCATGGATCATACCTCCCTATATCACTCCCCGGCGGAACGATTTGATGGGTCAAGCATACTCCAAACTTGATCAGTTGTCATTGAACTGCTGGTTGAATATGGAGAGGTCTGCTTTTTCGTGCATTATAGTCGGTTCCGGTTTTGCCATGTCCGCTTCCACGAAGCCGCCGGTATTCTCTGCCGTTCCTGGCTGCATGTCTACGCTGCGTAGGTTGTGAAGCCGCACTCCTCCTGCTATAATCTCGATAAAATCTTTGTACAGGAGACCAAACTCATGAACTTATATGTCACCGGCAACACCATCAAGCAGCTGCGGGAGCAGAAAAAGATGACGCAGGCAGAACTTGCAGATAAGATCGATGTCAGCAGCAAGACCGTTTCCAAGTGGGAGACCGCCAAAGGGCTGCCGGATATCTCGCTCCTTGAACCGCTTTCCGCTGCCCTGGGGGTCTCTGTTATGGAACTCATGAAGGGCGATGCGGTCATCAATCAAAACAGATCCGCCAATCTGCTTCGCTCCAAGCTGTACGTCTGCCCCATCTGCGGCAACGTGATCCACACCCTGGGGGATACGGTCATCAGCTGCTGTGGTGTGTCTCTTCCAGCTTTGGAGGCTGAGGCACCGGACGAACACCACGAGATCCAGATCGAGCCGGTAGAAGATGAGCACTTCATCACCGTCCATCATCCCATGACCAAATCCCACTACATTTCTTTTTTGGCCTATGTGACATCCGAAAAGTTTCAGATGATCAAGCTGTACCCGGAAGGAAACGCAGAGTGCAGATTTCGTCTCCGAGGCCGAGGATACCTGTATTACTACTGCAATCGCCACGGATTGATGATGAAGCAGATCCGATAACCAAGTGCGATAAACACGAAGCGCAGTCAGAGTGCATCCCTCGCGGATGCACTCTGACTGTTCATATAGGGACCCATTTCACCCCACTCTCTCGAACGGGATCACCTTGCACCGGCTCTCCTCCGGCGGGTCGGGCGGTTCCGGTTCCGGCTCTGGTTTGGCCGTAGCCGTTTCCATGAAGCCACCGATCTTCTCCGCCGCGCCCCTCTGCATCTCATTGGTGATGTGCGTATAAGTTTCGAGGGTGAATCCGGCGCTGAAGTGGCCCAGCATGCTGGACAGGGTCTTTGCGTCCACGCCGCTGGAGAGGGCCATGGTGGCGAAGGTGTGCCTGAGATCGTGGAAGCGCACATGTTCCTCGATTCCGGCCATTTCCAGCAGCTTGCGGTTGATTCGGGACACCGCGTCCGGGCTCCAGTAGCCGCCGGTGCGGGGCGATGGGAACAGGATGGGGTTGTCGGGGTGCTGTTCATGCTCCCGCACCAGGATGTCCACCGCCTGCTGGGACAGCGCCACCCTGCGGATGGAGTTCCTGGTCTTCGGCTCCGTCACCACCAGCTCCCCGTCGATGCGGGTGACCTGCTTGCTCACCGAGAGGATGCGGTCCTTCACGTTCAGGTCATCCCACAGGAGCGCCAGCAGCTCCCCGCGCCGCAGGCCGCTGGACAGCTCCAGGAAGAACATGGGCAGGACGCCGTACTTCTCCGCCTCGCGGAGATACCCCCCCAGCTTCTCCGGTGGGATGATGGTCATCTCCCGGTGCTCTTTGCGCGGGATGCGGCAGTTGTCGCAGGGGTTGTAGGGGATGATCCGCTCCTTGACCGCCTGCTTGAGCGCCGAGGAGAGCACCATGTGAATGCGGCGCACCGTACTGCCGGACAGGGCCGCGTTGGTCTGCGCTTCAAACCGCTGTACCCGCCCCTTGGCCTTGGAATCGTTGTACATCTGCTGGATCTGGATGGCGGTGAGCCGCTTGAGCTTGACCATCCCGATGGCCGGCACGATGTGGTTCTCGATGATATTCCTGTAGTTCTTGGCGGTGTTGGGGCGGATCACCGGCTTGCTGTAGGTCTCGAACCACAGTCTGCACCACTCCGCCACGGTGTAGTCCTCGTTGTGGTCCATCGGGATGCCCCGGTTGTCCCGGATGGCCCGGTCCAGCTTTTCCTTGCACTCGGCCCGCGTCTTGGCGGACACGCTTTTCTGGATGGCACGGCCGGTGGCGGGGTCGATCCCCAGGGTGTATCTGCCCTCCCAGCGGCCGTTGGGCTTTCTGCGAATGCTGCCCTCGCCGTTTGCTCGTTTCTTTGCCATTGGTTGTCCCTCCTTTCGGCAACACAAACAAATACCACAGAATCCCGGAAATAGCTACTAAAATATTTCCGTCTTTTGAGCCGCCTGCTCCTCGATCCACGCCATAAACTTATCCCGGGGGACGATGATGCGGCTGCCCAGGGTGATGGTGGGGAAATCCTTCCGGTGCGCCACCTCGTAGGCGTGGGCCAGGCCGATACCCAACACATCGGCCACATCCTGCACGGTCAGCATCAGAGGGAGCTCGTTGAACGAGTTATACTTGGATCGTTTCATCAGATTCCTTTCCACCCTTCCCGCGGAAGGGATTTTATTCTTTGTTTTGAGGCTCATTTCTTGCGCCGCTCACATGGTCATTTGCGGCCACTGTTCCTCGTGGTCATCCGGCTTGTGACCCATAGCGATCTTCTTCTCCCGCAGCTTTCTGAGCCGCTTGCGGTCGATCTGGATGCCGCCGGGGCGGGACTCGGGCAGGGAGTTGTCCTGGAACACCCGGCTCATGTGGTAGAGCAGCCGCGTTACCGCCAGCATCACATCGGGCGGACGCTGTTCCTCCCTGTGGTCCAGAAGGTACCGGGCGTATTCGTTCCCCTGCTCCGCCGACCGGGTCAGCCATTGAACGGCGCGCTCCTCATCCCGGGGCACTTCCTTTCCCATGAGGTACAGCTTGCCCAGCAGGTACTGGGCATAGGGATTGTCTTGCTCGGCGGAACGGGTGAACCACTCCACGGCGCCCGCCGCGTCCTGTTTCGTGATCTCGCCGCGGAGCAGCTCTTTGCCCAGGCGGTACATGGCCCACCTGTTTCCGCCTTCCGCAGCGGTGCGCAGCCAGTCCATGCCCCGCGCGGTGTCCCGCACCTCCAGATCATCCGAGAGGTACAGTTTGGCCAGGGCGTACTGCGCCGCCAGATGCCCCTGCCGGGCGGCCTGCTCGAACCAATACCGGGCGTTCACCCCGTCGGGGATCAGCAGAGGGCCGTCCCGCCAGAGCTTGCCCAGCAGGTATTGCGAGTAGCGGTCGCCGCCCTTCGCCAGCTTCTCCAGCTCCGATACCGCGCCGCTCCGCTCCTCCATCGTCAGCTCTTCATTTCGGATGACCTCCTGCAGCGTCCAGTACGCATAGGGCGCATTTCGGAACTGCTCCGGCTCATCCCGCTGGCCCATGTCCTGGTCCTCGAAGGTAACTTGGCCCAGACGCAGCCGCTCCGCTTCCCGGATGACGGCGTTTTTGATCTGCCGGAACTCCTTTTCCTTGGAGAGCGGGAGCCGCTCCCGAGGCTTGTCGTGGTAGTAGCCATCCACCTTTCCCTGGAGCAGGAGCCACTGGTCGTAGCACTGGCGCACGATGGGAAGCCGCTCCATCTGATCCACGATCTCGTCCACCAGCCCTTTGAGCCGCTTGGGAAGGTAGCCGTAGGACTTCTTGCCCTTGACCGTCCCCAGCTGCATTGCCAGCTCCTGCATGAGCCGCTCGGCCTCCGGGTGGTCGCACAGACCGCCCTGCATCGCCTGCACCAGCTCCAGCATGGCCCGCCGCGCCTGCCGCACCAGTTCGTCCCGGGACGCCGACTTCTGCTCGTAGAGGTGGAGCATCTCGTCCCGGAAGATGTCGTTGGTCAGCCTGGACTTGATCTGTCGGATGCCCTCTTTGGTGAGATAGGCTTGTCCAGGTTTGGCCGACCAGGCCATCATGTGGACGTGCGGATGCTCCCCCTCGTCGTGGAAGGCTGCGTACCAGCGGAAGTCCGCGGGCGGTATTTTCATCGCCGCCGCGATCTCGTTGCGGTGGGCGCGGATGAGATTTCTCCACGCCGCGGCGTTGTCGAAGCCCAGCCGCGCCGCGTCCTCCCGCTTGAGGGAGAGGATGTGCGTCCACACATTTCCGGTGTACTGCTCCAGTTCCTCCATCGCTTTTTCCAGCGACACGCCATCGCTGTCGCCGAACAGACCGTGGGAACCCAGCCGCTCCGCCCGGGGCCGGGTGGCGATATACTTCAGATACTGCTCCGACTGACGGAGCGCGTCCCAGTTGGATTCCAGCGCCAGGGTGAGGAAGGCAAAGGCCGCCGCCTTGGTGGGCTTGGCCTGGTAGCTCGCATACTCATAGAGGGTCTTGGTGTCCGGGAAGTTCTTCACCAGCTTGGCGATAAGCTGCTCCTGCTTGCGGGTGGGCGGGCGGTCATCCGGAAGAATTTCTACCCGCTCCCGGGTTGCGATGTAGCGAAGGTACCCGGCCGCGCCGCCGGTGCTTTTGATATAGGGGCTTTTCAAGATCAGTCTTGCCATGGGTCACCATCCCAGTTCGGCTCCTCGGCGGCGCGCGCCCGCTTCTCCAGCGAGATAAGACCGTTGGTGGCTTTCACGTTGTGGACGCTCTCCGCCCGTCTGCGTTTCAGATCGTCCCGGTCAATCTCCATCGCATCCGCAATAATCCCGATGACCATATCCAGTTCCACCTCCCGGGTGTACTCCCGCCTGGCGATGAGATCCTCCAGCCGGCCCAGCCTGCCGTCCAGCACGGCCAGGAGCGCCGTGGGCAGCAGAGACTGCGCATCCTGCATCTCCAGATAGTCCACATAAAAGTTGACGGCCTTTTCCACGAACTCGTTTTTGCTCCGGCAGTTGTCCGCGGCGTACCACTGCTCCAGCCTGCGACTGGTCTCCGGCTTCATCCGCAGCGGGAGCCGCTCTTTTGTTTCGTTACCCATAAAAATCCTCCTTTCATCCAAACAGACATCGGCAAAAAGCCTGCAACACAGGGCTTTGTGGGAAAGCTGACGCCAGCGGCCCTTTTTCTGTCCGTCAAAGACGCCAGCTTTCGCACCCCCGAAACTGCCCGCACTGCGGGCAGAAGTGGCCGACCGGGCGGCGCTTGCGGCGCCAGGGTTTTATCCTGCTTTTTCCTTCGTCCCCGTGTTTTCCTCCACCCCCGGAAGCGATTCGGGAAGCAGCTCTGGAAACGCCCCTAAAAGCGGCCCAAATTCGCCCTCCAAGCCTGAGGGGGTATCCACCCCCGCACCCTCTCCCAAAGACGCACACAGGGCGTTCTGGGGGCTTTTGCGGGCGGATTCCGCCAATCGCTCCGCCGCCCTCTGATGGACGGCATCCTCCTCCAGCTGCCGGAACTGCCGCTCATAGAACGATTCTACCGCCGCCTGGATGGGGCAGATGGTGTAGAGCAGATTTCCGTTGAGCGGCCTGCCGTCCTTGCTTCGTATCATTGTCGGCTCGGTGCGGATAAGACCTTTCTCCTCCAGGCTGCGCACATACTTGCTGACCGTGTTTTCGCACATTCCCAGCGCCTTGCCGATGGTCCTGTAGCTGGGCCAGCACTGATAGGTTTCTCTGTTCTCGATGCTCAGCAGATAGCAGTAAATCGAAATCTCCGGATGATTGAGACCGATGTGAAACACTTCGTTGGGAACCAGAAAATAGTTTTTGTTGGGATCGCGTTTGGGCCACTGCCGGAACTTCATACAGCACCTCCTGTCCTTTCTTCGTTTGCAGCACGAACATCATCCTCCATACACCGTCCGCTCATTCGGACATGAGCATCACCTCACCGAAGAACAGCTGTGTATTCTCGATTGACCGTTCCTCAAAATTCAGTTTGAAAATACCCCCTCACTACTTAGCCGAACCATATAGCGGGCTGACATAAAATTGACAGAAAAAGAGCGCCTGCCATTTGGCAGACGCTCTCGTTCTGGTGTAAGCGTATCAAGTTGTTTTGGGCCGCAGGCGACAGATCCCGTCCGCTTCATCCCGCTCCTTCAGCAGCTGCGCCAGCGCAGTCAGAAGTTTCTTTTGTAGATAGTCCACGCTGCCGCGGTTCAGCTGATGGGCTTCCGCGTACTTGCGGATGGACAGGCCGTCCACGAACCGTTCCTGGAAGTACGCTTGGTGATCCTGCAACACCGTCTTCAGCGCGTTGTCCAGAAACTGTATGTCCTCTTTCAGTTTGGCAAAGTCGCTTCGGGTGATAGCGGCATACCGCTTCTCGTTCATGCAGAGGCGATACTTGGCCGAATCGAAACGATAGTTCTCGCAGAGCTCTTTGGCGTATGCAAGGTAGGTGGGCGCAGATTGATAGGCGCGGGAGTCGTATTCTGCATCCTGCTCCGCGCTCTTTTTTCGGATCGGCCCGCGCATACCGTCCTCAGCAAGATTGGAGATGACTGCCTCGGTGATCTTCATATTGGTGACCCTCTTGTACCTGGCCCTCCGCTCGCCGTCTATCTCTACGAACGCGCAGAAGGATTTCTTGCTCATTGTGAAGTACCGCGGAACCTCAGAAAAAGAATAGGAGCGCAGGATGACCGTCTCCTCACCGGTTTCAGCATCCTCAGCCGCCGTGACCAGATAGATCAGCTTGCCGTCGTACCGCCGGTAGTACCCTGCCCGGATTTTTCTGTCTGCCATCTGGTCACCTCACCTTTCTGAATATGCTTTTGGCTACTGTGTGCAGAGTGGTCATTGCGATTTTCGCAATTACCACCCGCTTCTGGTTAGCGAAATTCTTCGTTTCAAAAATTCCTCCGACTGCTCCATTCTTTCCTTTTGGCGTTGGCCCGCAAGCAAAACAACAAATACTTCAATTCAGAAGCTACACCGCACAGTTGCCTTATGCTTTCAGCTTATATATGCGGTTTCGATTGCCGCCCTCGGTAACAATCGTTTCTTCAACAATCATCTCACCGAGTATCCGTCTTGCGCGTGCGTCTTTAACACCAAGCATATTGGAAATGTCCGAACACTTTGCAGAAGCATGATCGGTAAGATATTCAAGGATAGCAATTTTCTGAGCGGCTGTTTTTGCTCCTTTATCGCCGCTTTTTATCGCTACTTGTTTATCGCTACTTTCTTTTTTAAGTAGCGATAATGACAGGACCGTTCTGTCCGGCTCTGAGGTCTCCTCTATGATGGGTTCTGTCCATCTCTGCTCACGCCAGACGCGGAAGATATTTGGAATGCCGCTGCCGGCACGCTCACCGATATCGATGAGGTTGAACATCTTCAGCATGGTTCCGTTGCGAGGGTCGGAGATACCACCACTTTTCGCTGCGTCGATTTCAATGCGGAAACTGCCGGGGTTGGACATGGTGATGGCATTTCGCTTTTTGATGATGACCAGGCCCTGCCTGCCGTAATAGTCGGCATTGACCAGGCAGTTTGCCAGAGCTTCACGGAGCGCCTGATGCACGGACGTATCACCCACTCTGGTACCGCCGTCCATATACTCCCGCAGCTATTTCTTTGTTTAGGCGGCGCATATTTTGTGCCGCTTATGGCCTCTGTCCACCTTACTGCTCTGTTTCATAAGGCCAGGTATTAATGCCGCCAAATTCGTAGATGTTGGTATAACCCAACTCGGCCAGTGTGGAGGAGGCTGTCTTGCTGCGGTTTCCGCTGCGGCAGTAGACCAGCACCGTGGAATCCTTCTCAGGGATTACCTCGGCGGCAGTTGTTTCGTCAATAGTACCCACTGGCAGCAAGACAGCGCCAGGGATGTGGCCGCTGTCATACTCGCCCTGCTCCCGCACATCCAGAATGATGACCTCCTGAGAGTCCATCATCTCTTTGGCTTCTTCCTGGGTGATCTGCTGGTAGGAGCCGTCGGCGGAATTTCCGCCGCATCCGGTCAGCAACAGCAAAAGGGAAATGAGTAGGGGTAAGATTCGTTTCATTTGAGTTCCTCCAAAAGTCCGGCGGCAAAAGCTTTATGACTCTGCTCCGTGAAGTGTACGCCGTCATAGGCCAGAGGGATGTCCCACTTCCCGACATCGGTAAAACGGACGCCCAGTCACTCCGCCAGGGCCTGGCTGAGCTGGGCAAAGGTGCGGGAGTCCTCAATGAGTTGCATGCTTGGACCCCACTCGCCCATAGCCATTGGCGGCGGTGCAATCAGCAGGATCTTGCTTCAATCCAGGGATATACCGACGAGGAACCTCTCCAGCCGCTTGGCAGTCTGCTCCGGGCTTCGGCCCTGAAGCAGATTGTTGGTTCCCAGCCCCACAATCAGCAAATCAGTGTCATCTGGGAGAGCTGGGGCAGAAACAGGAACCTCCCGGCCATTCTGTCCCATGTTGTAGACGGTCCAGCCGGTTTCCGCAGCCAGGGATTATCCCCATCATAGCGTCCGCCGAAATAGCCACGGGAATCGTAGCCGCAGGTGTTAGAACGGAGTCAACCCAGTATTTTTCGCAACGCATCAACAATTGCGTCAATATCATTCTCTATATTATCTTTTCCAAATGACAACCTAATGGTTCCTTTTGCCTCCGTTTCATCTAAGCCAATAGCCTTTAGCACATGAGACACCTGTGTTTCTGCACTATTACAAGCAGAGCCAGTAGAAACACAAATCCCCATCAAATCTAATCTATGCAAGAGGGCTTCACCGCTATGGCCAGGGAACGAGAGGCTCAAATTTCCAGGGATATGCACCTCGCTCCCATTTCGGGAGAATCGTATATTTGCATTTGACAACCCTACAAGCAATCTGTTTTCCAGTAAAGCTAAATGTGACGCTGTATCTTTCATTGCAGCCACATTCTTTTTTAGTGCAGTGGCCATACCAACTATCGATGCAACATTCTCCGTTCCGGCTCTCATGTGGTGTTCCTGTCCACCTCCGCTTGCGTATGGCATCAGTGGCGTCCCTTTTCGAACATACAGAAAACCTATCCCTTTTGGGCCATTAAACTTATGAGCAGAAGCGGAAAGCATATCTACACCAAGCAAATTCACATCTATTTCAATATGCCCAACTGCCTGAACAGCGTCTGTATGAAATATGGCACCACAGGAATGTGCAATAGCAGCTAAAGCAGAAATATCCTGAATAGAGCCAATCTCATTGTTTGCTGTCATGATGGAAACCAATCGAGTGTCAGAATTGATATATTCTGACAGGGTTCCGACATCCACTATGCCAGTACAATCCACAGGGAGATAGGATACAGGGTACCCCATACTTTCTATATCAGCACACGGACGCAGAATCGCATGGTGTTCAATGACTGAAGTTATGAAAGCATGTTTGGTAGAGCCTGAAAACGCGGTTCCTTTTATGGCCCAGTTGTTACTCTCTGTACCGCCTGAGGTGAAAAATATTTCTTCGGGTTCAGCGCCGATGCATCGAGCAATTGTTTCTCTCGAGTTCTTTAGTGCTTTTTTCGCCGTTCTCGCAAATGAGTAGGGTTGTGAAGCATTACCATACTCTCCCAAAAGATATGGCTTCATTGCCTCAAAAGCATCCATATCCAATTGTGTTGTAGCTGCATTGTCAGCATAAATGAATCGCTTCACAATCCCACCTCACTCAAACAATTTACATCCTTCTTCTTTGAACTCCTCAATTTTCTCAAGGAGCTCCTGGACAGTACATCCCAGATACTCAGCAAGGCAATCCATACAGTAGAAATTCTCTATATCTTCACCCAAAAGTTTTTTGTTGATGCCAACGGTATTTTTGCTGAGATTCTTTTGTCCACAAATAATGCAATCAGTTCTCATATGAAATCTCCTTCAACGAGAAGGAAGGCACATCCTTACCCTTGAACTCTACATCAAGAATCCCAAGTTGCCGTTTAATGATTTTCCGCATACGAACAGCAGGCCGGAGGCAATACTGCTGGAATCTCTTGGGGTTGATATCCTGTGCGCTCCGCACATTCGGGAAGAGCAGTTTCAAATATGCTGTTGCAATTCGCTTTACGGCCTCCGTGTCACGGGTATCTGCCTTATCAGGCACATCAACAATTTGGTCAACAATCGCTCTGTAGCTCACATCATTGCGAAGCTCGTGCAAAATGGTGCAAAAGTATTCTGAATTCAACGCCCAGCCGGACAGTTTCAAATCATCATTCATTCTCGGTATATCCCACCCCTTGATGAAACCATGGATTCGGTCTACCAATGCACTTTCTTGAAATAGTGACGGCAGCTCGGAGAACATATTCTGCCACTCATCCATATTATCCTGTGCGATGTTACCCAGGAAGATGATGCCCGCATCAGATTTCCCCTCATAGCCACCAATGTTAAACTGCCCATACTCCATATATCCCTGCATGATGGATCGCATTTCATTCACATCGCCGAACTGCACCAACTTTACCTCATCGATTGCAATAAAGTCATGTCCGGTAACAAAGCCGGGAGTCTTCCGAGCGGTATCATAAAACATTTTTGCCCGAGTTACCTTTCCGCCATCTGTTAGAAGACCATATTTACTCACATGACCAAACACATAGGACTTACCAGTTCCTTTCGGAGCCAGCTCAATTAGATTAAGACGCTTTTCGACAAAAGGCAGGATGCGAGTTAGCATCGAAAGTTTTTGTTCTTCACTTTCGTATCCACCGGCATTGTAGTCAATTGCCCCCAACAGTACATCTATCCATTCGGAAGTTGTAAATTCATTTCGCACATCCTTATAGTAATCAAGATCGATGGTATAAGGACAAAAATTTGTAAACCCAGTAAGACGAATTTTTCCTGGAATTTTGGGCTTCACGGTGTCATCAGGAGGGCGATAGCCAAGTTCGACCACGCCCCAAACCTCTTGCCCGCTGACCAGCTCTCCACGGTACTGGTCCCATATGGATACATCAATCATGGTTTCTTTGTTTGTTAACCCAAAGTCGGGCAACGAAAATGTTATTTCTCCTGTTTTGATGCTGATATCCACAGAAATTTTCGTGAGGATTTTAACACGCTCATTGTCGTTAATAATTCTATCTTTGATTCTGACCCATTCTTCTTTGTTTGGCAGATAGGTGTGGATGAAATCTGTGAGCTCGTCGATATCCAGATTTCCTTCATCATCAGCAAACTTTTTCAGTAGCCAGTCTCTCAAAAATGATGGAAGACCTAACGCAGAAAAGAAGTTGCTTTTTTTCAAATCCTTGTAGACGACCATTTCATCGAAACAATCCCTAAGTTTTTCTGTCACCGAGCACCCCTCCTTACAGAATGTTCTTTTCGCTGCCACTTTCCTTCTTTACTCTCAAAGGAAGGTCAGTAGCCACAGGCATTCCGCCAGCAACCACATCTACGCTGTATGTTTTGGCACGGCGGATTTCGGCCATCTCCTCTACGACATAGAAATTTTCATCAATTGGCTTTGCTTCATAGACATGACCATCTATTACAACACTAACATCTACCAACTTTTCGGTGGAGAATACTTTAATTGCAGCCCTCTTGCGGAAGCTGACAGTAATTTCAGGGACACCGGTAAACATCGCTGTCGAATCAAGCGGCATTATCTTTACTTCAATGGCAGAGTTAAGGTACGAAATCTCAATAATTGGTACAGTAATTTCCTCCAATGTTGCACCACCATGAGCCTCAACATTGGCTTTCCGGCTTCCTCTGAAACGGTCATAATTAGCAAGTGCCCAGAAATCTTCAGCATCAGTTGCACTGTCTGGCCTCATATCGATTTCGCTTTTGGGACAGCATCTCCCTGAATGCTCTCCTTTTGATTCCATTTCCCATAAATTCTCAGTCTCATGAATCACCGCCAGTCTACTGGCACCATGGTCTGCGATTAAGATGGCCTTTTGATAGTCCCCGTTTGTGAGTTTTGTTTTGACTTTCTTCAAAAGCTCATCAATCAGCTCCAGTTCGCGAATCAAATGAATTGGGAGCTTTCTATCCTCACGACTATAATCATACCCTTCTTCACCGTGATGCTTGATTTTATCTATTTTATCAACAGTAATAATCGGGAACTGTTCTGTGGATAACACATCCCAAAATTCCTTATTCCGGCTCGTAATGGAGGGAAGTTCACATCTGCATACTGTGATTTTCGCCATCAACTCAAGAGCATGACATCTGGCCATAATATAGCCAAGATATTCAACGCCCAATGCATCAGTGAAATAGGTCTGAGCGTTTGATACATCGATTCCCTCAATCACAGAACTCCGAGGCCGAAGAATGATATTGTAGTCTCTATCGACTGCCTGCTTCTCAACGACCTCCATGAAGTTCGGAAAAATCTTGTTGACAACCTTTTGGTATTTATACTCTTGAAAATAACTGTCAAGCAATTCGTTTTTGAAACGGTATGGTGTCAGGTAAGCATGAAGGTCAGGATAGATGCGCTCCAATACACTAAAGAGTTCAGTCCTTTCAAAGTCTTCACTGTATCTATCCAGTAACTTGAAAATAAGCTCTTTTTCCTGAATAGTGTTGTCTGTTAGATAGTAGAGCGCATACTTTCCCTTGCTCTGGACAATCTTGCAAAAATTATTAACTTCATCAAGCGGGTTGCCAATGGCATTCAAATGTGCTTTTCTGCGTTCATATATGGCCGCAAATATGCCATCTGTTGGCTCGACTTCTAAAATAGTGCGATACAAATTGTGAACGAGCCCCGCCGGGGAAGAAGCTGCCTCTATTGCCTTGTTTAAGTATGAGTCATTGCCCGCATGGAACAGTTTGAGCCCAATAAAGTACAACCAAAGCCATTTTTTATCTGCACTATTCTGCTGGTAGGTAGAGATAACAATATCCAGATTGTGGATACTCCCTATTTTTGCAGAAATGAGCTGTTGCCACGAAGGGTATTTTTGAAATTCTGCCAGGGCATACTGCCATTCTTCTTTGCTGCCATAACCTTCTGCCAATCCAGCTGTCATTCCGTCCAAGTGGCACAAAACCGCGTAAGGATTCTTCAGGTCTGAAATTGTATAGAGGGAAAATGGGTAACTGTCCTTGCTCTTGTGGGTTTCGATGTATAGCACTTCTGCGGTGGTTGATTCCACCGCTTTAGCTATACCTCGAAGCCCCTTTACCGCCAGACTTGTGCCCGTGAGTTTGATGCCTTCTTCAGTAAAAACAAGTCTGGGCCGAACAGATCGTACTCCATCCAAAATACAAACTCTGCTATCCACACGCCGATCGCTTTTGATAAGAGTGCGCAGATATTCGTCACATTGAAAGGTGAGAATTACCGCATGACCGGCAATACTCATAGATAGAAGTTCTTTTAATTCTTGCACCAATGCCTTTTCGCCTTTTAACATGAAGAAACTCGAAATTTCACTAACAAAAAAACTGCTGTTTTCGTTGGCAAGGCGCTCAAGAATGTTCGGGATTATAGGAAATTCGTCTGCTTTACAAAACTCCGCGTCAGAAGCACACAAAAAGACATTCTGGGGCAATTTATAATGGAGCACGATAGCATCCAAATCTGCCTTGTTTTGAACATCGACAATAAGAGGTTCGACATTATCCTTCTTCAGATAACGGTCAATTTTTTTAATGACTTCTTGGATGGTCATTTTGCACCTCCTTAATCCCCTTTGATGATCTCCATGCCAACAACCATGTTATCCCGAATGAGGTCCTTTAGATACTTCTTCACATCAGCAATATCCATTTCATCAATTTTGGCAAGAGCACGGTCACAACCGCCCTGATTGTACTTTGCTTCCGCCATCTGACGAAGCTTCTTCTCAATTTCAGGAAGGCCAAACCAATCAAACGGCTCTGCTGTGATGTGAGAGTCAAGATAATCTTTCACTTCCTGAATATCAGTCAGCATAACAGAATAGCTTCCAATAATGCTGCTCTGGAACGCTTTATCCAAAGCTGCGGCATTATCCAGCAAGTCAAAGAATTTTGCAGAAGCAAAGTACTCCATTGCACGGTCAATTGACTGCTCATCGGCCTTTGGGCGATTGACAGCACCAAATGCGGCTTTTGCCTTTGCCACCTCGCTATCTGGAACAAGGCACAAAATGGGCATCTTATGTTTTTTCGACCAATCCCGAGGAGACTCTGTTCGGGTTTTCTCTCTCCACAGCTTCTTTAACTGCGTATTTTTCTGTCCCTCTTTGTAGGCGGCAACTTTGGCCTCGACCTGGTTCAAATAGTCCGCTTTTTCGTAGGTGAACGAGCCAGCGGGCATTGTGGAAAATACTTCCTTAATTTCGTCGTCCGACAGATTATCAAGATAATATCCGCATACACGCTTGAACAAATCAACCTGGTTATTATAGAAATTGCGGAATGTGCTTTCATTAGACTGAACGAGTTCCAAGAAGGTTTGCTTCTGGGAATCCAACAGAGTTCCAGCTTTTTTCAGGGTATAGAGCATCCCGAGGAATGGTCCCAAATCATCGAGATAGTTTTTTGCGGCCACATAGGAGATGCGAATATACCCACACTTGTCGCACCATTCCCGTATGGTCGCATCATAAGAGATGCTTTTAGAGATAATCTTATTGCTTTCTACAATGATTTGATACTCCAGAATAACCTCACGGATTTTCTGTTGTGCGGTTTCGACATTCCACACCCAGTTTGCTGCATCTGCATCGAACTTTTTGCGAAGGGCATTGATGTATTGCCCCCCATCGCCAACCGTTTCAGCAAGGGAAACAAGAGCACCGTTTTCAAAAGTTTCAAGGTAGGCAGCCATGCCCTGGGTACACTTTTCTTTGGTCAAAATGCTTTGCAAATCATTTGCAGCATTTCCGTTGGCGAGGGCAAGATTCCCGATTGCCATGGCAATATCGCTGTCAGTCGTTCCGGCTCCCAGGTTATTACTGTTGGCAATCCCGTAGAAAGAATCGATGATTTCAGACAACACAGAGATTTCGGTTTGAAGCGTCTCTTTCTTAAGAATGTACTTCAAAGTCCAAATAGGGAACGAAAATTCCTTCATCCTACTGCGGATGCGTTCTCTTGTGTTCGGAACAGAGGTACACATATTGAGCGGAATACCAAATGCTACAGAAGTAATTTCATTGAAAGCCTTCTCTGCAGGGGTCATCGCAACAATATACTTGTCTTTGTAACGAGGATTCGGTGTAATTTCGAGACGAATGACCTCATCAATCATTTCCTTGAGCTTGTTGACATTCAAAACATCGTTGGTGAGTCCATCGCTCCAGCTATATGTCCCGAAAGCGTACTCTTTAAGCACAAAGCCCAGAATAAATGCAGACAGATTACAGGGCATAAAACCGTAGGGTGCAGCCTTCAAAACATCATAAATTTTCTTAATTGATACACGGCCACCACCGTTCTGGAATCCATCATTTATGATTCCATCAACGCACACCTTGATTTTAGAAATCAAAAGATGAGGTTTGGAAACCCAGTATTCAGGCACCTTCCATGCACCGTCAAGAGCGGTTTCCAACTTTGTGGCAGGACTGCCAGACAGGAAGGTTCCGGCAGTTTTCTCGTTGAAAGCACATTCAACACCTTGCTTCAGGCTGCTTGGTGTATACATATTGGCGATTACATTGTAAGAACCCTCAAGACAGGACACAAATTTTTTCTTGTTGATTTCTACGAGAAGCCCGTACAGAGCGTCAAGCGTAGTAGCCCGCTCACCATCCGGCTTATCGGCGGTGTGAACCATGAATTCACCAGCAACAATGCGGGTTTTCCATTTTTTCAACGAATCCTTTGCATTGTTGGCATACTGAGTAACTAATGCAGGGTCTTTTCCTTGCTGGGACATAGATAACGCCATATCGTGACGATATACGCCGTATCCATCCGCACCAAACGGGGTTCGGCTGGCATCAATAAAAACCATGTTGTAAGTTCCGGCAGAAAGGGCATCGTGGATTTTCTTACCCAGGACAACGCTTTCGGCATCATCTTTTGCGAAACATACTACGGCAACAATCTTGTTTTCATACTTTTCTTCCGTGTTGCGAAGTTGCTTGATCGTAGAATCGAAGTCGGAAGCAGAAACAAAGCGTAGCTCATAGCGGAGCTTAAGGGCACCTCCAAGGGTAATAGCGTCAATGATTCGAGTTCGATCAGCGAGTTCCTCCGTAATAAAAGCAGAAGTGCTTTTTCGGTCAATTTGCTCTTCAAAAGGCGTTACATCAATTTCGTCTTCATGGTTGTAGGCTGCATACTGGAATTTTCCACCACCGAGGGACTTGGAGAATAGCACCTTCTCTCTAACAAGCTGTTCAGCACATCTCGCTGCGGAGCCTTCCATGTCGGTTCCTTCAAACGCATTGTCGAGATTTTTTTCATTGGGAATAAACAGTTCAACAGAGTCGCCGGCGTATTGGGAAATTGCTTGCAACAGAAGAACCGTCTTCAGAACTCGTTTTTGGTCAGAATCAAGTCGTTGATTCCCGGCACGGTTATAGTAGTCGAGAATAGAGCGAATATCGTGCGCCAGATATTCCTTGCCTTTGTCATAGAAGAATTCCCAAAGCATATCAACAGAGAGTAGCGGGTTATCATCCTCCGGCCCGAAATTGTCAATAAACCATTGGAAGCCTTTAATTTCATCCCCACGGTCATTCTTGATAAAGTCAAACATACTGCGCTGGTTGGAATCAAACGCAGAGGAGATGTGTTTTAAGAGCAGGGCAGCATAGGGGTGTATAGGGAGGATATCCACCATCTCTTTGTCGGTAATGCGGGCTACCGACTTCACCAGCTTGCGGGATTCCTGTGTTCTGGCGGTAAGGTCTCCGAGAGCAAGCTCCCAATCTTCGAGCACGGCTTCATCTTTGTTTTTCTCCATAGCTGCACCCATGAGCTGAAATGCGATATTTTCAGGTAGACTGATTAAGCTGTGCGGACTGACAAAGCGTCCGTTCAGCTTAATGAAGTCCTGATCACGCTCATGGAACAAACCTTGGGTAACATGGGTGACAAGCACGAAATAGAAGGGATCGGTTTCGCTGATTTCACAAAGCTCCTGGAATCCAGTGAGATTGCGGGCATTGTTGTAAAAGTATTCAGTAAACTCATCCCACATAAAGACAATAGCTTTCAAGCTGTTTGCCTGAATCACTTCACGAATCCAGTTGCTCAAATCGGTTACGCTCAACGAGAGAGCTTTTACCTGACGCTCATCGGCTACCTTAAAGATGTTGTCCATAACCTTTGCCAGCGCATCGCCAGAAAAAGTGCGTAATTTTTCAATTACAGTATCGGCATCATCTCCACCGAACAGGTTAGAGTATGTACCCGTAATCAGGCCGTTGAAATAATTTTTGTTGTCCTTATCGGAAAGCCATGTGATAGTGGCCTCTTTTAGTGCGTTTCCACCCTTGTTTTCAATTCCGGCATCGACAAGCGCTTTTTCTATGCTCTCCTGGATAGCAAAAACAAGGTTGTGGTCGCTGCGAATGGTAGCAGAGCCGTAGCGATGGACTGTCAAAATGCGACCACTGGATTTCACAGCCTGGAAGCGATTGCACAGATCATTATCCAACTTGTGCCTTTGGAAGTATTCACGAGTTTCTTCCTCACTGGAGTCCAGTAACTTCTTTAGGGTATGGACAGCGTGAGATTTGCCTGTACCGTAGGCTCCCTCCACCCACAGGCAGAGTTTCTGCTTACGCTCAAGGACACTGATTGTGTTCTTCAGAAGTTTCACAAAGGTCTCGTGGGGGAAGAATTTTTTCCACACTTCTGGGTTCTTCGTAATGACCGCTTCATTTACGGCAGGAAAATAATCTGGGTCAATATCGAAATAATGACGGTATTTTTCCAACATCGGCATTGTTTCTTCCTCCTTAGAACAGACTCAGCACATCCTGGGATGTTTTTTCGCTGTTGAGTGTGATATTATCCAGATCAAGCGTAAAGCTGGCATTGATAAAGTCTGGATAGTTGATAGTCAGGCCGTTAAGAATCTTTTCCATCTGATTGCGATCCAGTCCGAAAATCTCAGTAGGACTAACACCATCACTCTCGATGTCATGATTTAAGAGCCGAGACAAGGTGAACTGGTGATAATCCCCACAAGCCTCGGCGAATTTGTATAAGCTGTAAAGAATGACAAGTGGATTCGGATTTTTCCAAGGGATGCGAACCACGCTATTCCAAAAACGCTTTCCGTTTTTTAGCGTGTAGTCACAGACACCCAAACCAATTTCGTTGCTTAATTGAGGGATAGAAATCAGGATGTTCTTATATGCGGAGACAATGTGTGAACGAGAATTTTTACTCATTGAGTCATCCAGCATTGCATAAATGGTATCGGGGGTTTGTGCTGTAGAAAAATCAATGTTTTTGACCCACCAATTAAACTCCGAGGTGTATGTCAAATTGCAAAGCATCAACGCCCAAGCATCGGAACTCTCTATTCCAATATTATCAATAACTTTACCAAAGGGTGCAAATTTAGATTTAACAGTAACTTCGGCATCGTTCAAGAAGCTCTTGAGGTTTTTAACCATGTTGGTCCCAAGACTGTGAGGAGAAGTCCAAAATTCATCCTTTAATTTGAAATACGACCTAACCCAATCGAGTTCAATACCCATATTTCCATACCTGTCAATGCTCCCCATTTTCTTTTCTCCTTTCGGTAATCGCAACGAGTTGGCTACTAAGCAACCATGGAATACATCGTGACATTTTTTGCATTTTACACATCGGTCATCGATTGTTACATGGCCATCCTTCATAGAAATAAACCCATGTGGACAATTTGCCTCGCATACTCTACAGCCAATGCAATATGCGGTCTTTCTGAACACAGTCTTCAATTCTGACATAAAATAAATGTCTTTCTGGGTATTTGTCCCTATAACAACTGTGGCAGTTAGTCCGTTGGCATTTTCGGCAATCTCAATGTGATACAACTTATCTCTGTAAAGTACTTCGACATTACCATTCTCCAGAAATGTTATATTGCCAATTGTTTTAATCCACTGCTTCCAATCAGTTTCTATACGGGATACTTGAATTGTAAGTACACCTTGTTCAAATGATTCATTTGTATAACTTTTAGCGAATGATAATTCTTTTCCACTTCTTCGTGCTTTCCATCCACCAATGTCCATAAACTCCTTGACGGCGCTCGGAGTAGACAGCTCTTTGGAGGTTGTTTCCAGAATAATATTATTGAATGTTGTGGTTGTCCGATATCCCTTATCACTACAGCTGTATGCTTGTTCCTTAAAATACATATTCTTCGATGCGGCTAACGGGCACACAAGACATCCTGCACGGCTATTTCCTTTTTTATAAGCATCATTTATCAGGAGTTGTCTCTCATAGATATAGGAAAACAATTCGGCGGAGTTCCATTCAAGGATTGGGTGGCAACTATACTGTCCACGCACTTTCTCTCCGTGGCTAACGCCCTCGTATTCACTACGAGATGCACTTTCATCTCCACGAACGCCTGTGAACGCCATTCCTCTAAAATGTGGATTATTGGTATACTCCCTGAGTAAGATAATTTGAGGTGTAGTTTTATGCACACTACAACACCAACGCATTGTTTGTGCTGGTGGGCCAAATTGTCTCCATGTAAATTCCGGGTCGAAATCAGACTTTGCTCTTAAAAATTCAATTTTAGATTCCGTACAGTTCCGTTCAACTTGCTCAACTATTTTGTATGTGTCTGGGAATTCCATTCCAGTATCACCGAATAGAACCTTAAACTTGTTGTGCGGCAAAGCCCGCTGCACCAGATCGAGGGCTACTACGCTATCCTTACCACCACTGAACGCCACATAGAAGACATCGACTCGATCCATGTAGTCTACATAAGTGTTGTATATTTTTTTAATTGTTTCTGCGGCCAGTTTCTCCAACAGATCCCGGTTCTTTTCAACCATTACAGGGATATCAACAAAGCGGAGCGGTTGTCCATTTGGTTCTGGGTCATCCAAAATGACGATTTCAGGTGCTGTGTAAAGACTCCCGCCTTTTGTCTTGGCAACCTGCCGGCCTCGGTAGAAATAATTGTTGGCCTCCGCCCACATATATGGGGAGGAGTCATTCTTTGCATAATTCCAATACCGGTCAAATCCCAGAATATCCAGTTCTTTATAATACACCGGACGGGGTTCCTTGCTAAAGGAAAGCGGGGAACTGTTTAGCAGCAATCCGCCCGTCTCGGCATCCCAAGTGTATGAGTACATATTAGTCGGTGTCCTTCCTTTGCCTTTGTGCGTTCGCCTTGATAATGAGCGATTCTATTTCTGAGTATCTACGGCGGGCAAGATACCCTTTGTCACTCAAAAATTGAAGCACGGGGGCTTTTTTCATCTCTATTTGATTGTTTGCCAATAAGTCAACGATTAAGTCATCGAAGCTGTCAATACCTGCAGAGCGCTTGACGATTGCACCAGCACATTCGGTCCCATTAAAGCTGCTGTGCAGAAGCATATATTTTTGACTGTAGCTCGCCACATAATGCTCCAACAAGAAGATGTTCCAAGGGAATCCTACATAGGGAAATGCGCCGAAGTTTGTCGCTTCCAGCAGAGGAATATACTTTCCCATGCAGATACGATCCAAAGCCTCATCCATTGCTTCAACGGGAAAATAAGCGGCAGTTTTTGCTACAAACTGATCTCGGCTGATTCGCAGGCTATTTTCGTAAATCGCCTCAAAATATATGGGAGTTGCGAGGTTATTTGCCAAACTCTGAAGCTCGGACAGCGTGAAAGTATCATGACTTCTTGCATATTTTGCAAACACATCTGCCATCGAAAGCTCCTGGCCCGAGTGGCTGATAATATTTCCCTTGAAGGAAAATTTATCGCCTAATTTTGCCTTTAACGCATCCCGAAATCCATACATAGAGAGGATGTGATTCTCATCTATGATATAGGGATATTTCGCACGGATTGCGTCATGGAGCTCATTGCCACCAATAAAATCTTTCTCGTCAATGGTTCTCTGGATAATTTCGGAAATTCCGTCCAGTTCTTCATCGGACAAATGGACGATACTTTCGTGAAAGTATTCGCTGCGGCCGTTGTTGACGAATTCAACATTGCTGGCAAGAATAAACTTTATCTTACTTTGCGGGAGATGCGGCAGAGCAGCAAAAATCTCATCATAAGTCGCCGGTCTGCCATAGTCTTGCAAACAAGAACGAACTTCAGATAGCGGGTCCATGCTAACATCTGGCGTCTTCGATATAAAACTTCTGTTGATGAAGAATCTGCCGTCTCCTATAAAAGTCAGGTACGACTTCAACATATCAGCATCGTGGATATGGTAGTCCAAGAACGCATCGGAAAATTTGGCAAAAATCGCTTGATAGTAGATAGCGGATTTACCGTCCGCAAAGGCGGACTCGATGTAATTTAGCAATTCGTCCTTTAGTTCTTCGCTCAACATGACATCCGGGAGAAATGCTTTTCCCTCGTAAATAATGCAGAGCTGCTTGATTTTTTTGCTAATGTCATCATCAGGATCAGTTAGCTCTCTATCATGGGTTGCCGTGTAATACCTCTTGAATTTGCGTATCTCAAGAGGCGAATCCATGCGGAATCCCTTCTTGAAATATTGCCTAAGAACCTCCTCATAGCCTTCATCTCTGTAGGTTTCTGTCGGTTCCGAATCGTCCTTTACATGTGCAGCCCAAGTCAGGTCTGAGCCAACAAATCCGAGAAATTTCTGTATGGCTGCACGGAAACGGTTGTGCTGCCTTGCATTGTAGGAAAGAAACTCCGCATTGCTTAAGAGCAACTGAATTGTCTCCTGTGCCGTTTGTTTGTCCGTTGCGTAAAGCTGCCAGGAGGCCAGTTGGTGTTCTTGGGCAAATGCCTCACAATTGTTTATCGCAGAAGCATAGCTCCGGCAGGTGGCATCAGCCATGTTCAGTTTTTCAGATAGATAGCGAGAGAAGCTTCTGCTATTGATCTCACAAATCGCATCGTTTTCAAACGACTTTCTTTGATGGACTTGTTCAAAGGTTTCCTTCTCTTTTTTTCTATATGTGATAACAATATTTTCGCAGTCTACACTACATAAGTCCAAGACATAGCGAATTTTTGCTGCAATATCGTTTGCACTCAAATTGGTTTCCAGCATATATGCGGTTCCCGGTATAGGTTTAGGAGCAATCATAAAACTGTAATTATCATCACTCGCAAGTTCGATTCGGCCAGATTTTTGCGCAAAAGACATTCCTGGCTTGAATATGTGCGGATAATCTTCCATCACAGAAGCCATCACAGCAACATAGAGAGCTGTCCACGAATCGCCACACACTTTTCGCTCACCAAAGTAACTGAACCGCTCTGGCTTCGTGTATGCCAAGTCAAAGTCCGCATGAAAATCAATTTCAAAAGTTGTGTCCTGACTATGTGAACTCTCCGTATTGGAGGTATCTGATTCGATTGCAGGAGTGTTTTCTGAAAAGATGTAGGAATCTCCAATATTTGATGCCCAGCTCACATTATCGAGAATCTCCTCAACAATAGCGGGACGAGCAATATAGTTAATAGCCTCACATATCTCTCGAATTGTGACTCGCTGACTTTCGGGAGAGTCTTTCAGTGCATTATAGATTTGATTATATACAGCAGGGTGTTTTTGCAACAACCTTTCGTCTTGCTCGGTTTTTGTGTATGTAGTAATAGGAGATTCTACCTCGGCCATCTCTACATTGGGCGGGCTTTGATTCGACATTTCATGATCGATGGTGCTACGATCTTCAACAGTTTTTCCATCAGTAATGCGGGCGTAAAGACCTTCTTTTATGTAGTTATAGTAATGCTGTCCCGCATCAACAATCTTATTTATTTGCCGTCTACGGGTTATTCTGAAGATTTTGTTCTGTTCAATGGTACGTTGCACTTTTTTTATGGTTTCAAAATCTGTTGTCTCGAACAGTGGATTCTGTAGGACTTTTATTTTCAGACAAAAAGTTTCTATTTCAGAATAACATCTATAAAACTCCGACAGCTGTGCAGGAGACACTCGTTCAGCAAGATACCGCATGAAGTCGTCTTCAACGGTTTTTCTATTGCTTATCATTGCCCTTGCCTCCTTCAGTAATTTTTGGTACTCATCATAGGATTCATGATACAAACCTGCAACATCTGCAAAAAGTTTGGTGGCTGGTTTGAAAACTGTGCGACCGAGATACGCTGACTCCATGCTTTTCATTTGAAATGAAATACCATTTGTATTGCGGTACACTTCATCAACTTCCATACCTCGATGAAGTGCCATTGCTCTTAAGTCACGAGATACTGCCTTAATTGCGTCCGAGCGTGTGAGTTCGCCTTTCATAGAGGTAAGAAGCCCTTCTAATAGGATGGCTGCTTCATATTTATCCCAAGACGGTTGCCTCTCTACCATACATAACTACTCCCTTGAAGATGTTCGGTTTTCTTAATTGCATTGCTTTATTTTGGCTCTTTTACATATTCCATAATATCGCCAAAATCACAATCGAGGGTTTCACATATACGACCTAAAATAGCGAGATTTACCGCTTCATCTCGCCTTAACTTTGTCATCGTATTCGGCGCAATATCTGCGGCCTTTCTCAAATCCGCTTTGCTCATTTTCTTGTCTACAAGCAACTTCCACATACGGTTATAAGATAGAGCCATGCATTCTCTCCTTCTTTCAAGCAGCAAATGTATTTTGTAAGGCAATTCTCAAAAATGCATAATACGACATTTTAATTTATATTTTACCACTAATGTCCGGCTCTTTTCAAGAGAATCTCGCAATTTTATGCGAGGCTTGTGCGACTATTTGAGATAAGTCGTAAATTTGTTGAGGTATTTCCATATCGGAGCACTCCACAATACTCCTGCGGCTATTTCTTTGTTTAGGCGGTTTATTTTTTGCGTCAGCTCATGGGGCTGTAGCACCGCCGGTTCTGGTAGCTCCGGAAGCGTCGCCTGGGGCGCAGCCACTGCGGGTGTTGGGCTTGGAGCAGATACTTCCTTGTCCACCGCCGTTTGGAGCAACACAGCGGCCCGCAGGGCGAAATTGGCGGTAATCGCTAAGTCTATAGCAATTTGTTTTTCATTCCGATTCCTCATCAGATGCGAAACGAGCACCCACTCTTCTGGTCCGACAGGAGAATGAGCGCTCGTTTTCGTCGTTGTGTAATTCTGCCGAGAGCCTCCACGCCAGTTCAAAACCGGCGATAAAGCTGTCGAGGGAGGTCTGTTCTCTGATGGAGTCCTGGGCATCGATGATCCGCAGCACCAGTCTTCGCTCCGGCTTTTCCAGAGCTGCAATCAACGCCTTGTGGCACTCCTCCACTTCGTTCTCCTGTTTTTCAATCTCCGGGTGGATATAAAAGTGATCATACAGCTCTTTGAGCAGTTTGTTTTCCACCGTCATCATCTCCTTGTGACCCAAACATATACCACACCTTCCGTAGAATAGCTATCAGAATTTCAGGAGATTATCCAGAATATCTGCCGCTTGCCGCAATTCCTCCTGAGACGCTTCACCGGGGCTGTTTTCGCTTTTGGCGGCGTGGATGGTCAGGTAGGGAGCGTAGTTCTGCCGCGTCATTGAAGTTCGGAAATGCCCCAGCATTTGAGAAACCTCTTTCGTGCCCATTCCGTTTTGCAGAGATAAGACGGCGCAAGTGTGCCGGAGATCGGCGAACCGAATGTGATCCAGCCCGGCCTCTTTGATGACCTCATTGTGTATCCGGCGCACCATCTGGGGCGAGTAGGGCTTTTGTGTGGCCGGGTGCATGAACATGAGCGGGCTGCTGGGGTGCCTGGCGTGCTCCGCGCGCAGGAGCTCAACCGCTTCTGTGGTCAGGCTGATGGTTCTGGTGCCGCCTTTGTGCTCCACCAACTCCCGCCGTTCCACCGAGCGGTTCTCCGAGATGGTCAGCGTCCGTTCCTCCACGTCCAGGTCACTCCACTTCAGTGCGATCAGTTCGCCTTGCCGCAGGCCCGCCGTCAGTGCCAGCAGAAACATGGGGAGGTGGCCCAGCCGCTCCGCCGCATCCAGATAGTCCTCCACCTCTGTCGGCGTCAGCACATTGGCGCTGACCTTCTTGGGCTTTGGATAATGAAACGCACGGGCGGGATTTTCTGCTATCAGGCCATCCCGGATCGCCTGGTCCAGACATTGCTGGAGCAGACGGTGGATGTGCCGCATGGTGTGTTCGCCCAGCCCTGGGTATTCGGGGCTCTCCGGGCGGTGACCGCCAAAGAGTTTTCTCTCTTTCAGAAAATCTCCAACCTGCTCCGCCGTCAATTCAGAGAGCGGTATGCCCCCCAATCCGGGGAGGATGTGGTTTTTGAAGAGATAACCGTGGGCTGCATAGGTGGTTGGCCTGCTTTGGTTCTTGTCATAGGCCTCCTGCCAGTGGAGGATATACTCTCTCAGCGTCATATCCCCACCTCCATGCATTGGCGCTGCAAGTTCCGGAAAGCCACCCATGGCAGACCGGCCTGTTTCAGTATCCGCTTATGCAGGTAGTAGAACTCGTGGAGCTGATACGGCGCTCTGGTCTTGGGATTGAGAAACACATAGCAGTCGATTTCCGGTATCTGTTCCAGAAGATGTTCCGCCTTACGGTTGAGGGCCAGCAGTCGATGTCCCTTGAGGATATACCGGCAGCGGATATGAAAATCGGCCCACGACAAGGTGATGAGTTCACATTGCCGCAGGCCGCTGGAGAGTCCTGTGTAGATAAGCGGGAGCACGCCAAGCCGTTCCGCCGCGTTCAGATACCGCTGGAGCTGCCCCAGGCGCAAGGGGGCCGTTTTATATTCCTCTGCCTGCGGTTCCTGGCAGAACCGCACCGTGTTATAGGGGATAAACTGGTCACGGGCTGCTTCGTCCATACAGCGCCGCAGGAGCAGGTGGACGCACCAGACGCTTCTGGCGCTGAGCCCCTGGCTCCGCAGACTGTCGTAGAATCTGGTGACGGTGTCTTCGGCCAGCTCCACCAGTGGGATGCACCCGATTCCGGGGAGGATGTGGCGGTAGATCAGGTTGCGGTATCCGCCCACGGTGCTCCCGCTCCATCTGCTCTGGTTCTCGCAAAACCAACGGTCGCACCACTGGCCTACGGTATAGCTGTTTTCTTTCTGCATATCGTCGCCTCCTTTTGGCAACCGAACAATACCACAGAAAAAAGGAAATAGCTACTACTTTATCGCCCTGTACAGGTCACATCCATCTCCATAAGCTGCGGAACCTGCCAGTCCCGTATTCTTTGTTTAGGCGGCGCATATTTTGTGCCGCTTGCGGCCGCTGGCCACTTTACGGCTCTGTCTCATAGGGCCAGGTGTTGATGCCGCCGAATTCGTAGATGCTGGTGTAACCCAATTCGGCCAATGTGGAAGATGCGGTCTTACTGCGGTTTCCGCTGCGGCAGTAGACCAGCACCGTGGAGTCCTTTTCCGGGATCACCTCGGCGGCAGTTGTTTCGTCAATGGTACCAACCGGCAACAGGACAGCGCCGGGGATGTGGCCGCTGTCGTACTCGTCCTGCTCCCGCACATCCAGGATGATGACCTCCTGGGAGTCCATCATCTCTTTGGCTTCTTCCTGGGTGATCTGCTGGTAGGAGCCGTCGGTGGCATTTCCGCCGCATCCGGTTAGCAACAGCAAAAGGGAAATGAGTAGGGGTAAGATTCGTTTCATTTGAGTTCCTCCAGAAGTTTGGTAGCAAAGGCTTTGTGCCCCTGCTCCGTGAAGTGTACGCCGTCATAGGCCAGAGGGATGTCCCACCTTCCGGCATCGGCAAAGCGGACGCCCAACTGCTCCGCCAGATCCTGACAGAGCCGGGCGAAGGTATGGGAGTCATCAATGAGCTGTTGGCTTGGCACCCACGCTCCCAGGGCCACCGGCGGCGGTGCGATCAGCAGGATCTTAACTTGATCCAGGGATATGCCGGCGAGGAACCTCTCCAGCCGCTCGGCGGCCTGCTCTGGGCTTCGCCCCTGAAGCAGATCGTTGGTCCCCAGCATGACGATCAGCAGATCTGTGTCAGCAGGAAAGGTGGGAGCGGCGGATGGAATCTCGCGGCCGTTTTGTCCCATGTTAGAGATCGTCCATCCGGTCTCCGCAGCCAGGATGTCCACCCATCGGTTGTCTGCCTCATACCGCCCACCGAAATAACCTCGGGGGTCATATCCGTAGGTATTGGAGTCGCCGAAGCAGATGACGTTCATCCTATGCATTTCCTTTCTCTGTATGTTCGCATTCTCCAATGCAGAGAAGAAAGCTTTCACCTAATCTTTCTGCCCCTTCGATTGCTTTAGCCTTATTAAAATCTCCTCATCCGCTGGGCAAAACACAAATTGATCAATCTCATCCACCGTAATCCAACGGATGTCATTGTGCTCAAGTTTCTGGGGGACACCCTCCCTGATGGCAGCATGGAACAGTGTCAAATGAACCGTCAGATCCGGGTATTCGTGCGTTACATCCATGAATACCTCGCCCACATTCAGCGTGACGGCCAACTCCTCTTGACATTCCCGAATGAGCGCCTGTTCCTTGGTTTCGCCTGGCTCTACCTTGCCACCTACAAACTCCCATAGCAGCCCTCTGGCCTTATGGGCTGAGCGCTGGCAGATCATAAACTTGTCCTGATTCCAGATCAGGGCTGCGACTACTTCGGTAACACTTTTCTGACTCACGTCAACAACTCCCTTTATTCGCTTCTGACACTATCTGGATTTTATATCTACTCTCCATTAGAAAATTTGCTCTCATTTTTACAGCACTTAGTATAACTGGATTTTCAGGAGTCGACAAGAATTCATTGGAAAACATCAGCAAAACTTTCCCTGTTTTATTTATGCCTCTTTACTCGCCTTTTCTTGTTATGATAAAATCAGTTTAGCATAATTTTTGCCCAATGAGCAGGACTATGGGCCGGATTTCAGCCAGGGCCGGTTCCGCCACGAGATCTACCTGAGCGATGTGCGGCGGTGCCAGCCGGGAAAGCTGAAAACCGTCATCCGACAGCCCATCAAACGGACGGAGTGATGGAAGAGATGAACACGATCATTCGCGAAATACGCCCGGAGGAATATACCCTTTTGCGGGAATTTCTCTATCAGGCCATCTATCTCCCGAAAGGCGTGGAGCCGCCGCCCCGGTCCGTGGTGGATCGGCCGGAACTGCAGGTCTATATTGAGGGCTTCGGCACACGTCCCGGCGACCATTGTCTGGTTGCTGAGGTTAAAGGAAAAGTGGTAGGGGCGGCGTGGTGCCGCATCATGGAGGACTACGGCCACATCGACAACGACACCCCTTCCCTGGCCATCTCATTGCTGCCGGAGTATCGCGGAAAAGGCATCGGGACACGGCTGTTGAACGATCTTTTGCTCCTGCTCCAGGAGAATGGATACCAGCGGGCATCCCTCTCCGTCCAGAAGGAAAACCCGGCCCTGTGCCTCTACCAGCGAGCGGGCTTCCGAATCGCGGCAGAAAAGGGTACGGAATATCTGATGCTTTGGGATGCTGCCCAGGCGATGGAGCAGGAGAATATGGATATGGACGCAGAAAAACAGCGGGAAAGTAAGATCCAGCAGTGGTTTTCCATGTGGCTGGACAAGGCGGATACGGGCATTGAGGATCTCTTCGCCACCGACGCCGTCTACATCGAGAGCTGGGGGCCGGAGTACCACGGCAGTGGGAAGATCCAGCTGTGGTTTGACGAGTGGAACACCCGTGGCACCGTGGAGCGGTGGGACATCCGGCAGTATTTCCACAAGGGAGACCAGACTGTGGTGGAGTGGGTCTTCCGGTGTGCCATGACGGATGGCACTGTCCAGAGCTTTGACGGGCTCTCCCTCATCCGCTGGAACGAAGCGGGACAAATCTGCTTTTTGCAGGAATTCGGGTGCAACGAAAACCGCTACGACCCCTACGTCCAGGGGGACACCCCGGTGTTTCGGGAGGAACCGGCACTGTGGTTTTAATGGAGGGAGTGACATGAAAGGCTTTACCAGAGAAGAGGTTCGCTTCTCCCTGTACGGCCTCAACTGTGCCCTCTGCTCCATGTATCTGGGCGGGTACTGTCCCGGCTGCGGCGGCGGGGCAGGCAACCAGAGCTGCACCATCGCCAAGTGCTCCCTGGCCCACGGCGGGGTGCCCTTTTGCTGGGAGTGTCCGGAGTACCCCTGCTCCCGCTATGAGGGCTTCGACGATGGGGACTCCTTCGTCCCCCACCGGAACCGGCAGCAGGATATCGCCCGTGCCCAGGAACTGGGGCTGGAGGCGTACCTCGCTCAGTTAGAGGAAAAGCGCGCCATATTGGACGCACTTCTGGCGGGCTACAACGACGGCCGCCGCAAGACGCTCTTCCATACGGCGGTCTATCTTCTGCCCCTGGGGGAATTACAGTCCGTGATGGCTGACTTGGACAGCCGGCCGGAACTGGCCGGACAGCCAGTCAAGGAGCGGGCCATGGCCGCCGTGGAACTGCTCCAGCAGGCGGCGGACCGCCGGGACATCAGCCTGAGGCTGAACAAGAAAGCAAAGAAGGGGTGAGTTTATGCCGACTTCCAAGGTGACCGTCCACTTCTCCTGCCCGGTGGAGCGGGTGTGGCAGGCGGTGACTGACCTTTCCAACACCGCCTGGCGCAGCGACCTCAAACGGGTAGAGGTGCTGGACGAGGCCCACTTCGTAGAGCACACCAAGAGCGGCTATGCCACAAACTTCACCGTCACGGCCTGTGAGCCGCTCCGCCGCTGGGTTTTTACCATGGAGAATGGCAATATGTCCGGCTCCTGGGAGGGGATCTTCGAGACGGTAGAGAGTGGCACCCGGCTCCATTGCACCGAAACCGTCAACGCCAAGCGCTGGTGGATGCGCCCCTTTGTACCCGGTTATCTGAGGCGACAGCAGAGGCTGTACTTGGACGATCTGCGGCGGGAACTGCAAAAATAGGGGCTGTTAGTTTGCGTTGCTTGCGGCAACGGGCCGCTTTGCCTACAATGGGGGCGAAAGGAGTGAAGCCCAATGCTCAATGAAAACATCAAAGCCATCCGGAGATCCAAGGGGCTCTCCCAACAAGAGCTGGCCGTCAAGCTGAACGTAGTGCGGCAGACCGTTTCCAAATGGGAGCAAGGCTTATCTGTTCCAGACTCCGACCTGCTCATCGCTCTGTCGGAGGCGTTGGAGACGCCTGTCAGCACGTTGCTGGGAGAAACAGTTGCAGAATCGGAGGCGGACGAGGTAAAGGCTCTCGCGGAAAAGCTGGAGGTCATCAATCTGCAGTTTTCCCGGAGAAAAGCCCTGCGGCGCTCGGCCCTCCACTGGGGGCTTATCGCGGTGTGCGTGGGCATCCTGGCTGTGGCCGTCATTTTAGCGATGGTGGGCAGCCCTTACCTGGGTTGGGATTACAGCGCCCCGGAGACCGCTGTCATGGGGGTAGCCATCCACGCCTTTGAATGGGGCTTTGTCCGGCTGGCCCCCTTCGTCCTGATCGCGGCGGCAGGCGTTTTCCTGACGCGGAAAAGAGGATAGAGGCTACAAAGGCCCCTGGCAGAAGCCAGGGGCCTTTGTAGCCTTAGTTCACTAAATCTGCCACCGCAGCTCGCAATTCTACTGCCGGTGAGGGGTTCAACATCTGGGGTATCAATGGTTCGCATTGTTGCCGTTTCTACGACCGTGTACGACATCGGAAGATTCACAAGAGTGTCCATGTATCATCTCCATTGTATGGTAGTACAATAAATACAGAAGGTTCCTACGCAGAAACATCAATTAAAAACAGTTTTCCCGATTTTAATATTGATTTACTGGTGGCTGATTGGTATAATAAAAGCATTAAAAACGGAATATCTGTGATTATCATAAAGGAGTGTGCCTATGAAGCTCTTAAAAATACGAGCATCCGGAATTCCTCTTTTTCAGGAATACTGTGAAATCAATTTTTTGGCCCAGCAAAGAGTAACGGAAGACAATGCAGAAAAAATGAGCCTCATATTCTGCAACGGAACACAGGGATTCTATCAAAATAATGTCTTATCCGTGATTGGAATCAATGCATCAGGTAAGACTACCATTTTGAAACTCATTACCTTTGTGTGCCGGATGCTTAATAATGAACCGCTTAACAGCATTGATTGTGTGGATGTTTTAGACGGATTGGCTGAGGGCGACAGAGCCACGTTCGACACTTACTTTTTTGCTCACAATCGTGAGACTTTTCCCCGGTCGGAAGAGGGAGCTGTCAATTTCCTGCGAACAGTCATCACCAAACAGGAAAACAAACTGGTCATTGTATATGAAACGCTGAAATCCAAGTCGCTCTCCAGCATAAAAAGCAAGAAAACGCTCTTTGATTTTGATGGCGTCGAAATCAACCTGTCCAGAAGCATGAATAATGTGGAATTCCTCTTGGATGACGTAAGCATTATGGTGGCCTTCAACAAGAGAAACCGGGAGCAGATTACATTTTCAGAGCTGCTGCGCTACACCAACATCAATCAACTCAGCCTCAAAGAGGATTGTCCTATTGAACTCATCACTTTTTTTGACCCAAGCATTGAATATCTCAGGATGGAATCCAAATCAAACGGAATGGATATTCACCTGAAGTTTAAAGGACAGGATGAATTTTTGCTTAAACAGTTGGCGGAATTGGACAGATACCTCTCCTCCGGAACCATCAAAGGTATCAATGTCTTTTGGAAGGCGATGGAAACCTTTCAGACTGGCGGATACCTTATCGTGGATGAACTGGAGAACCACTTTAACCGCGAGATCGTCTCCACTCTAATTCGTTTTTATATGGATAAAAAGGTGAATCCCCGCGGGGCTATGCTTATCTTTTCCACACATTACCCGGAACTTTTAGATGAGTTTGAGCGAAACGATAATATCTATATTGCGCGGAACCGCCAGGGAATTACAGCGGAAAACCTCTCCAACATACTCAGCCGCAACGACATTAAAAAAAGTGAGGCCTACCAGAGCGGTTTCCTGGATGGCACAGTTCCTATGTATGAGGCATTTATGGATTTGAAGCGCTCTATCATACAAAGCCGCAAGGAGATCGAATGATGGAACTTTCAAAATATATTGCCTGCATCTGTGAAGGAGCTGCTGAACAGGCTGTGATCGAACTTTTGCTGGACAGTAACAAACTGATTTTCCGTTATGATGATATGTTGGAAAATGAGGTAATTCGCTGCCGCAGCGCCCAGAAATTTGAGGAACGATACTTGAGGAAAGGTTTTACTGAAAAGATCACCATTCTTCGGATTCTGGATTCCCACAGGGAAAACTTTAACCTGAGTAGAGCATATCGGGGAAAGATTGATGTTATCAACATTGTTACCGCACCCGAGATCGAAATGCTGATGATCTATGCAGAAAAAAAGTATGCGCAGTACAAGCGTTCCGGAAAAAAACCAAGTATTTTTTGCAAAGAGGATTTGGGGTACTCTAATGTCAAGAGCACTGCTTTTGTAAAACAGTATTTCCAAAATATTGATGTCCTGATTGCTGCCATCAGGGAACACAAGCGGGTTGCCGCCGTTCAACGAGGTGAGTATACATTGGCGGATCTACTTCAGGAATAACGCCTGCACTACCGTGCCATCCCCTGATAGGAATGACAATATGGGGGCACCCTTTCGTCATTCTCCGAGAAACAGTTCGTTCTTCTTGGGCACGCCGCAGATCTTCTTCATCTTGCATGCGGCAACCGCTGTTAGGATAGGGCTGATGCTTCGTGCATGAGCCGGACATATGCTGGCGCAGCGCATACAACTGATGCATGTTTCATGAAAGGCAATGTATGGCTAATTTATTTATTATCGGAAACGGATTTGATCTTGCTCATAATATGCAGACAAGTTTCAATCAGTTTAGAGATTATTTAGAATCGAACTATCCTGGAAAATATACAGAATATCTATATGTACCAGAATCAGTCATTGGCAATCACGGAGAAGAGATACAAAAGGAAGAAGAAGTCGTTGACCTTATTACATATCTGTTGAATCAGGTTGCACCTGATGATGATAAAGAGCCACAAAAAAGAGATTGGAGTGAAATAGAGTATCTTCTTGGAAAACTGAATTTGTCTGAATGCTTTGAAAATGTTGAACCTCAATACGACCGCGAGGGAGATCGAAATTATTCTTGGGAACGTACCAATGCGGAAATTATATGCAGAGATATGGCACTGGCTATCTCTCAAATTAATTATCTTCTATTAGAATGGATACGTAATATCAAGGTTGCATCTGTTCCTCTAAAGCAATTTAGAAGAATAATCAATCCAACTGAGGATTTATTTTTTTCGTTCAACTATACTCGAACTTTAGAGAACCTGTATCAATGTTCAATAAAGAACATATGTCATATTCATGGTATAGTCGCTGAAAATTCTTGTGCCCAACAGGATTCACTTATTTTAGGACATTGTGGGAAACTCAGTTTTTTGGATGAGAGAGTTCCTTACGAAATGGAAAATGATTTGCAAACTATTTATGAAAGTTTAAGAAAAGATACTGCACAACAGATGTCGCTTCATAAAAGCTTCTTTAGAAAAATTTGCAGGTCAAAAATTGATAAAATATATTCTTTTGGCTTTGCGTTTGCAGATGTTGATCTTCCATATATCGAAAAAATATGTAGTTTGATAGATACCCGAGATATCACATGGCACTTGAATGATTATGATTGCATTCAAAAACGAAAAGAATATCAGAAAAAAACTGGAAAAATGTGGATTTCAAGGTAAATTTGGTACATTCACAACCAAGTAATCCATACTTTTTAGGATGTAATTTTTTGGGGCTGTTCATGCGTACGAGAGCCGTAGCTTGGGCCAATGAGGAACATCATCATGAAAATTCAACTTGCAAAACCGGAAAATATTGACGCCTGGATGACGCTGGTGGAACAGATTCGGGATGCTTTTCCCGGTTTGGAAACCGCCGAAGCGATGGCGGAGCATCGGGCCACTGTCCTGCAATTCATCCAGGCGTCTTCCGCCATCTGTGCATTGGAGGCGGGTCGGGTCGTGGGCGCCCTGCTGTTCTCAAAGGAAAGCAGTATGCTGTGCTTTCTGGCGGTGGATCCCGCTTACAGAAGACGGCATATCTCCCGGCAGATGGTGGACTTCATGCTGACGCAGATGGACGCTGGGAAGGACATCACCGTCACCACCTACCGGGAGGGTGATCCCAATGGAATTGCCGCTCGAGCCTTCTACAAACGGCTGGGCTTTTGCGAGGGCAGGCTGACGGAGGAGTTTGGCTGTCCGGTCCAGGAGTTTATCTTGAAGCGCTGACTCGCTGGACAGGTGCGGCCACAAGAATTGTACACAGGACGGGCCCTCGGCGAAAAGCCGAGGGCCTGCTTCATCTTCACTTCACCCAATAAGCCACCGCGTCCCGCAGGAAGCGGGCGCAGCCGGGCACCTGTTTGTCGTAGTAGGCGGTGAACCGCTCGTCCATCACATAGAGCTCCGCGATCCCCCGGTGTCTGGCCGGGTCGTATCGGTTCCCAGTGATGGTGAGCCACCGGCGATGGAGGGCGGTGATTTCCTTGCCTTCCTCCCCCTTCGGGGAGAGCCCGGCCTGGACGGCGGCCTCCAGCTGCTCCTGGATCTCCCGGCCCAGGTCCATCCATTCCTGGTACTGCGCCTGGGTCAGCCCCATCACTGCGGCGTTGGCCTCGTCAACCTCCTGGTCGCCGTACTTGGCGCGGATCTCCGTTCCGTAAGCTTCCTCATTATGGGCTACCGTGCGCCGCTTGAATGCCTCAAATTTCTGCTCGTCGCTCATGATCTCGTTCCTTTCTTCCGCTCCGATGGTGTCTTTCACCGACCGGATCAACTTTTCCAGCCGCTCCCGCTCTGCCTCCAACGCGGCCAGGTGGTTTCGCAGAGCGGCCAGACGGTCAAAGGAGGGATCGTCCAGACATTCCTTGATCTGGGCCAGCTCCACCCCGAGGGCCCGGTAATAGAGAATGTCCTGCAGCCGATCCACCTCCGCCCCGCCATAGTAGCGGTAGCCGCTCTCTGCCACTCGGCTGGGCTTGAGTAGGCCGATCTGGTCGTACCATCGCAGGGTGCGGGTGGTCACCCCGGACAGGCGTGACAGCTCCTGAATGGAATACTCCATAAACATCCCTCCTAACGGATACTGTACCAGTTGACGGAGCGTCAAAGTCAAGGGAAACTTTCCAATTTGACGCATCTTTCCCAGCAGCCAATTTCCATATTTCAAAACCAAGATCTGTAGTATAATAATAGCACATACATATCCGTACAAGGAGGCATCGCGATGCGCAAGAATTTTGGAGCCAAGCCCTGGACCTATCCCCAGCCGGTCTTTATTCTGGCCACCTACAATGAGGACGGCACCCCCGACGCCATGAACGCGGCCTGGGGCGGCATCAGCGAAGAGAAGGAGCTGAGCATGTGTATCAGCGCCGAGCACAAGACCACCGCCAACATCCTGGCCCGCAAGGCGTTCACCGTGAGCATGGCCACAGCGGAGCAGACGGTGGCCTGCGACTATGTGGGCATCGAGTCCGGCAATAAAGTGGCGGACAAGGTGGCAAAGGCCGGCTGGCACACCACCAAGTCGGAATTTGTGGACGCGCCCCTCATCGACGAGCTGCCCATGGCGGTGGAGTGCCGCCTGGTAAGCTACGACCCGGATAGCTGCTATCTGGTGGGCGAGATCGTCAACGTGAGCGCCGACGAGTCCGTGCTGGGCGTTGACGCGAAGATCGACCCGGAAAAGCTGCGGCCCATCACCTTTGACCCCATCCACAACGCATACCGGGTGCTGGGCGAGAAGGTGGGCAATGCCTTCCGGGACGGGGCCAAACTGAAATGACCGGCTGATTTGCGCTAAGACAGGAACGAGGGGCAGAAGGTGTAGCCTTCCGTCCCTCGTTTATTTCGACCGCAGATTACCGCCGCCCCTTCTTCTGCCGCTTGCGGAAGTCTTCCTCAATGGCGTCCTTCCAGTGCTCATCCAGGGGCGCGCTGCACCGGACGGCGGCCACGGCCTGACCCACCACCTCGTAGTTGAGGCGGGTTCCCTCGCTGTCGCAGTGGTAGTTCACCGCCCGGTCGGGGGCGATGCCCAGATATCCCGCCGTCTCCACCGCGTCGATGTTGGACCCCAGGAAGAGAAACTCCCAGCCATACTTCTCTTTCTGGCGCCGGATCATCTCCTTCACCTTTTGGGCCGAGTAGCGGCGGCTGGCGTTCTCCATGCCGTCGGTGGTGATGACGAAGAGAGTGTGCTCCGGCACATCCTCGCTCCGGGCGTACTTGTGGATGTTCCCGATGTGGCAGATGGCCCCGCCGATGGCGTCCAGCAGGGCGGTGCAGCCCCGGACATCGTACTCCTTGTCGGTGATGGGCTTGACTTCGCTCACTTTCACCCGGTCATGGAGTACCTCGCTCTGGTCATCGAAGAGGATGGTGGAGACGTAAGCTTCGCCGGGTTCCTTTTTCTGCTTTTCGATCATGGCGTTGAAGCCGCCGATGGTGTCCCCCTCCAGCCCCTGCATGGAGCCGCTGCGGTCCAGGATGAAAACAAGTTCCGTCAAATTCTTTTTCATAACAAATCCCCCTATGCTGTGTTGTTTGGCTTACAAGCACAGTATAGGGGGATTTGTATATTCAGCGGTCGCTTGGCGGGCGACAAATTCCAACAGGGGTACAAAGTCCTGCCCAGTTCTTTGCCACAGAGTGATACACAGCTTCCAATATGGACATATGGGCCTGGTGAGCAAATAGGAAATAATAGCGATTTGTAAAACGATAATATTCTAAACTAAGTACACCGTCTGCCTGCAAATGGTTCTTCTGAAATTCCAACATTTTTTGTACACAGACCTCTTTTGAATCAGACTGTGGCCGATGATGGTACAAGATCACACTTTGCCCTCGGTTGTAGTAGTCCTTAATCTCTTGCCAGGTAACATGTTTTTCCTTAGTAGAACCATCCTGGTGCATCTTTACTGTTTCGAGGCCGTTATCTGGATCGAGAAAGACGATGTCCATTCCATTGGTAGCCTCCAACGCCGCCTTGTGCCACTGTTTTCGGCCAGCCGCTGTCAGCGGTTCAGCAAAAAAGCGGGCATTGAGGATATTGCTCTTTTCCACAGCCTCAATGGTTCGATTTTTCTTTACAAGATACGACAGACAATCGAACAACTCCGGATCATACCGCCGATATGTATCTGGCTTATATAGATAGTCCGTAAATTTTCCGTCTTCCTGCTTGCCTGAACGAGTGGGGATCACTCGGTACCAGTTGACCGCCAACCGAAGGCCGGCGGCAGTCACATTTCGCAAAAGACCGTACTTTCCGTAATCTCCAATATCTCCAACATAGTTATCTTGCATGCGGTCATCCTCCCAGCAGGCTCTGGTCAAAGGCGAACAGGGCCTCGTTGATCTCGAAGATGTTGTAGTTTCGGTGGGCGATGAAATACTCCACGATAATGTCGAACTTGCTGGCGTGGGAGAAGGCAAAGCCCGCCTTCTCCAGCATCTCCCGGGCCTCGGCCAGCGGCAACTCCAGGGCTACGGCGAAGGCCATGGCGGTGGGCTTGGAGGGCTTGTAGTGGACATCGGAGCGGATCTTGGAGAAGAGCTTGCGGTCGATATTGGCCTTTTTGTAGCACTGGGCGTCGGTCATGCCCCGCTCATCGATCTTGCGCAGCAGCATCTGGGAAAAACTCTCGTCCAGCTTGCTAAGGGCCTCGTCCAGGCTGGAAGGGGCTGCGGTACAAGGAGCGGGGGTACACTCTGTCTCCTCCATAGGCATGGAGGCCAGGGCCATCCGGCGGCGCTGGTTCTCATAGCGGTCGGTGTGGGCCTCCACATAGCGGTCGTCGATGTAGGCGGCGATGTCGGCAAAGAGCTTTCCGCCGATGGTGTAGGCGGTTCGGTCGAAGATCACCAGATACACCGTCATGTCGTGGGAGAGCAGGAACTCCCCGATAGTGTCCACCGCCACCTTCAGCGCCTGATCCTTGGGGTAGCCGTACACGCCGGAGGAGATCAGCGGGAATGCCACAGTTTCACACCCGCCCGCCAGAGCCAGCTCCAGAGAGGAGCGGTAGGCCGAGACCAGCAGCTCCCGCTCCCCGTGACCGCCGCCCCGCCAGATGGGGCCCACGGTGTGGATGACAAACTTCGTCGGCAGGCGGTAGCCCTTTGTGAGCTTGGCCTGTCCGGTCTTGCAGCCGTTCAGGGTGCGGCACTCGGCCAGCAGCTCCGGCCCGGCGGCCCGGTGGATGGCCCCGTCCACACCTCCGCCGCCCAGCAGGCTCTCGTTGGCGGCGTTGACGATGGCATCCACCTTCATGGTGGTGATATCGTTTCGTACAATTTGCAGGGGCATGACGGCACCTCCTCGCGTTCTGGTGTTATCGTACCACAGATGGGCCTGCCTGGCAATCCGGCGAAGCGGGGAGGGCGGGTTGCTCACCCCAGTATTTCCGTTCAAACAGCCTTCTTGTCATTCTAATCATTCTTGTCATTCCCGTGACAAGAAACAACCGCCATACCTTCGCCGCAGGCGAAAGCGGTTATTCTTTGTTTATGCGGCGCATTTCCTGCGCCCCCCTCTGTGGTGGCCCGGCTTACTATCGCCACTCACCCCGGACGGAACTTCTTTTAATATACAGAATCCAATCCCACACCCATCCCAAAAGGAGAAAGTTTTGCTTGAAACACGCAGGGCAAAAGAGTGTCAAAGAGGAACTGCCGGAGCAGAGGAAAGGGCTAAAGAGGGCGGTAGAGTGCTGGCTGAAGGTTCAGACACACGTTTGGGAGCAGGATGCCGCAGGTTCGAATCCTGTCACTCGGACCATGCGGAGTGTCCTTATAGGATCTGAGTATCCTACAAAGGACACTCCGCATTTTTTATTGTCAAAATTGGGGCAGCGCCGTTTTCATCGAAGAGCAGCCGATCCTGGATGCACAGGAGCTTTACCTTGTGCCGGGTAAGCAGGTCAATGTAGCTTTGGGTCATGCCCCACTCCCGGCCTATCCGGGTCAGGTTATGGACTAACACCACATCCACCTTGCCAGCGACAACGGCCTCGGTCACTTTCTGGAGCGCCGGGCGGTCTAATGTGAGCCCGCTGTCATATTCGTCCGTAGCGCCGATGATGGTATATCCCGCCTGCTTTGCGTAGAGCTGAAGCAGAAACCGCTGGTGTTCCAATGCGAAAGAATCGTCATGGGCGACACGGCAATAGAGAAATGCTCTCATATCCCACACCACCTTTACACCGCCGGGGCGTAGCTTAATGCTACGCCTTTTCTCGTTTCCAGCAGAATATCCCGCTCGGGGATTTTCCGGCGATCCGGCACCTCAAAGGCACCGATGCAGTTGTAGTGGATCGTCACCCGCTGATTGGTAACGCCGTCCTCCTTGACCGCAGGATAGACCTCGATATACTGAATAAGCTCGGCAACCATGCGCTTGGTGATGGTTGTGGCGTCGGTGTAGCGGCGCACCGTTTCCAAAAAGGTATCCATATCCATCCGCTTATCTTCCAGCTTTTTCAGTTCCAGTCGCAGGGCTTTGATCCGCCCGGCATTCTCACCTTGCTCCTGTTCGTACCGCTTAGACATTTTGGCAAACCGTGCATCGTCGATCTTGCCGGACACATTGTCCTCATAGAGCCGCTCAAAGAACATATCCAGTTCCTTGTCCCGAGCCAGCAGCCCGTCCAACTCCCGCTTCTTGCGTACCCGGTCATTTTCCGCCACCTTTGCCGAGCGCCCTACCATCGCCTTGATAAAGTCGTTTTCATACTCATTGGCAAAGCAGGCCAGCCGGTGTATCTCGTAGAGCACCACCTGCTCCAAGAAGTCCAGCCGGATATAATGGGTAGACGAGCATTTGCGGAGCCCGGAATTGTGGTTCTGGCAGCTAAAGAATTTAATATCGTGGTTGCCCTGGTTAAAATGGAAATTCAGATTGCCGCCGCACTCCAGGCATTTCAGATAGCCGGAAAAGACGCTGGGCTCTTGGGTAACGGTGGGGCGCTTGCGCCGTGTCCCGGCTTTTAACGCCTGCACCTTTTCCCAAGTTGGCCGGTCAATGATAGGCTCATGGACATTGAGGAAGATGGCCCGGTTCTCCTCCGGGTTCTCAATCCGACGCTTCATTTTATAGGATTTGGAATAGCTTTTGAAGTTGATCACATCACCGCAGTATTCCTGCGTGGTCAAAATCTTCTTGATTGTGGTGTGTCCCCATTTTGTGGGCTCCACGGTGCTTTTGGAGCCGCCTCTGCTTGTACCCCTGCTGCGCCAGTAGTAGGTCGGGTTGACGATCCCATCTTCACCGAGGGCAGCGGCGGTTTCAGCCAGCCCGTACCCGTCCAGCGCCATGCGGTAGATACGGCGTACCACCTCGGCGGCCCCCGGGTCAACGACCCAAAACCGGGGATCGTCCGGGTTCTTTATGTATCCGTAGGGCGGCGGCGAAAACGGAATCCCAGCGTTACCTTTCATCTTATTGACGATCCGGCGCTTCTTGGAAATGTCCTTGGCGTAGTACTCATTCATAATGTTCTTGAACGGGGTGAAATCGTCCTCACCCTCGTCGCTGTCCACGCCATCGGAAACGGCCACCAGCCGCACATCATGGAGCGGGAAAAACTCCTCGGTGAGCTTGCCCACCTCAATATAGTTCCGACCCAGCCGGGAGAGGTCTTTCACGAACACCGCCGAGATGTATCAGGCCTCGATTGCGGCGATCATTTTCTGAAAGCCGGGGCGTTTCATGGTGGTGCCGGTGATACCGTCATCCACAAAAAAGATGGTGTCCGTATAACCTTTGTCCTTGTAGACGGGCGCGACAATGAATTGGATTTTGCCGACTTGATAGGTGTATTCCTCCTTGACGGGTACGGGATCTTCCATGTGGGGCCTCCTTCCAGAGCGATACGAAAACAATGACCGACAGTCCCCCTTTGGGCAAGCAGGGTCGCCAGTTCGGGATCATACTTCATGTCGGTTTCCTCCTTGATAAAAGTTTCGGGAGCGCCACGCTCATTTCCTTGGCCCGTCATAAGACAGCAATACTCAACATGATGCTCCCGATGGGGCGACGACCCGGAGGGGCAAACGGCCAGCTTGTCCAACAGCTCCCCGCTCTATGGCTCGGGGCCACCGCTATTCAGTTGTTGATCGGATGTAACTCCTCTCATATACCAAGGCCAAAAAACATCCCAATGCGGGGGCAACTTACAAAACTTTTTTCAAATATTTTTTCATGCTCTCCAAACCGAGCTTCACGGACTCCCGCACCGAGCTTTCATTGACACCTTCGGCCATAGCCCCCTCCTGATGACTCTTGCCGCGGATCACACAGGCGTCCACTCGGCGGCCCTGCGTTTCGGGCCAGGAATTGAAGATGGCAAAACAGCTCCATGCGTTCCAGCAGCTACTGTGGGGTGGGTTCAGAAACGCAGGCAGAGTATTCAACCCCGTCCTCACACTCGAGAGAATACTGCGCTTTGTTGCGGACGATCCGCCGCTGATAGGCAGCCTCATACAATTTGTTTGCCCGGAGCTCGTCGGCCACTTCTTTGGAAACCTCTATGTATTCGTCGTGGGTGTACCACGGATAAAAGTCTTTCAGATTGATAGTCGTCATTTGTAATTCCTCCGTTCAGATAGTTGGGGTGAATGGCGATCTGAACGAATTGCGGCGGGGATCGGCAGCACGGGCCGTCTTTGTCTACTTCGGGCCAAGTTGTCCCAAAGTGGACAAAACAAAATACGCCTGCATGCCGCAACGACACACAAGTGCACGATGTTTTATTGCTTTTTATAGACTGCTGCATTTCATGTTCAATGCCGAGCCGATCCTGTTGTGATGGCAGGCTTTTTTTGACAGGTTAGGGGGATGGAAAATGAAAAAGGACACGGCGATACCTCCCGGGCACCGCCGTATCCTTAAAGAAGGGCGACTTTAACACTCCCCCGTAACCTCATTTTTCAAAAAGAAAACGGCGGCCTTGATTTCTCAAAACCGCCGCTGTTCTTGCGTGAATATATGCTGCTGTACGACGGTTTTTTTCTTTTGCCGTCGTACTGCAGTGATGTTTTTATTTTTTGTGCTCCAGTCTCAGGTCAAGTCCTTCTCCTCTGCTTGGAAGATAGACAAAAATGCAAAGATCAAAGAAATAACGGTAAGCACGGCTGAAACAACCACATTATTTGCCATTGTTAAGTCCCCAATATTGGCCTGTGTCAAAAGGATGAGCAGGAAAGATGCTACGATTGTGGCTTTGGCCGATTTCATTTTCATCCCAATAAACAAGGAAATGAAGCTCATGGTAACAATGGTAATAGACTTTACAAGCAGCTGAATGTAGAAGCTCACACTAGTCATATCATAGTCCAACGGGAACGAAGATACCCTAAATTGCGATCCCAGCAGTACGACTCCATAGAGCAATAGCTTGGTCAAAACCAGTGCTGCAAAGTTAAAAATCCAGACAGCCAGCATCTGAGACACCAGAATTTTTTGGCGCTTGATGGGATAAGAGAACATCAAATCCATAGTTTTATTCTGGTATGCGCTCACGATGAAGGTGGACAGCATAACTCCTGTAAATACCAGAAACGACATACTGCTGAACAATTCAATGGGAGCCGATATGGTACTATTACCCGGTGCTGCATCCGGTACACCCGTCTCCGGATCATTTGCAATTCCCAGGTAGCACAGCGCAAACATAAAGATGGAAAGCAGTACGGCGAGAATCACCGCATTTCGGATATACTTTCCAATGTTAATTTTCTGCCATTCCAGACGAATCAATTTCAACATGAGCGATCCACCTCCCCGGTCAGCTTCAAAAAGTAATCTTCCAAAGTCTCGGTATTTCTGCCGATGAACAACACTTCCACATCGTTTAGTGACAGAGCCTTGGAAAGCTGACTTGTGGATGCCTCTGGATCGTAAATGCGGATTGTTCCTCCCTCCACGAGCTTGAAATTGGACAGACCCAGTTTTTCACTCAAAACATAGACAGCTCTTTTTTCATCCAAAACAGTTACTTCGATATAGTTGAGATTGCTCTCCTCAATATCACGCATACTGATTTCTTTCCGCATCCGTCCGTGGTGGATAATCCCAACCGTATCCGCAATACTTTCAATCTCCGAAAGAATGTAGCTGGAAACCATAATGGTTATCCCGTATTCCGTACAGAGTGTTTTCAGCAAATCGCGGATCTGCTTCATTCCTGCCGGATCGAGGCCGTTGGTTGGTTCATCCAAAATGAGAAGCTCTGGCTTGCACATGATGGCCCGTGCAATCCCAAGACGCTCTTTCATGCCCAACGAATAGCGTTTGACTGGTTGGTCGGCGGCGGATGTCAAATCCAGAATCCGCAGCGCCTCCTCCACGCTGTTGACATTGTAATAGCCCATGTACTCCCCGTGGAGCCGCAAATTTTCCCGCCCGGTCATGTGGTCGTAAAAGGTGGGAAATTCGATCATGCTACCCATTCGTTTCAGCACCTCATAGGATTTTGGCGTTAAGATCTCTCCAAACAATTCGATCGTGCCGCTGGTGGGTTTCCAAAGGTTGGTCAGCATTTTCATCACAGTAGTTTTACCTGCCCCGTTTGGGCCGAGAAAACCGTATATCTCACCCTTTCGGATGTGAAGGTCAACATCCACAACCAGCTCTTTTTCGTCGATCCGTTTTGTGAGCTGGTTGGTTTGTAGGATATATTGCATTGGGGTGCCTCCTTTCATACTGTGTATTATAGGAAGTCCGTTTTTCAAAACTCTTGAATAATCCTTACAAATTCCTTTCGTAAAAAATGACCTATATTCAATAGGTCATTTTCTTTAATGTGACGGTAAACACCGTTTTTACATTGGGCTGGCTGGTCAAGGTAATGTCACCGCCCAACTGTACCGCCAGATTTTTTGCAATCGTCAGCCCAAGTCCATTTCCCTGCATCCGTGGATTACGGGAATCTTCCATTGTAAAGAGGCGGTCAAAAATCGTGTCGGCAAACTCCTTTGGGATGCCCCGTCCTCTATCAATAATATCAATATATGCGTTTTCCTCGTCAGAACGCAGAACCATTCCCAGATATTTTCCGTCCGCTCCATATCGGATGGCATTAGAAATCAGATTGAACAGGATACGCTGCAAGGCATCCGAATTGCTCATAACAAAAACGGGAGCGTTTGGAATGTTAACTTCAATCTGAAAATCCTGAGTAGTGAGCAATTCATAAAAACTGAGGATGTTTTCGCTGCATATCTCATTCAAATTCAGTTTGGAGCGTTCCAGCTCTGTATCTCCGGCTTCCAGCTTTGCCAAGGTAAAAAATTGAGTAATCAACTCCATAACGCGGTGGGCAGTAGACTCTACCTTCCCCAGCATTTCCTGGCGCGGATCACCGCTTACCCGCATGATCTCCAGATAGCCCAGGATCACGGTCATGGGCGTTTTGATGTCATGAGAGATATTGGATAGCATCCGCTTTGAGGCCAGCTCCGAACGCCTATAATCTGCCCTCACCTTTTGACGATCCACCAAAAGCCGGTTGATTTGCGTTGCCAGGGAAATCAAGCTGGGATTATCGGTGAAAACCATTACTTTCTCGTCGCTGTCTGTGTCCAGAATTTCCTCCAGCTTTTGGCTGATCCCATTCAGCTTGGCCTGGGTGCCTGTCCGAAATGCAAACTGCTGATAGACAATCACACAGACTAAGATGGCCACACAGATGGATAGAAAGAAAATAATCGTTGCCTCACTCATGTGGGTTCTCCTAACTTATATCCAATTCCCCAAACTGTAAGTACACACTCCGGGGAACGGGGATTATCTTCGATTTTATTTCGCAGTCGGCTGATATGAACATTTACCGCATTTTCGTCCCCAACATACACATCATTCCAAATGAGAGAATAGATCTGCGCCTTGGTATAGACCCGTTTAGGATTTTGCAGAAGCAGCTTTAGAATATCAAATTCCTTGGCTGTCAGTTCCAGTAAGACGCCGTTTTTCGTCACGGTATGGTTGGATAAGTCCATTTTGAGGGAACGAAAGATAAGCTCCTCCGGCGCCTGAATCGGGGCTGCATATTCTGTTGTCCGGCGGATATTCGCCTTCACCCTCGCCAGAACCTCAACCACGGAAAACGGCTTTGTAATGTAATCATCCGCGCCCAGACCAAGTCCCAAGGTCTTATCCACTTCCGTATCCTTGGCGGAGATAATAATGATCGGAACGGTGCTGCTTTTGCGGATATGCTTCATCACATCCATACCGCTGATTTTGGGTATCATAAGATCCAGCAATACGATGTGGTATGTGTTGGAATCAAACTTTTGACAAGCCTGCTCCCCGTCGTATGCACAGTCCACTTCAAAATTCTCGGCCGTGAGGTAGCCTCCCAGCATCTCACATATCTCCAAGTTGTCCTCAACAAATAGTACTTTCATAACGCCCTCCAAGCAGGGTTTTTCTTTGTATGATCGCTAAGTTGGTGATATTCCTATGGGCTTATTATAGTGACGAAAAAGAGCCAACGCAAGGATGGCACGAAGAAACTGACAATTACATGGTAGCTTTCATTGGAACAGCGTACTACCAGCAAGCAGGGCAAGTGTGGCCACACCTGCTATTTTTTGCAGTCCGAGGGGACCGCAAAAACGCTTGTTGGGGAGCCTCCCCAAACCCGGCGATAAAGCTGTCGAAGGAGGTCTATTCTGTGATAGAGTCCTAGGCGTCGATGATCCGTAGCACCAACTTGTGCTCCGGCTTTGCCAGTGCCTCGATCGACGCTTTATGGTACGCCGTCACTTCTTCCTCCTGCTCGGAAAGTTCCGCTGGGGTATAGAAACAATCATACAGCCCCTTGAGCAGTTCATTTTCCATTATCATCGCCTCCTTGTGACACAAACATATACCACACCTTCCGCAGAATATCCATCAGAATTTCAGGAGGTTATCCAGAATGTCTGCCGCTTGCCGCAATCTCTCCTGAGACGCTTCCGTGGGCTTGTTCTCGTACTTGGCGGCTGGGCATACCAGATAGGGGACATAGTTCTGCCGTATCATTGCGGTCCTGAAGTGGCCCAGCATCTGGGAAGCCTCTTCCGTGTCCATTCCATTTTGCAGAGACAGGACGGCGCAGGTGTGCCGGAGATCTGTGACCCAAATGTGGTCCAGTCCGGCCTCTTTGATGATTTCATTGTGAAGAAATGTTGCCTGACCAAAGGCCACACCACCTGCATAGATTGCGAGGAATATAGCCGCTACGAGATTTTTAAATTGTTTTTCGACCATCCCGGCTACAAATATCCCAAATACAAGCAGGCACTGAAGTTCATCCGCGCCCATGATGACGCTGCCTTCCCGAAAGCGGCAGAACACTGGAAAAATGCATATAGCCAGTACCTTGAGCAAGATCGCTGAAATAGGCAGTAGTGCCCGCTGAACATCCATGGATGTCAGCGGGCGATATTCTTTGATTCTCCCAGTCCAACCAATAGTTGCCGCAACTTTGCCCACTAAATCTCTTTGAAAATATCCAAATATCCCGCAAACAGTGGTATTTTCGTCCTACATTCAGACTGCAGGCTCATCCTGTGCGCCGCTTGACCACATGTTTGCCCACAGACAGCGAAAACCGGCCCACCAGGGATAGCATCCCCTGATGGGCCGGTAATTTTGACTCAACTGGCCTCTCGACTCCAGCGTGTTCTGGCCTGGAAGGTGGTCATGGTGCGCTCTGGCTGGGTAATAGTTGTATCCTCCTGCACCTCTGCCTTTGCGATGCCCTGGTCGATCTTCACCGCTGCCCTTTGGCGCATCTCGTCGGTGACATGGGAGTAGGTGTTTAGGGTGGTTGCGCTGGATACATGGCCCAGGATGGTGGACAGCGTCTTGATATCCATCCCGCGGGCCAGGGCGTTGGTTGCGAAAGTGTGGCGCAGATCGTGAAAGCGAACTTGCTCACATCCCGCATGTTTCAGCAGTGTGTGAAGCCGCCGGCTGACTGCCGAGGGGATAATCGGCAGATCGTCCTTCTTGGGCGAGGGGAATAACCATCGGGAGTTCATTCTGGTCTTGTATTCTGCCAGTACCTTCCTGACAGATGGGGGCAGGATCAGAGTGCGGACAGCCGCCTTGGTTTTCGGCTCACTGATTACCAATTTCGAACCAACGAGGTTTACCTGTTTGTTAATCCTCAATTCCCCGGAGACCAGATCCACATCATCCCACTGGAGAGCCATCAGTTCTCCCAGTCGCAGACCAGTGGCAAATTCCAGAAGGAAAAGTTCGTAGTAATTCTCTTCCTTGGCCTGGATCAGCACCTTCTGCATATCCTCTCGGGAGAGAACCTTCATCTCATTTGGCCTGTTTGGAGGCAGCTTGCAACCCTTTGCTGGGTTGCGGACAATCAACTTTTCTGTCACTGCTTTTTCCAATACCCGATCACATAGACTGTAGCAGTTTATCACCTGACTGTCCGAAAGACCACCATCTCCGTTTTTCTGATCCAAACGGGCCTCTGTCATCATCCAGGTACACATCTGCTGAATGTCATTGATAGTCACTTTGTTCAGCGGGATGTTTCCCAGCCTGGGGTGAAGGTATAAACGGATATACCCTTCGTAGGTCCTCTGGGTGGCAGGTCTGGCATTGGGTTTGCAATAGGTTTCATACCAATAATCCAGCCACTCTCCAAATGGCATATCTGCCTTGAGTTTTACAGGTGTGTTCGGGGTGATGGTACTCTTCAGCGCCTTTAATTTCTCTATGCACTCGCCTTTGGTCTTGGCCAACACATTCTTCGTCTTGGGGAGGCCATTCTCATCATACCCAATGACGATCCGTCCCTCCCAGCGGCCATCCTTTCTCAGCCGGACGGTGCCTTCGCCGTTTTTCCGCTTTCTTCCCATGGCTTCAACTCCTCTCCGAAGATGTCAATGAGAAATTCTTCTACGATCTCAGCTGCCCGTTTTTGCATATCTCCTGTGGTGTGAGTGTATGTGTCCAGTGTGAACGCGGCCCGTGTGTGTCCCAGGATGCCGGACAGAGTTTTGACATCCACTCCTGATGTCAGGGCATGAGTAGCGAAAGTATGCCTGAGATCATGAAAGCGAAGATCAGGAAGCCCTGCCTCTTTCAGAAGGATCTTCATCCGTTCATAGGCGGCACTCGGGCGGGTTGGCTGCTCCGGCTTCCATGGATGGGGGAAGATCCATTCTGTCAGAGCAGTCTTTTTCCTTTCTCGGAGTAGATCTGCGGTACTGGGTGACAGATGGATGGTACGGGTTCCCGCAGCAGTCTTGGTATCCCAGGCGGTCAGCTTGCCGCCCTTTTCCTCATGGATTGTGCGGCGGACTTTCAGTGTACTGTGGGCCTCGTCAAAGTCTTCCCATTTTAGCCCGCAGATTTCACCACGGCGCAGGCCTGTAGTCAGTTCCGCGTAGAAGAAATCACACCAGACACTGTCCCTCTGAATGGTTTCCATGAATTTTTCCAGTTGTTCATCTGTCAGCACCTTTTTGCTTTTGTAGTTGAATTTGGGTGCGTCAATATCCTCTGTAGGATTTCGTGGAATGAGGCTGGCCTGCTGTGCGGCATCCATTGCCTCATGGAACATTGCGTGAATCCCACGGACAGTACCGCTGGCCAGCCCCTCTCCCGTGTTTCGGTTTCCCTGTCGAACCAGCGTATCATACAATTTTTGAATATCTTTTCCGGTTATCTGAGAGATTGGTTTGTCTCCCATATAGGGGACAATGTGATTACGCACTGTGCCTTCATATCGACTCAAGGTTGAGGGACGGATAGTAGGAGCTATATTCTTTAACCATTGTTCCAGCCACTGTCCCAGTGTCATCCGGCTCTCCTCAGTCAACTCGACACCTTGATACGCCTCGATGCTCTGCCGAAGCTTTGCCGTCAGTTCCTTTTGGGTATCAGCGTAGATGTAGCGGAAGATGGGATCACCGTTTTCCTTGTGACCCACCACGATGCGCCCTTCCCAGCGTCCATCTTTCCGCTTGCGGACCATGCCATCACCTGACGGTCGTCTTTTTGCCATGCCATTTCACCCCCAAGGCCTTATTTTTGTTTTGCGGCGCAACTTTTGCGTTCTTACCCCACAGGTGGAAACTTGTGAGGCTCAGCCACCCGCTGGTAGAGCACGGCGCCGCAGCGTCGGCAGATCAGATACCGTAGCCGGTTGTCAAGCAGGCCATGCCTTTTGAAAGTGACCAGCGTCTCGCCATGCTGCCAGCTAAGGCCAATGTCCTCGCAACCACAGTACTGGCACCGCTGGACCGGAAGTCGATTCATCATCTTATTCAATCCTCCTGTTCTATCCCGTGGCATACACGCTTTGTTTCCTCCTCATCGAAGGAGTACAGGCCGTCTGCCTCCAGTTCCTTGCTCAGTCCCCAGGCCAGTTTGAACCCGGCTGTGAAGCTGGCCAGTGAGGTCTCCTCCCGCAGCAGGTTTTGGGTGTCCACCAGATGCATGAGCCTGCGCCGCTGAAGCTTGTCCAGGCAGTCCCGCACCTCCTGCCGAGTGTTCTCAATATCTTCTTCTAACTCACTGAAGTCCGGCTCCCGGTAGAACCGCTGGTGCAGGGCTCTCATGTAGTCGTTCATGGTGCGTCGCCTCCTTTTCAGCAACACACAATACCGAAATACAGAGAGAATAGCCAGGGCTTTTGACCACAATTATCAGATTGTTAATCCAAGAAGCCGCCTCTATTGCCTGACAATTCAGGACTTTCCAGAGTATTCCCCGCCGATTTACACCACATTTACACCAAAACCAACCACATGGAGCCCTGACAAAAACCCCCGGGTCTGGCCGGCTGGACCGGCTGGACCCGGGGGGTTCTTTGCTTCGTATGGAGGTTTTGGTTTTTCGCCCGCAAGGGGAAAACGAGGCGGTCAGTCCTTCCGCTGGTTGAGGCGGGACGGCAGAAATGTCCTGATCCTTTTACAGCCCCTGTATCAAACGAGTTTCATATATTTTTATTTACCTATTGACATATATCCGAAAACGGATATAATATATATGAAATCGGATATTAAGGAGGCCGTGATGGGCTACGAGAAAGCAAGAATGTATGCCTATTTATCTGCGGAAATCACTTCACTATACCATGAAGCAGCTGTAAAGATGGGCATTTCTGATACTGTTTTGAATATTCTGTATGTGCTTTGCGAACGGGATGGACAGTGTCTCCAGAGCGACATATTCAGATTGACAGGTATCAGTCGGCAAACAATCAATTCGGCAATTCGGAAATTAGAGAAAGATGGGCTTGCCTATCTGGAACGGGGAGAAGGCCGGAATACAATGGTTTATTTGACCGAAAAAGGGAAAGATTTTACTTCTGAGAAAATCCTCCCGCTATTTCAAATTGAAGATAAAATATGGGGTGCATGGACAGTCGAGGAACAAGAAAAATATATATTGTTCTCACAAACATACCGGGACTCGTTGAAAAAGTACCTGCGTGAAGATTTGTAGTCCGTCTTGCCCCACACGACAAGGAGCAGATATGAACAGGGAGAACAAACGAAAACAGTATGAAAAAGGATACTATAAAACACATGGGTGTAACGATAGTTTTACTTGTAAAGTATGTGGTAGATTAGTTGTACCTGTCGGCGCAGGGAGCGACCATCGTAATCATTGCCCAAACTGTCTTTGCAGTTTGCATTTGGACATTGAACCCGGAGATCGGGAGGCAGACTGCGGCGGAATTATGGACCCTGTGGGCGTATGGGTCAGGAAAAATGGAGAATGGGCAATTATCCACCGTTGCAGAAGATGTGGACACCTAAGTTCAAATCGTGTAGCAGCAGACGATAATCCGATGAAGTTAATGTCTATTGCGATGAAACCTCTTTCTCAACCACCATTTCCATTAGAAAAGATCGAGGAAATGACCGCCCTCATGGGTGGGGATGGACAATTATCTTACGGATGAAATTGGACGACATCTTATAATTAAAAAGCAAGCAAAATCAATAGAATTGTCAAGAGAGCACAGCACCCACGGCAGAAAATATGCCGTGGGTGCTGATAATTTTTTCGGGATTTGTATATTGTAAGACAGACCCAAATTGGCAAAGAGAAACCAGGTAACAAAAACAGGGCGGTTCTTCATCGCAAGACACATCAGGCCCACATCAACAGCAGGCGCGGCACCATGCCGTATCAATCTCAGGGATCAGAAAAGGAGGCCAGGCAGACAACAGGTTTTTCAAGCGCAGGTGTGACGACAACAGGGAGATCCACCACACGGCAGCCAGCCGTGGAGGGCCAGAGAACCCCAGGGCAACGAGGGTCAAGCGGTTTCCAACTGGAAACCGCTGACGGTGGGGGCGATACACTCCCAAAGCCGTTTCTGTGTCCCGTTTTCTCCCGGCCTCCAGCCGGGAAAAACGGGCACGGAAACGGAACCATGATGGAAGCGCAACCATCTGAAAAAATGCGCTTGTCTCAACACCTTGCGTTTTGGATTTGCGCTGAAAAATCCATTTTTATCATCGGAGGAGCGGCAAGTAAACGGGCGGGCATAAAATGCACGCACGGTTATTTGTCATGCGCAAAAGGAGGAACCTGCCGTGAAAAAACTAAAAGGGGCGGCAAAGCGGATCTTGGGCGGCTTGCAGAACCGGCTGTCCAAGCTGGCCCGTTTCGGTCAGAGCAAGCACGAAGCGAAACAGGCGGCGAGAGCTGCCTACTTAAAAGAGCATGGAAATCTGGATGGGTACAATCCCGCCAGGGTGGATGGGATTTTCAGTATCGGCACCATGGAGACCTACCGGGCCGCCATGCAGCCCTTTGCGGAGTGGTGTTCCGCCCACAACATGAAGAACGCCGGACAGATTACCGAGGCACACGCCGCTGCCTACCTGTTGGAGCGGGAAGCGGCGGGGATGTCCCCCTGGACGGTGAGCCGGGATTTATCCGCCATCAACAAGGCAATGGGCTTTTCTCTCAGCAAAGGGGAAGTGGGTCTGCGCCAGCGTAAGAAGTCAGAGATCACCCGCAGCCGGGAGGAAACGGCCAACGACAGGCGGCGGTTTTCCAAGTACCAGGAGCAGATCACCGTTGCAAAAGCCTGTGGGTGCCGCCGTGCTTCCATCACCAGGATCACCCCCAACGACTGTGTGCGCAACAGCCGGGGCCAGGTGGTCGGGATCAGGCTGGTGGAAAAGGGCGGTAAGGAGCGTATAGCGCCCGTTCTCAACGAGTATAAGGACCGGGTGACCTCCATCGTGGATAAGGCCCAGGAAGCCACCAGGCCCCTGTTTACGGCCTATGACAGCCACATCGACAACCACCGTTTCCGGGCCGAGTACTGCGCCGCCCTGCTCCGTCAGCTGGAACAGGAGCAGGCCCGGGGGAAGCCCTGGTTCGGCGGTGATCTCAGTCCTCAGAACTACATCCATCTTAGTGGGCGGGACAAGTACTGCGGGGACACCTACCGGGGACACCCCACCCAGGTGGTCGCCGCCGTCAGCGGGGCCATGGGACACAACCGGCTGGAGATCGTCTTTTCGCACTACAACTACACGGAATAGCCGTCCCCTGATAGTCTGGAAAACACTTGCCTATGATAAGCCACCTGAGTTTTCGGGAATTTTCGGAAAGGTGGTGTTTTCCATGCTGTCGGTTCCCATTTGGGAAAAGGCAAATCTCACTTTAGAGGAAGCGGCGGCCTACTACGGGATCGGGATCAACAAGCTCCGGGCCCTGACAGATACAGATCACTGCCCTTATGTGCTGTGGGTGGGCAGCAAGCGGCTCATCAAGCGCAAGGCATTCGAGAAGTACCTGGAAAGTCTGTATTCTGTTTAACTGTAGTGGCAATTGGGGCCCTGATATGGTATAATACCCCTGTCAGGGCTCCTTTTGAAAAGGAGCGATTAGAATGGCTGAAAGGAGAAAAGACAGCAAAAACCGTGTCCTGCGGGCTGGAGAGAGCCAGCGCAAGGACGGCACCTATATGTACCGCTACACCGATGTAACAGGCAAGCGTGTCTGCGTCTACGCCCGCACCCTGGAGGATCTGCGGGTCAAGGAGCAGACGATCCAGAAGGAGCTCAACGACGGGATCGACTACGCCGCCGGAAAAGCCACGGTCATTGACCTTGTGGAGCGATATGTCAGCTTGAAGCAGGGGGCCCGTTACAGCACAAAAGTCCTCTATGACTACATTCTCGGCATTCTGAGAAACGAGGATTTCGGGTATCGGCAGATCCGGGAGACCAAGCAGTCCGATGTACAGGCGTGGGTGATCAAACTGCACCAGGATGGTAGATCCTATGGTACCATCCGGAGCATTCGCAGTGTCCTCCGGCCCGCTTTCAAGATGGCCTACAACGAGGATGTGATCCGCCGGAACCCCTTTGATTTCAACCTGTCTGATGTGATCCCCAACGACACGAAAAAGCGAGCGGCCCTCTCAGAGGACACACGGGAGGCATGGATGGAGTTCATCAGGACGGACGAGGTCTATCAGAAGTACTATGACGAGTTTGTGGTGCTGCTGGGGACGGGACTCCGGGTCAGCGAGTTCTGCGGATTGACGAGGAACGATCTGGATTTTGAAAATCGCCGGATCAGGGTGGAACACCAGCTTTGCCGCCAGCGGGACGGCACCTATTACATCGGCAAGCCCAAGACGGCCAGCGGAGAGCGGTATATCCCTATGACGGACGAGGTGTACCAGAGCTTGAAGAACATGATCGCCAACCGTCCGAAGGTCAAGGTGGAGCGGATCGTGGATGGGTACAGCGGTTTCCTGATGTTGGACAAGAACGGAAATCCAAAGGTAGCCCAGCATATCGAAAACGAAATCCGGGGAGCGGTGAAACGGTATCAAAAACTGCACCCGGACAGCACACTCCCTCCCATTTCGCCCCATGTATACCGCCACACCTTCTGCACGGAACTTGCCGCCGCTGGGATCGAGGCAAAGTCACTGCAGTATCTGATGGGACACGCAACGATCTCCACCACGCTGGACACCTACACCCACATCAATTACGAGTGTGCCGCCGAGCAGATGGCGCAGGCTGTCAGCCGGGAAAAGTCCCCCGAAAAAGGTCTTGCGTAGCCGGAACCATACACCGGATTTACACCAGATTGGTGTAAATCTGCGTAGAATGGTGTAGAGTTGCAGAGGGGAAGAAAAACGACAAAATCAGAAAAGTTCTGAATATCGGTAAAATCAGAGGGAACAAGCACAATTTCAAGCGAGTTTTGTGCTTGCGACGATGAGAGGGATCAACTTAATATATCAGATTGTTATCAATTTTTCCGGACTATTTCTGCGCGGCCCTTATCATTGTTAACACTGTGCTATTTTTGCTTACCATCCGCCCATGGTCATGCCGTCTATAGTCTGCTCTTCCTCATAGTCATCTAGCTTGTGGCCCATAGCAATCTTCTTTTCCTGGATCTTTCACTCAGCGTCTTCCTCCCAGGCCTCGCGCACATGCTGCTCCAACGAGATACAGCCATTGGTTTTCCGCACATTTCGAACGCTCTCCGCCCGCCGCTGGCGCAGATCCTCGCCGTTGAACTGGCATTCGTTGACGAGGACATAGGCCACCATTTTCTGCTCTACCGCCTGCCAAAAGGCGGTGATGCTCCGGCTCCCATCCTCCTGTTACCGGCGCTCCAGAATGGCCTTTTTCTCCGGCGACAGGTAGAGGGGGAATTTCTTTTTTTGCTCATAACGGCTCCTTTCCAAGGTTTGACCCCTGTTTTTTTCTTGTGGGAGTAAGCATTGGGGAATAACGACCGCAGGATTTCATTTTCTCTCTGATTTTGACCCCATTTCCAACGCCCACGGAAGCTCTTGAAACTGCCCGCACTGCGGGCAGTTGTGACCGGCAAAAGGCGTCGCGGACGACGCCTTGCCTTTATCCTGCTTTTTCTTTCGTCCCCGCTTTTTCTTTCGTCCCCGGGAGCACCTCTGAAAGCGGGCCAAATCCGCTCTAAAAGCCCCTGGTGGAGCAGGGACTATGCCCTGCCCCAAAGGAGGGCACACAGCCCCTCACAGTGGGACACACGGGGCGTTCTCCGCGTTCCATCCCAAGCGTTTCTGCGTCTGATCCCGTTTCTGCTGTTCCTCCAGTCGAAGCATCTGCTGCTGGTAGCAATGATCCATCGCCATTTGAATAGGCAGAATGGTGTACTGGTTGTTGCCGTTCCACTTCATGCCGTGGTCATCAATATAGTTGGTGTTCTCAACAGCGATAAGCCGCTGATCCTCCAGCTTTGTGATGTGCTTCATTACCGTGGCCGCTGAGAGATGTACTGCCGCGGCAATCGTGCGGCAGCTGGGATGGCACTGATGAGTTCTGCGATTTTCGCAATAGAGCAGGTAGGCGTAGACCGTCATCGCTCCGTGACCGATGTTCAAGAAAAACAACTCATTGGGCAGAGAGAAAAAGTTCTTGCCGTTGCTTTTAAGTATCGGAACCATGTGCTGATCCAGTAGACCGCGACGGTTGAGTTCGGCAATCTGCTTCACAGCCATGTCTTTGCTCATGTGCAGTTGGGATGCGATTTCATCCGCACTGGGTGAGGCATTTTTGTTGCAGTGGACATGTAGATAGCAGAGATAGGCGAGGATGGCAAATCCCTGCGGCTTTAGTTCACACTTCCAGATATCATTTGGAAGTGTGAAGCGACTTCGCTTCGGATTACGCTGATTGGAAAGCAAATTCATTTGTGCACACCTCCCTCTGTATGATTCACCACCCATTGGATGAACTGCTCCTTGGGTACCACCATGCGGTTGCCGACACGCAGCACCGGAAAGTCCGGTTCGTGCATGAGCTCGTAAGCGCTGGATGGTGACACACCCAGTACCTTTGCCACCAGTTCCGAATTAAGAAACAGCGGCAGTTCGTTGTAGCTTTTGTAATTGGATTCTTTCATGTTGACCATCTCCTTCTCGAAACTCTCTCTACTTCTTTAGCCAAGAACATTTGCATGTGACATAGATTTGGCATAATGTTTGGATGGTGTCCGAGTTACCTCTCTACTTGTATTGGGGGAATCATATCCTATTGACATACATTTGACAGAAAAACGGAGCATCTGCTTTGCCGCAGGCGCTCCGCTTGATGTTCCGGTAATTCACTTTTGTCTTGACTTTGGCAGTCGGTATGTTCTTTCTGCCTTATTTCTCTCCTCCAGAAGCTGGGCAAAGCAAGAGAAGAACTCCTTTATAACACGCAGCCCCCATCAATCCCACCAGAAATACCAGACCGTGGACTGCCGCAACACATCGGCCAGAGCGCCCACGGTGGCTTCCTCCGGACCCTGGTCGATCACATCGGGGCAGAAACCGTATTGCTCCACCGCTACATCCATGGCCTTCTCCTGGGAAACAGGAGTCGGGAGCAGGAACTCCAGTTCATCGTGGGTCATAGCTGCGGGCACCGCGCCATATTGCTCAAACCAGTATTTCGCCACTGCCATCAGCGACTGCGTGTCAGGACATTCATTCCAGTCGCCAAAGGGCAGATAGGCAAAGACCTCCCAAGGATTCTTCACTGGGATTTTAGCCAGAATGAGAGGATAAGTCATTTTGCTATCGGAATTCCAGTAGCTTGAAAAACGACGGTTATCATATCCGCCCACCATCTCGCCCAGGATATCCTCATCCCAGTCCATATCGTCATCCTCGGCTTCTTCTTTGCGCCGCCCTATCATTTCCTCCAGAACCATCTTTCCATCCTTGAGAAAAGTGGCAAGCATCTTTTTGCGATATTCCGCTACCTTGTCCGGATCAAAGGCATAATCGTCCTCGCCATCGCTGTCCGGGTCGGAATTCATAATCAGGCATTCCCACAAGATTTCGTCATCCGCCTTAATCAGAACTGGCACAAAGCCCTCTTTGACACTTTCTCGTTTGGAATAGTTATATGCCGACATGATGGGATCATCGTCCGCCATCGCGGGGAAATAGGTACATTCACAGTTCAGATATTCCATCATGGCCTTCGCAAGCTCCGAAGGCTCCAGAGTATCGTGATCGAAATCTTGTCCCTGCCAGTTGGCAAAGCGTTTATCAATCACTTTTGCCATAGCCTGATAATACTCCTCATCAAAGGGAATGAACAGATAGGCTTCCTCCTGGAACTTGTCGGAGTAATATTGCTCCGAGCCGAAATATGCCAAGGCATAATCGTCAATGTCGCTGGGGAAGTAAGGGCTGTCCGCCTCCCCATAGTAGTAGGAGGCAAAGGCCGCGCCCTCCTTGTTGAACAGTGCCCCAAAAAGCTGCCCGTTCAGCTGGTCCCGGATAAAGCCACGCAGATCGGCGCGGCTCAGATCCGCCATAAATGGCTGCACCTGCTCCCAGTACCGCTCCATAAATTCCACGCTCATCAGGTCATGCTCCATGCACCAGCGCAGATAGATTGCCATGTGGTTGTAGGCATTGATCTCATCCACCGGCAGTCCCTTTTCCCGAATGGATTCCAGGTGCCAGGCGGCATCGTCCATATCGCCGGTGAAATCCTCCTCCGCAAGCGTTCCTCTGGTAATGGCATTCTGGCGGGTGGGATTGACCACAAAGCTGATACCTGCCATCTTTTCCAGCAGAGCGTCCGCATCATGCTCCAGTTTATACTTCAATTCGTTCCGATAGAGAGGAATTATCTGATAGAAGTTGACCTCCTCGCCGCTGGGCAAAGTGCAGACCTCGCCTCCGTTCCAGACAACATCCTGCGGGCCCACCAGAAGTGCGCCGCAGAGCGTCGTGTTCTCCGCAAACGGCGACTGCTTGTCCATCGTGTGACCAAAGCCCAGCCAGGTATCACCGGAAATAGGCAAGCGGGCCAGCACTTTCAAGAGGCCAATGGGCCAGTACCACCGCTCATCCTTCAGGGATTCCTCATCCAGTTTCCAGTCCGGCGGCAGAGCAATGGCCAGCTCCGCCCGCTCCAGCTTGTATTCCGCCAGTTCCTCCGGTACATTCATCCGGTGGGCGCCCATGCCCATCGTCACCAGCGTGTAGTAGTCTCGCTTCTCAGAAGGCGGAACAACGCAGATGTCCACATGGATGTCGGGGGAAACCAGTTCATGAAACACATTTTCAAACTCACCAAAGATGTTTTTGATGTGCTCCTCGATTGCGGACATCTCATCCTCTGTATAAACCTCCGGTCCCCTGCTATCCGTCGAGGACCAGACGGCATCCGCCTTTGTACCGTCTGGATTCAGAAAAATCTGAAAATACTGATCGTCTCCCGGCTGTTGATAGACAAGACCAATGCGGCGGGTCTGGTCCACAAGCACTGCTATCAGGATGCCCTCTGGTTCTCCTTCGGGGGTGTGGTTCAGCCATTCCCCGCTGTCCAGCCGTTCCTTAAGTTGCCGCAGCCAGTCCGTTCCCATCTTGGAAAGTCCGGCCTCGTTCATGCGGAAGGAGAGCTCCACCAAGTGTTCCTTCACCGGGTATCGGAATTCACAGCAGGGGGCATTTTTCTCATAGCCATACCGCTCCGGGCAGAACAACTCATAAAATTCGGCAAATCCCGCTTCGTCCACTCGAATACAGGCCAAGGCGCGCTGTTTATCATCCACATCCTCACCCAGCCCCTGCTGGAGCAGTTGGTCGGCATTGGGGTTGATCCAATGGTACTCCATCTGTTCCAGGGTTGCTCCGGCTTTAATCTCCTCCTGCAAGGTCAAGAACTCATAATCGCCCGGCTCCAGTTTTAATCCCTGCTCGACGGCAACCAGCGCGCCGGCTTGATCGCCAAAATGCGCCCGCAGCTTGCCCACCTGCAACCAGATCCAGGGGTAGTCCGGTTCCTCCTGAGCGCCCTTTTCCGCGTAGCTGCGCGCTTCTTCCAGTCTGCCGCAGTACATCAGTGCCACGGAATAGCGGTAGTACCAGGTAGCGCAGCCTGCGGCGTTCTTCTCCGAATTCTTCATCCACTCTGCCGCCTGGTAATAATGGATATAGTCATCCAGGTTGTTGCAGGCGAAGGCGTACCAGAGCGCAATCTGCAAATCCTGATGGGCCTGCTTTTCGCTGAATCTTCCTTCTTCTACGCCGCTTTTGATAAAATCCTCCAGCCAGCGGAGCATTTTCCCAAAGTAGCCGGAAACGCCTTCATCAAAGGATTCCAGCGTTTTGATATCCTCTGCCGAGAGCAGGGAGCCGGTTTCCTCATGAATATCAGGCTCCGGTTCGTTCTCATCCAGCAGCGGCACACCGCCCACATCCCGCCGGAATGCGTGGAAGTGGGCATAGGGCAAGCCGCTTCCTTCAAAAAACGCCTGTGCCGCAGTCAGTACAGCGGGCAAATCCCAGGCAATGAAATCCAGGTACCCGCAATACAAGCCAGTGGCCCCGCCCAGGAAGGTCACTGCTTCCGCTCCCGCATCCCGCAGGATGGCATCCCGCAGGTCATCCCGGAAGTCCAGAATGGCGTTGCTCCGCTCCTCGCCGGTAAAGCCTTCTAATGGGTAGCAGAGGAACCCCACCGCAATGCCGTCCTTGTGGTATTCGTCCACCGCATCACTGCGGGCAGACATGTAGTCGTTGATGATTACCGGGAGACGGCAGGTGCCGGTATAGACATCCAGTCGCCAGTCGGCCTCCGGGTCTTCTACCGGTTCCAGTTCATAGGCAAGGTAGCTGTTTTCCAGGTAGTCACTGCCGTCCCGCCAGAGGGAGAGTCCCATGCTTTGCAGCAGTTCCGGCAGCTGGGAGAGGAGCATAGCCGGTTCCTCTTTCGGCTGAGCATAAACATCAAACCCGGCAACAAAAGCGATAGCGGAAACTTCTCCAATGGTTTGGTCCACCAGCATAGAGAGCGCCCACCAGACCTTGTCTGTGTTCTCTTTTAAGATTGGCGTCAGCTTTTCACAGCAAAGGATCAGGCTCAATCGCTGATCCTCTGTTTTCTCCGCCCACACTTGCACATCCTCGGCCCGAATTTCCATGTCTCCGGCCCGAAGCATAAAGTCCTTGGAAGGCTGGCGTCCCACCCAGATATTCCAATGCTCAAGTACCGATTCCGGGGCCTGCTTCTGGAAGTACACGAGCGGAAACAGGCGGGAGCGAAGACCCTCTGGACTGAGGATCAATTCATACTTTTCGCCATTGAAGCCCAGCTCAAAGGAAGTATCACGCAGGGCCGTTTTGAGTGCATTCCCGCATTTTTCAATCAGTTCTTCGCCGCGCTGGTGCGTTTCGTCCGTATCCATGATTTGACGCAGCGACCCCTCGATCTGAGTAAAGGCTGCCCACGCTTCCCGCGTCCTTTCCCGAAAGTTCTTTTCAAACCGGGGCAGGGACAAACGACGGCGGCAATCGTCTATGTACTCCTGGGTATCTTTATCTCCAGGGCGGGCTTCCAGTGCCCTTTCAAAGTGACGCAGGGCAGGGCCTTCCTCATCCAGAAAATAATAAGCGGAAGCAATCCGATAATTCCAGCAGTGATCGTCCGCAAAATACTCCTCGTGGGGAGCCAGAAGTTCCAACGCCTTTTCAAAAGGCTCCCGTTCTCCTATATCTGCAACAGCAATATATGCCTTAGCTAATTCGCTGTCCAGTTCCGGGGTGCGCTCCTCGGCAGGGATGGCTTCCAGGGTGTCGATTACCTTCTGCGCTTCATCCTGTTCAAACCATTGCTGGCATTGTTTCAATAAATCCATATCATGATCTCCTTTTCCATCTTCGGTATGGATAGGTTTCTCTAATAAGCAGAGCTTGTAATTTCAAAGCTAAAATTCATATCTGAATTTATGGTGGCTTCTTCATTTGTGGCTGGTTGTATCACAAACTCAAATGTAGGTTCATAGTCCCCGTCCTGCAAGGTTTCTCCACCCAAAATCTCGATATGATACCAGCCATTTGCAAGCTCAATCATCGGCTTCTTATGCACTCTATAGTAAGAAATCAGATCATTCACCTTTTCAGGCGTAAACTGTTCCAATATTGGCCATGTAAAAAGCATCAGCATATTATGATCTACTTTGAGGGAATAGCCACTTTTTCTAAGCTGCAATCGGTTTCTTTCTTTACGCAGCTCCGGTCTATCACCAGAGAGATTGAACAATATGGTATAGGGATAGTTTTCAATACCGGTCATTGGGATTACAATTCCTTCGGAAAATACCCTGTCGCCGCTTTCGTTTGTGGTAAACTCCATCGCTAAATCATCTGAAAGATGATTTGCCTGCTTCCAGTTCTCCAGCAACAAAATGTCACCAAGGAGAAAATAATTAACAAGATCGTTTAATACTTCCGTAAACCTATATATCATCCATTATGCCTCCCTTACAATCCTATCCGCTGCCAGCCGTTCAGCCGCTCCTGCACCGCGTCAATCGTCTGGTAATATCACCTCTCATCTCCGGGCGATACCATTCTCCACCCGGATGTCTGCACCCGGATAACAGGACGGAAAAAGTCATAGTCATTGTGAATCTCGTTATCTTCCCGAACCTCCGGTTTACAGTGAGGTGAACAGGGTAAATATCCAAGCAAAGGACCCATGCCACCGCAGATATTACAGCCGCCGTCGCCGCCGCAGGTGGTCAATGTTTTCCCATCTACCAGCTCCCGCTTATAGGGGTCGTAGGCAATAGACAGGCCAAAGAAGTTGGGCTGTTCCATGTCGTATGGCTTGCCCCGATCTTCCTCGCTTTCAAAGTGGTGCAGATGCATGGAGTAGTCCAGTCCATCCCCCCATGGAAACAGGGTACGGCATCCGCCTCCGCACAGATAGGCCCACTCATCCGGCGTGGGAAGGCTGGCTGCCAGCTCCCACAACAGGGACCGCTGAAACTCCGGGTAGGTCATTGGATGGCACAGCCACGCTCGCCAGCTATCACCATTGCGTTCAAAGCGGACAGTTCCGTGTATTTCAAAGCTCTGGCTGTTCTGGCCCGCCCACTTCTGCAAGTTCTCCAGCCAGTCGGGGTGGGCGGTGATGCGTGGATCGTTCATGGGTACGCTTTCCCAGCCAATTTCCTCCAGTTTTCTGCCCACGAACATGGGGGCGATGGTCACCTGGCGTACTGGGGTCATGCCCTGACTGAGAAATTCCTCCGCAGAGCCCTCATATTCGATTTCCGCAAAAATATCCGCCAGTTCCTCTTGGTTGGCCTTGTCCATTCCTTGGACAAAGCTTTCCCAGCCAAGAATCACGGTATCGCCTGGGACAAAGACAAACTCCCGGCCACCTTTTTCAAATAGGCCGGTGGTGCAGCTTTGTCCCCAGCGGGAAAAGGCGTATAGTTCTTTGAATGTCAAATGATAACGAGTCGCCAGCGTCTGCATCAGCCAGAGCTTATCGGACAGTTTCAAGGTGTCAAATTGTGGACGAAATAGTTTTTCGTTCATAGCAACGCACCTCACAGCAAGTCTGCCTTGATACCGCACCGTTCCAGAACCGGCAGCACCTGTTCCGGCTTGGAGGACATGAGGGTAATCTGTTTGAGATTGGGGAACTGGCGCAGTTCTGCCTCGGTAATGGTGTTGAGATCAAAGGCTCCATCCTCGCCATCCCAGAACGGACAGAGCTGGGTATAAATCTCGCTGCCGCCATCCATCTCGATCTCTGTCACCGACCGGGCCAGCCGCTCCGGGACAGGGTATTGTTCCAGCCACTTCCGAATCTCCGGGATGGGTTCATACCCTTCCGTGTCAATGTCTATCTTGCGTCGGCTATACTCTCTGGCAAACTCACGGGCATCCAGTTTAGGAGCCAGTAAGCCTTTCTCGTACATCAGGACTTCCATGACCGCCAGCTTGAAGTTGAAGCTGGCAAAGGTGAGCACTGGTTCAGTCGGCTTGGATAACTTGTATTTCTGCGCTTTCGCTGCCTTTTTCTCCGGCTCTTTCCAGCTGATCTGTACCATGGCGGAGAGAGCCTCCAGCTTTGCTCTCTGCGTTGCCTGCTCCTCTGGAACAGGCCCCGGCAGGCGGGTGTAAACGGTAAAACCACCTAATGTGAAGGTATGGGCAAAGCCGGCGAAATCCTTCCATTTGGCCTCCCGATAATCTTTGGAGCCGATCCAAACTGCCCCTTCAAATGGCTGCCGGACCGCATACTCTCCCTGCTCAGCTACCCGAACGCCAATGGTTTTGATGGTCTGTTCATCTTCATCCAACCAGCCCTGGAGTCCAAGCTCGTCCCACAAAGCAAGGGCCTGGGTATAGGGACTCTCCCGGCCTGTGATGGGGCTTTTCCGTGTTCCATTTTGCAGGACGATGCGGGCTGGTCCCAGCTTTTCCGCCAGCTGCGACATGGTAAACGGCGGCGTAAATACCGACCCCAGAATGGTCAGGCTGTCTTTTTTAAGAACGATTTTTCGCTCCGTGGCCTTGGGCGGTAGAAAGATGGGCAGATTCGGGTACACTTCTTTGTACTCCCGCCATTCCAGCTTTTGGGGCTTGTTTGCCGTCCGAAGGAAACCCCAGAAGTCGATGGGATAACGAAACACCGGCCCAACCCTATCCCGCCGGGTGACGATGACCACCGTGCCATCGGTGAGTATTCCAATGTGCTGCATGTTCTCCCCGCCGAACATTCCCGGACGGATACGCAGCACCTCACGGGTGTTCCTATTGATGAGCTGGGCAAAGTCATCGGAGAGGATTTCGCCATTTCCCTGCACCAGCAGCCAGTCCCCGGTAAACCAGCGCAGTTTCAGCCCCTCGCCCATTCCGGGCAGGGGGGCGATGCGGCACCGCCCGGTGTCCATGTCCAGTTCCAGCAGGCATTCTTCCATCCGCCCTTTGCCGCTGACGGCGTGGATTATATAGATGCGGCCTGTGCCGGGAACGGGAACCGCTTCGGAGAGATGGTCGTATCCATCCAGCGAGAAGGCGTGTTTTGTTACCTTGCCGTTTTCCCAGCGGTAAATCTGCCCCTTGTACCACTCGTTGGAAAAGTAGACCCGGCCCAGCCCGTCTGTCGTAATGCCGCAATGGTAGGTGCCGCTCCATCCATCTTCCGGCAGAATCCAGTTTTTCACATCCTGGCAGGTGCCCCGGTCTGTCAGTTCAATCCGTGTAGCGTTGGTGGGATCGCCCACCCAGAGGGAATGGTCAGCCCAGCACAGGGTCCGGGGCGGACCGTCATATCCAATGGGGGACGGCTCGAACCAGTTGAGGGTAGCCGGATTCTTGCTCAGTAATGCCCGCCCAATAGTCCCGCTGCCAGCGGCTCTGGACGCGGCATAGAGTCCATTTTCTGCGGAATAAGTGAGGCACCCAAGGTGCGGCAAATTGTGGGCGCGGGTCACCTGGGGCGGACGCTGGCGCAGATCGGCCACACAGCCGTTTTTCCATTCTTCTGCATCCTGGTTTTTCCATTCGCCCGCTGCAAAATCACCCGCCAGGGAGTTGAAGAAATAATCGTACTCATCCTGAAGTATGTATTCCTCGCAGGGCATCAGCTTCCCAGGGTCCTGCTCCTTGGCATGGTCGCCCCATTTTCGCCCTTGCTGTTTCATCAGGTGGCAATATTGCCCCTGCTTTTTGCAGTAGCGTTCCCATTCGCTGCGTTCTTCCTCTGGGATCAAGGCAAACAGATACTCGTCCTCATCATCCAGGTTATACAGCGCCCAGCCGAAGGCAGACAGCTCCTGCCCCAATGCCGCCGCCCCTTTTTCATGGGATAGCTTCATATACTGAACGCCAACGGCATCAAAGCGTTCATCCAGCAGCGCCGGGACCTGCGCGCCCCATTTTTCTCGCAGTTCCGCCAGAGTGTCCTGTACGGCTCCGTCAAATTTCAGAATGTCCAGCGCATCATCTATGATTTGTTTGAACTCTGCCATAGGTAGTTTCTCCTTTTCCCATTTCCTACATCATAGCGACAGCCATGTGGTCAAAGCACTGATTTCCTCCCGCAACAGCGGGGACTTCCCAGCGGCGGCAAAGGCTTTTTGGATACCGCCATAGCGCCGCCCGGAGCGGTCTACCAGCTGGAGCGCGGCTGCCTCCAGATCGGGAATCGCCATCACAGCATCTGCCAGCGCCTGGGCGGAGAGTTTATCCGCAATCAGAGTGGCGGCAAAGTAGCGCAAATGGCTGTGAGAGAGGGTGGACAAATCGCTGAGCTTATGCAACTCATAGAGTTTCAGGGCATAAAGGGAAGGCAGCCCATCCAGAGCCGGTAGTTTCTGCACAGATGGGAGTGACTGGAGATAGAGTTTCTGAAGCCGGGTCGCCGGAGTCAGGAAAGGGGTGAGATCTTCCGTTTTCCGCATTTCCTCCAAATGGAGATCGGTAATGCTGGAGAGAAGCGGGGTAATGTCGCCATTCTTTTCCCCACGCAGGTGGAGGACACGCAGGCCGGGGAGCGAAACATTGTCCCAGGAAACAGGGGCCGACAGCCATAGGGACAGTGTATGAAGCTGCTTTAGCTCGGAGAGAACTTCCACACCCTCACACTTTTCCATTAAGATCAGTTCCTCCAGATTGGGATAATCTCGTAGGAAGGACAGATTCACCTTCCGCTCTCCCGTCACAGACAGACACCGTACCGCATCCGGTTCCAGCCCATTCAGCTCAATTTTTTCTCCGCCGCGCCAGAAAACAGCGGTGCTATGAGGGGGCTCTATTTTCATAAAGATCACCAGTCCCGTTCTCGGATGGCCTCCTCCATATCAATCGGGATACCGAACCACTCCAGAATGTAGGCAACGGTGTCTCCAATACAATCCCGGGCCACCGTTTCAATCTCGCTGTCGTTTTCGTAAAATTCATCCTGAAGATCATTGATGCCGCAGACCGCCTTATCCAGCGTTTTCTGTATCACTTCGGTGTCCGTTTCGCCGCTCTCCAGCAGGTCAATGACCTTCTGAAGCTCGTCCCTGACCTTATCTACCAGAAAAACTGGATAGTAATTATCCTGATACATCTCGTCCAGCAGTTTGTAATTCGGGTCAAATGCTTTCATCATGATTTCTCCTTTCACATTCAAATATCAGCTTGTATGTCTTATGCAACCGTTATCCCGCAATATTGGCGCTCTCTATCCCATTTTCCAGGGAGCCGCAAACCTCAACAGTGTGTCCCCAGAACATATCGTCGTCATCAAAATAGGCCGTAAAGTCACCCTCATAAGTAAGGCTCAGTTCTGACAAAGTAATGCGCTGGGCAAATCCTTCTTCTGTAATGGGATCAGCATTTTTCTTCTCATCGTCATCTGCCTGCCACTCATTGGCCAGCCCGGTCAGTTCCTTTGCCGCAAATTCCCGCATGGACTTGTCCCAGCTTTCGCGGTCTGCCATAACTTTGTGGGCAATGCTGCGGACGGTATCCCAGGTTTCCGCATCCTCCAGATCTATTTCCAGTGCAAGGGAGACTTCCTTTTCGTTCCACAAGATTTTGCCATCCAGCAGCCCGAAGTCCCGGTTCAGTTTCAAAGTTCCCAGAACTTCATCCTCAATGTTTACGGGTTTCTGGTATTCCTCCCATACTGCCTCCAACGGAGGGCAGGGGACAGAAGGCTCCAGCACATCTATAACAGCCCAGCTGTTGAACTGTTCCGGAGTGGTGTGTTCAGGTACCAACCCATCCAACAATCTGCGTACCTTCAGACGGCAAATCTGCCCTTGCTGCAAACGCCCCCAGCTCTTTTCACTGTTGCGTTCCTCCTCCGTAACCGGCCATTTCAGCCGACCTTCTTTAATGCTGACCTTGCCGGTATTGCAGAACACCATACCCAGTGTAATGACAGTCATCTCCCAAAAGTCACTGTTATCGCTCTTATGGTACCCAGCCCCAATGCACTTACGAATCAGGGCAATCACTTCCTGCTCCTCAGTCTCATATTTTTGATAAAATTCCTCAAACATTGCGTTAGCTCCTTATTCCTCAAACTCGCCCTCAATCATTCCATTAAGATATTTTCCGGGATCAGCAATAAATTCCTCCCATTTGGCTAACGGATGAAACTCCTTATGCTCAATGTCCAGATACCAGAGTTTCTTATCTCTGGGACTCCACAGCAGCAAATAGTCGCTGTAATTGTCCATTTTCGCCATAAGGGAGAGCAACTTTTTCCGTTTCCAGGTCATCTCCTGTACATCCATGTAGGGGTACAGTTCCGCCCATTTCACCAGTTCCCGCTCTGGAAATTCCAGACGCAAGGGGCCGGTCTTTAAGTATTCCACCAGCTTGGCAGGCAGCTTGTAAGGCATGAGTTGACGCGCTTTTTCCTGTTCGTTATGCCATTCCTCCGGCTCCAGAGCTTTTAAGTAGGCCGCCATTTCCTGATTTTTGTTCTGTACTGCCACGGTGTAGGGCCGGTCACCGTATTTATCCGGGATGGTGATGTCTGCACCCTGTTCCACAAGCCAGCGCACCATAGAAAAATCGTTGTGCCGTGCAGCTTCAGTGACAGGAGTCGAAGCGTAGGGAAACACCATATCTGGCTTGTGATAGTTGATGTCCGCCCCGTTTTGAATCAGATACTCCACCAGCAGCTGATTTCCATGGCTCGCCATACTGCGCAGGGCTTCACCGCCGTATTGTTTCAAATCCATGCCCATCCTTTTCAAAATGGGGAGTACATTAGGCTCATCCCGATCCACCAAGTGGAGAAACAGCCTGCATATATCCCTTTGCGTTGCGGGGATTCTGACTCCCACATCTACCAAAAAGGAAAACAGGGTTAGGTCTTGACTGCGCAGGGAACCACAAAGCAATTCTTCCGGGTTATGGGTCAAATCTGCTCCGCATTCGATCAGGAGCTGTACCATGTCCATCCGATTTTCCAGTACAGCCAATTCCAGCGGAGAGGCTTCGTCATCCCGCGGCCAATCTCCAATCATTACCTGATAGCATTGTGGCTCATTGGGAGAATGCCCTGCGTGAAGCAGGGAACGAATCGCCTCTATGTCACCACTTTTGATGGCAGCCATCATGGGAGGTACATTTGAATAGCTTACTTCACTCATCCGAGTCCTCCTTATAGTCTATTGAAAAATTTCCTGATACCTTTCTCTCAGTTCCTCCGGAGCTGCTTCCACCACTTTCTGACCACCCTTGGCGCTGGCTTTGCCCCAGATCACATAGCAGACCGTTTCCCATGCGTATTGCAACACTTCCTCCGGGCTGGCTTCTGTTTCCTGGGTGGGTTCCTCATTCTCGTCATCATCGTCATCCTCGTCGGAGGAAAAACCGCTGGGGACGATCTCAGCCAGATGGACTTTTGCCTCCAGCAGAGCGTCTAGGCTTTCTGCATTTGCCATCCACGCGGCATAGTCCTTGGAATACTTCATGTTCTGCATGGACAGCACCCCACGGACAAATACAGGGACGGTATCGGCGGTAAATCCGAACTGTTTCACATACTCCCGGAGGAATTTTTCCTGTAAGTGGGAGTGCTCATCATCACAGAGATCGAGATAATCCCATACCAGCTGCCGCCACTCTTGCCCCAGCATTCCCAGGGCGAACACGGCAAAACTTCCGGGGAGCGCGCACTGCTCATCGCTGAGATTGGTGTACTGCTCATATTGCCGCATGGCAAGCCGGGCGTACCGTTCCATCAGGGGGTGGAGGCCGGGGTACTGCACGGCACAGGCAAAGAGCTGGCTTACTCCCTTTTTGGGCAGTCCCGTGATGGGCAGATACCTCTTTTCCGGCCCTTTGAACTCCACCGCATAGCTGCGGGGAAAGTCCTCCTGCTCCAGAAGCTCACACAGATAATCCAGCACTTCGGCATAGCATTCCTCCGTGCTGTCCCTGGCGGTGATGCGGATGATGGCAAAGGCGTCGTTGGCCGATGCGGTAAAGTGTTCTGTTTTCCTCTTTTGCAGGTGGAGCGGCAGCCTGCCGGTTCCATTTTCCCGGAGCTTTTTCACCATATCAGGACGGACTTTCTCCACCAAGCCCAAGAGATAATTGGTGTCCAGATACTCAAAGTCCATACCATATACCTTATAGCTCACTGCCACATAGCAGGCGAAACGCAGTAGCGGCTCCGGGACCTCCTCTGCACGGATACCTGGTTTCAGGGAGTATTCCCGATTCCAGCGGTGGTCATCTTCATTGCCTGTCACGACAAAATACTTCTCCTGCAGCTCCCGTTTCAGCATATCAAGTAAATGGTGGTCAATTTCACCCCACCGGCTCTGGCGGCGCAGGTTTTCGCTGAAGGCGATGGCCTTTTCCGCGTCAAGGGTCTCAGCCCGCTGCGCTTCGGTCCATGTCCGAAGCAGTTGCCACACCTCAAAGGGCGCGCCTTCGCTGCTGACCACGACCGGTGGCCAGAGGGAATCAAGCCGCGTGATTCTCCCGTCAATGGCATCCTGGATGCACTGGTCAAAGAGCGGCTGCAGTTCCTCCTGTACCTCTGGCTTCATCCAGTAACAGCGCCCGTCCGCACTATTTCGTTTTGGTAAACTCATATCAGGCCACCTCTTTCCGAACAATAAAAAACGCCCCGCGACACCCTGTCATTTGGACAGGCTGACGTAGGGCGCGAAAAGGCCGTACAGAACCAAGACCTGTATCCCAAGGCTCTGTGTCTGACGATATTCTGCTGTCTTTCCCGTCCGCTTGGACATGGGTACTCATCTCTATCCATTTTCTTTCACCTACCGAACATCCTCTTTTACCCGCTCCATCTCATCCACCAGAGCCCTGACCTGGAAGTCCACCATGTCCTCCGCCACCTCTGGGAATAGAAATGGCATGGTGTCTGGAATGGCTTTGTGTACCATCATCATGCTGAGGGCCAGATTGCCAAACAGCCGGGGATCAATACTGTCCACAGGGAGGCCAAAGACGGAAAGCAGCTTTCCATAAAAAATAATCTGATCCCGCCGGAACGCCTGAAAATTCTCCTCGGAAAGGCAGTGGCGTACTTGCTGCTCCTCCTCAATAGACAAAACGGCAACTCCGCTTTTGGCCCCGTAGCAACAGTTTTTCAGGAAGGTCTCCACTCCCGCCCGCCAACTGAGTCCGGGGTCTTCCATCAAGGACCGGGCATACTGTAGTAACTTGGGTTGCTGGTACCGCAAGGCATGGAGTACCAACTCCTCCTTGGATGAGAAGAAACTGTAGAAGAAGGTCTTGGAGATCCCCACTTTTCTGCACAGAACATCAATACTGCTGTGAATCAATCCCCGGTCGGCGATACACCGGATCATGGTGACCATCAGGGCTTCCTTTACCTGTGCCCTCTCCTCATCAGAATACGCCTTTCTTGCCACAAGCCGTCACCTCCCCATATAAAGTATAAAATTAAAAAATAGTCTTTATTTGTATTATAGCGAAACTTGATTGAAATGCAAGACTGTTCCAAAAAATAAGTCCCCCGGTGCAATACACCGGGGGGCATAGTAGGATGCGTTTGAGATGCCGGAGTAATCTTTGTTAGCAGTGTACTAAAACCATCCTGTGAGGTAGAGATACAGAACCCCTCAATCATTGCGCTGACCACATTTTCAGCCACAGTGCGGCTCGGAACACACGGAAACAGTCCATCCGAAGAGTGCTAAAGAGTAAGCGGAATGGAGCAAAAACGACTATAAAGTATTAGAAATAATACAAAAAAGAGAATTCTACCTCTTTGTTTATAGCTTGTTAAATACTGATATGCCTGGTGTGAAAGTAAAGTAAAATTAGGGCAACAGCCAGTTGCTTTGCTTTTTGCTCCCGCTGTGGTACAATTCGAGCAAGGTGGTGATCGGCATGCAAACCAAAGAAATCCTTTTGGAACTGCGCACCAGGCACGGACTCTCCCAGGAGCAGCTGGCGGAACAAGTGCATGTGACCCGTCAGGCGGTTTCCCGCTGTGATACCGGTGAAACGGTGCCCAACACAGAAACTCTGAAGTTGCTCTCCAGGCTGTTTGATGTCTCCATCAACACCCTGCTGGGTTCGCCCAGGCAGCTGATCTGCCAGTGCTGTGGTATGCCCTTGGAGGATGCTAATATCAGCCGGGAGCTGGACGGCACCTTCAACGAGGAGTACTGCAAATGGTGTTATGCCGACGGGAAATTCGTCTACACAAGCCTTGAGGAACTGCTGAACTTCCTGGAGAGTCATATGTCCAATGAAGCCTGGCCCCTGGAGCAAGTTAGAGCCTATTTTGAAGCCCAGCTGCCAAAACTAAACCACTGGAAACAGCCTGAGACATGAATACCTCCCTCTGAAATCTGTGGTTTCAGAGGGAGGTATTTTTGCTCTGTGTCATTCAAGATGGGGACAGCACAGGGCGTGATCCCCAGCAACAGGCGGCTATGCACTATCTTTACGATAGGCCGAAGGATCCTGACCTGCTTCCCTTTCGTCCCGTTCCTCTCAGCTTTGAGCCAGTGGCGCCGGGGCAGTGTTCGTCGGTTTTGTACTCCGCCAGCATTCTGGACATGATTGGTTACTCTCTACGCAGTTGTGTTGAGAGAGGCATTACGGTGCGGCGCTGCAAGAACTGTGGCCGCTACTTCCCGCAGACCGGACGGGTCAGCGCGGAGTACCGTGAGCGTTCAGTGACAGAAGGACAGAAGACCTGCCGTGAGACCGGAGACCTCCTCCAGCAGCGGGCAAAGAAATGGTTTGACAATCTAGTATTCAAGGCATACTGCAAGGAGTATAAGAAACGCTTTGCGCGGATCAAGGCTAGACGTATCTCTGACACGGATTTCTACACCCGGAGTGAGCAGACCAGAGAAATGAAACAGAAATATCACTCTGGAGGAATATGAGAACTGGTGGAAGAACTCCGGAACCGCTCTTGCTGCACTTTCCACTCTCGCAAATACTTAAACGGGAAAGGAATGACCGTCCATCCATTTGCACGTATGAAATCAACCTCAAGCAGAGGAAGGTATGCCTGGAATTCCAATGTCTGACCGGTTGAGCAAACCTTTCGGATTTTACAGGCATGAGGGAACGACCGATTTAAGGATTTCCCAAGATATCCGGAGTAGTAGTACTGGGCACCATCTTTACAAAAATGGCGAATTCCTAACACCCCGCCGAAAAGTGCTTCTTTATTTCGGGCGCTTTTGAGGGCATTTCCGATTAAAACGCCGGTTTCCTCAAAAATGAATCGGTTGATCTGCTTGCCCAGGTTACTCCTCAAATTGAGAATATGCCGCAATTCTTTTCTGCTAACTTGCATACCACACTGGTTGATTTCATCCAGAATCATTTCGCACCGCGCTCTCTCGTTGCCGGATAAGCTATCAGCGTATTTCTGTATTGTTTCTACAAGCGGCTTGGCCGAGATTTGTTCATCATCTCGCGTCGCGCTAAGAACCCGTTCGAGATCTTGCATATTGGGAAGAGTATAACGGTCCGTGTCGTAAATGATATGGATGTTGTTTTCCTCTTCATAGACAAGACCTTTGATGGTAGTATCGAACTTTCCATAGGGTGTTTCAAACGCTGCGGAGATTTTCTCTCGTTCTGAATTATCTTCACAGAAAGATTGCTGCCACGATTCAAAATATAGTTCTCCGCCCGGCTGTATGCGGAACATATCATAACAGATCGGTTTGCTTTGGTCCTTAGAATCCGAACATGCCATAACAAATGTAACCGGTCTATTGATTCCAAGCTTGGCCCAATCATAGCAGCTCATCTGCCGCCGGCTTATATCGATCTTAATGGCAAGTTCCTGGATCACTTTTAGCAGTTTGTGGTCTTCTTTTTCTTTTGTTCTGCGCGCATTCATGCCTGTTAGCTGAAAATCTTCGACCGTTATATGCTGTACAATGCAATGCTTGGGCGCTTTAAAATATGCATCATCTTCCGGATGATCTTCGTAAAACAGAGGATAGTGTATGATCCGAAGCAGTGCATCGTCTTTTCCTGGAGTTCCCTCCATAAAGGTAACCCCACTATATTGCGCCAGTTCATAACGCAGCATGGAGATTAATGTGCGGGATTGCTCGTTTTGTACCGTATCCTCCAGATATAGGGGTGTCTCTCTCAAACGATTTCTGATTCCTGTCATACTATCAACTGAGCCACATACTCCCAGATGGGTACTTTCATCGAGAGAAACCATTTTCAAAGATAAATACGGAGATAATGATGTCCGCACATCTCGCAAAAACTGATGTAAAATTCCGACTTTGCAATTTTGATAATCGGGTAATGAGCCAAATTTCAAAAATGACACGGTGTTCTTCCGTCTTTGATTAAGCGCTCCAATTACGAAGTGATCTGTACTTTTACCTGGATCATCTCGCAATGCCCGCCGCAGTATATAGCATTCCGGATCAAATAGATACTGAGGTTTATTTTTACAGTCTTGTTTGATTCGGGTATTGCTAAAGGTTTTTACATCCAGCTTAACACAACCGTCTTTTGTAAATGAAATCTGGAGTGTCCAAAAACTGGCCAATACTTCTTTCCGGTAGTAAAACCAGCCGGGGTTCATGTAATACAGCTTCCCCGTCACATTATGATATAGTTCCCCGTTTGTTTGGATACTGGGAAGCGCATTACAGAGTAATTGGACTAAAAGGTGTTTTTTCGTTTTAGCCAACTCCTGCGCTGAGATTTCCTGTACCCGTACATTATCTTCACAGCATCCCAGCGCCTGTTTAAGCGAGTATTGTTCAGCGGAAGCCCGATGATATAAGATATAGCAACTTGTCCCCCATTCATACACGACGGCCAATGCCCTGCACTCCTGTAAGGCGACATCTGGAACCCTACTCTTCCAATAATTACCCTGATCTCGCCTTGCTTCAAAAATTGAAAAATCCCTTGCAATTGCTTCAAAATCAAAAGCAATCTCCATTTGATTGGTCTGAATCACAATAGAAACCTCCTTATATAGTCCACTGCGGACGGATCAAGTTGGCCGGTCGGAAGAAGGATTCCCGGTACTTCAACGAGACGCTCGTCCTTGCTACATGACGGTCTCGACACGCCATCTGAGAATAGATTTACAATGAACGCTCTTTTGCCGCCTACCGCATCCAATTTTTCCAGAACTTTTTCCCGCATTGGCCGTTCCTCTACCTGCATATTCCATTTCCAGTGCTTAAAATCAAAGAATACATCTCCATCAGCGACAAAATCAAATGATTCAAATTTCGCCGGATCTTCTATTTCCTGTAGTGGGACTCCCAGTTCCTTCTCCAAAATAAACTTACCGGCCACTTCTCCCAAAGCTCCTTTATAAATATTTTGGAACAGAACCGGGCTCATAATATATGGACCAGTTCCAAACTCGGTAGCCCATCCATGATGGATAAAATACTCCTTCAATCCCGGATACAACAGGATTTGCGCGAGACGCGCTTCTTCTTCACTTACGGTCGAGGGAGACAGTCCCTCTGGGAGACTTGCCGCAAACTGCATTTTGTCTTGGTTAAAAGAGAGGATAACTTCCGAGAAGTCTCCTTTTTGCGCATAGAAATAGCAGTGTCTGTCCTGCGCCAGCGGGATATAGTAGGTTCGTATCATAGGATTGCCATTCAAGACATCAAGTCCGGCTCTGGGGTATTGAAGGACTGTTTGACGCAGGGCTTTCCAAAGCGCCATCGTCTCCTCGGTCCAGTCGACATTTAACATCCGCAATATGTATGTATTGCCTCTGGTCGCTTTGCGTTCTGCTTCATTGTGGGCATGATCCATACAGGTTTCTCTACCGCCCAACTCAGTTCGTGCCTTCCGCAGTACCTCCATCTCCGGACTTAAAATACGTCCATTCAAGCAGGCGAGATCTAAGTCATACAATGTTTTCTCTGTGGTAAATAGATACACAGACGGATTTTTTAAGAAAGTCCGCCCCATACGCCCCACTGCCTGGATGACATCTCGCGTAATCTGTCCGTGAACACTGTCACTTTGTCGTAAGATGCTCTGAGCAAAAGCATTTAGGACGCGTCTCCCCGAAAAACGGCCGATACCATCTTTGAGAAGACGACTCAATGTGCGGTAGGAGATCTCATCATTTTCATAGAGACACTCTGCCTGAAAGCAGAATTTCATCAATTCCTGCCCGCTCAAAGGTCCATCCTCATTTAGATTCACAACGGTATGTGTGACATCTCCCAAATATAGAGCATCAAAATCTTTTTTCTGAAATCGGGGATCTTTTTCGTCATATTCCGCATTTAGTGTAACCAGATTACTACTATCTTGAATTGGATACTGCAAATTCTGCCCCGCCCCAAGGGTCTGGTAGCTGGATAACACAAATCGTTTGGCACCGGTTTGCAAAGCTTGCAGCAAACAGTCTTTGTTTGCCTCAAACTGCTCCCCGCTGCGCAAGATAACCATTTCTCCAATGGCCTGTGGGGCATATGCTTTCCGCAGGTCTTCTAATGCATCCCGCAGTAGATTTTCATCCATCGCTCGTTTCTCTGGCGTCGGCAATACTTGATTCAGGCAGAGAAACGCACGAATGTCTGGGTGTGTCCAAAATGCTTTCATCGCTGTCAATATATTGCAATACCGCTTCTGGACGTATTCTTCGCTACCCAAAGCGGTAAAACGATGTGTATATTTTTGCGCCAGCGCTTTTTGAGAGAAAATATCTTTCAGTCGTTCCGAGAGCAACAAGTGATCCTTGCCACGGTCTACCACCTGTAAATTGACTTGAATTCTGCCCTCTTTGTATGGCTTCCACAGTGTTTCCAGCCCGCTCTGAATAGAGGCCTTTGTTTCATCGGAAAGTTCATGGTAATGTTCTTTCAGTTGTTCCTTTATATACTTCAAATCATAATTTCCAAGGACGGTGGGCAGTGCTGCCGTTGCGGAGAGACCAACCACTTTCGCTTGGCAACACAGGTATAGCAGAACATTTTCCGGTGTATTTCTCATCTGCAGATACTGCAAATAGGTTTGGGCTCGATGATGGTCATCGTCAATAAATTCAAAAAGACGAAATCCAGTTTCATAAAAGGACAGATCGGGAGAAATCACATCTTGTAGGGATCGCCCACCCGTGCTGTCTGCAAGTTCTTCTGACATGAGGCGTGTTTGCTCTGATGTCAAATCGAACTGCCGAAAAATGCTTTCTGTCGCAGCAGCTATGGTATAGGAGTCTTCCTCTTGTGGCCTGCGTGTGTTGACCAGTTTGGCATAGGATTTGGCCCATCCGTATACATACCTTTGAAAACGCAGCAAGAATACATGGATTCTCCGCAACAGATTTTGAAGCACAATGCGCGGTTCATCCTGATGCGCATCATACTCATCTTTTGCCTCGAAGTGAATCTGCACTTGCGCATCGGATTGATTGCACACCGCGCGTATGTGTGTGCGATTCCCGTCCAAAACAGTGTGGTAGGAGGTGTCGTGAAATAGAAAGTTTCTTCCTTTATCGATTGCCATGTCTACGGTTTTCATGCTGTAATAGAGGGCACCTTCCTGATAAATATCCTGCGCTTCTTTTAAGAGTTTTTCCCATGTCAGGGTCTGCCCCGCCTCATAAGCTTTTCGGACTGTCTGCAGTTCATTGCATACTTGATGGGTAGTCGCACCCCGATAAACCTGCAAGAATAATTGTAGATAATCTGCTCGCAGATCAAGTGCCCGATCGATCAAGCTGTCTAAGATAACCGACCGTGAAGCATCGAACTCATCCATACATACAATTCTGTTTTTCAGCATCCGCTCAGATAGACAAGCAAAGCTAGGCTCTACCAGGGAAATATTGCGTGCCATGAGCTTCTTCACAGATAACAGAAGCACCTTATATTCCGACCAGAACACAGAGGGATAAAATTTGGCCATCCATTTGTATTTTTCCTTATTTCGGATTGCATCCAGCCGGGGCCCTGATCCCTCCGGAAAATCCTTTCGAAGGCGGTCTTCCAGTTCATGCCGAAATTGAGGTTCCAGTGTTTTACAGATCTGATCTCCAAGGTATTTCGTTATATCTTTGCCTGCCTCACCAAATTGTTGATATTGTTTTTTCTTCCGGCAGGCAGATAAAAGTTCCTGGTATGCGTCTGTCTGGAACTCCAATGGAATTTTTTCTGTTAAAATAGCCTTCTCCACACTTGACTCAGCAGAGGGCAGAACCAATACTTCTTTTTCAAACAGCACACCCCGGCCATTCTTTTCATAGAGATTCCGCAATTCATCTACGGGCAAATTTTTAAGAAGGGTTGTAATAAATAGAACCTGAGAGGATCCGCCTTTTTCGATATACTGATAAATTGCCTGGATTGTTTCGTATGTCTTTCCATATCCGGTAGGTGCTTCTGCAATTAACAGCCCACTGGATTCACATGGATTTGAGAAGTATTTTTCAAGTTCATATCTCATGGGTGACCTCCGAATTTATAATGACTTTATCATAAGAATAGCAAATCAGTTTTTTGAAATCTGAAAAACTGATGCAAAATAATAAATTAGTTTTGAAATATAAAAAAGCTACCGCTTTATTTGCGGTAGCTTTTGATAATGTTTTCTAGCAATTCATGGATACGATTGCGTACCGAGGGAGGCGCTAATACTTCTATTTTATCTGTTTGCCGAAGCACCCATCGGTCAAAGCCGGCAGATAACTCTACTTCAGCAGAGAATACAATCCAATCCTGTCGTTTATCATCCGGATGACATATAATATTTGTCCCAAATGTTTCAAATACCATATCAAGAAGATATGGATGCACTCGAAATGTTACAATCCGTTTTTCTTTGGCGGAGAACATATCAAATTGACCATAGCTGAAGCCGAATTCCTTAACTTTCCTCCACTCCCCAGTATCAAAGGCCACATTTCTCATTCGGTCAATGCGGTAATTTCTTTGCCGGTCATCTTCGTCGTGTTCTGGATTTATGGCCACCAAATAATAATGTTCTTGCTCCCATACAACTTGAATTGGGCGAATGTGGCGATAAGTTTTTCTGATCTGTTGTCTCCCTGCTATATCGAATCTCGAATAATCAAAGCGCAAGCACTTCTGTTCATCAATTGCTCGGTAAGTTACTTGAAGTGTCTGCGGAAGCTGCTCATTTTGCATTAAACAAGGTCTTACTCGGACACGCTGTTTTAACTGCCGCACTTCACGCTGGGAGAGAAACCCTTCCAGTTGAGAAATTAGTGAGTTCTTCTGCGTCGGGCTTAAAAATTGGCTGATAGAGATTGAATCAAATACCATTCGCGCCTCATTTAACCCAAAAGCAGGACGATAAAGTTTATATTTTCGTTGATTGTGAGGCCCTGACTCATACTTTAGCTCAAATGGCACAAGTTTCTCTGCACTAAGCACCTGCAGAACAGAGATATCCTTGCGCACCCGCTGTTCAGAGCACCTTTCTTCCGGGTACTTTTCAAGCAGTATCCGGCAAATTTCTTGTAATGTTAGCCCACAGGATATATTGGTTTCCGTTTCTAAAATTGAAAGGACATGTAGCAGTCTGGCGCGACTCATATGATCCCTCCACAGTTTACACGTTGGGCAGCCTGAGCTTCTAACTGACTCTTTCTTTGTTTGTCGCAATATAGATTTTACGTCCAAGGGCCGTTTATCTTACGGCTCCGTCTCATAGGGCCATGTGTTGATGCCGCCGAATTCATAGATGTTGGTATAGCCTAGTTCGGCTAGTATGGAGGAAGCTGTCTTACTGCGGTTTCCGCTGCGGCAGTAGACCAGAACCGTGGAGTCCTTTTCTGGGATCACCTCAGCGGCAGTATCTTCGTCAATCGTGCCTGCCGGCAGAAGAACGGCACCTGGAATGTGCCCGCTGTCATATTCGTCCTGTTCCCGCACATCCAGGACGATGACCTCTTGGTTGTCCATCCTCTCTTTGGCTTCTTCCTGTGTGATCTGCTGGTAGGAGCCATCTGCAGTATTCCCGCCGCATCCGGTCAGTAGTAAAAGGGCAAACAGAAAAGGGATCATTCGTTTCATTTCAGTTCCTCCAGAAGTCCGGCAGCAAACGTTTTGTGCCCCTGCTCGGTAAAATGTACGCCGTCGTAGGCCAGGGAGATATTCCACTTTCCAGCGTCTATAAAGCGGATCGTCAGCTGTTCCGCCAGGTCCTGACAACGTCGTGCAAAGGTGTGGGAGTTGTCAATGAGCTGTTGGCTGGGCACCCACGCTCCAGTGGTCACCGGCGGCGGTGCAATCAGCAGGATCTTGTTTCGATCCATGGAGACGCTCGAGAGGAACCGCTCCAGCTTCTCAGCCGCCTGCTCCGGGCTTCGCCCCTGGAGCAGATCGTTGGTCCCCAGCATGACAATCAACAAGTCCGTGTCAGCGGGCAGGATGGGAACGGCAGATGGGATCTCCCGGCCGTTCTGACCCATGTTGGAGATTGTCCACCCGGTCTCCGCAGACAGGATGTCCACCCACCGGCTGTCTGCGTCATAGCGCCCGCCGAAATAGCCCCGTGGGTCATAGCCGTAGGTATTGGAATCACCGAAGCAAATGACATTCATCTTATATTTCCTCTTCTCTTGGTAATCTCGGGGGGTGTCAACTGTTAGAAACTGCTGACCGAAGCGCCTGTTCTATGCGCTCCTCCTCCCCGCTCCCATCTGTCCGAAGTCGAAGCAGCGGAATATTACACTGTTCAAAAATCCGGTTTTTCTTTTCATCTCTGTCCGCCTGGACGCTTCCTGCGGCATGGAAGGCGGCACCATCCACCTCTACCGCCAGCAAAGGAGATTTGTCCATACGACGGAACAAAAGAAAATCTACATGGCTCAGGGGATTACGGGCATATGCTGTTTCTTCCTCCGTCAACATGGAGTAGTCCTTCACCAAGTTGACCAAGGACACATGGGCCGCACAATCCACAAAAGAAAACTCTGCTTTTTGGAGCATATTTTGAATCACAGCATAGACGAGATTTTCCGAGTCGTATTCTGAAACCCGCCCATGCTTTTTCAGAAAGGCCCTCCGCTGCTCGGCATACCCCTGGTAGAGCAGATCAAAAACAGAGTACACCGCGCTCTCAATTACCGCACAGTTGTTATATTCGATATAGCGCGCCAGATCGCCGTAGTTGGTTCGGTCGTTCTGCGGGTCCTGTGAGGTAATGACGGTCAAGGACTTGACCGCCCTGGATACCGCCACATTCAGCATCCGTGGATCATCCACAAAGTCCGTAATAACATTGTCCACGGAGGTCAGAACGATGGCATCCTTTTCCCGGCCCTGGAATTTATGGACGGTAGCCACTTCCAATTCCTTGCCCAGCTGTGTTTGGATTGCCGCCACCTGGTCCCGGTACGGCGTAATGATGCCAATGCTTCCATACCCCTGTCTCTCCAGGCTGGGAAGCACCTCTTGCCGAATCACATCAATTTGTCTCTGGTTCAGATGGCCACGGGCGTGGTTGCCGGGTGCTGTCCGGTACATCGTCAGGACATCCGGCTCTTCATGGTCCTCCGTCATGACGATGAGCTTCCCGCCATAGAATTTCTGATTGCAGAAATTGATAATCTTGGGATGGCAGCGGTAGTGTTCCCGCAGAAGAACGGTAGGAGCCTCCGGCCATGTGGCAATGGCGGAGGAGAGCAGACTGTGGGCGGTGAAATGATACGTCTCCGGGAGAGAATACCGGCCCCAAATCTTCTCACTTTTCTGAATGTTCTGGTTGTCCAGCACATTGGGAAGCTGCTGGAGATCTCCAACAATGACGATATTCTTGGCGCTGGCGAAGGCCAGTACACCAGTGGCCAGATCCACCTGGGATGCCTCATCCACGATGAGATAATCGTAGGTATGTTCAAAGTTTAGAGTACCCTTGATGGAGTAAGTCGTACTCAGGATCACTGGATACTCTCGATTGAGTTCCCTGGACTTACCTCGGAAATCCCGCATCTCAAAGCACCGACGGGGCTCTTCCCAAGGAAACTTTTCGCTTAACTCTGCTCGGAACAACCGCAGAGACTTTTCCGTCAGCTCTGCCATCTTCTCGTCAAAGGCATACCGCTCCAGTTTCTTTTCCAACTGAACCCGCTCTTCTGTCAACTCCTGTTGGCGCACCATATAAAATTGCCGCTGGAGATACGGAATGACCAGTTCCGGAGCTTTGAAAAATACTCTCAGAGCACTGCGATTGAAGCGAAGCAGAATAGCGATCTTTTGGAGTAGGCTTGCCCACATACTCTCCTGCTGGGCATGTTGCTCATACTCCAACCAGAGAGACAAAATCTCTCGAGAAGAGAGCCCTTTTACCTCATCCCTCAGACCTTTCGCATAGGTGCTGTAGTACTCACTGAAATAGTGCTGCTCTGGCGTCAGCTGTAGGAGTTCCTGTTCGATGGCGGCAATGCGGTTCTTCGCGTTGAGCATCTCACTGAGCTCTTTGGAGAGAACCGTTATCTCCTGGTTCAGCTGTGCCTCCTCTTCCGCCTCCAGAGCCCAGGCCGACATATCGGGATATTGACCAGTCTGTGCTTCCAGAAAATGTTCCTTATTCGCTCGGCTCCCCAGAAAAGCGGCCAGGAACGAAAGTCCCTTCTTCTCCAGCTTTTCCGCCACATTCAGGGTGGCAGAGTTGTTATTGGAGACAACCGCTACCGTTTGACCATTCCGAACTGCATTGGCGATGATATTCAAAATGGTCTGTGTCTTTCCAGTACCGGGAGGCCCCTGGATGATGCTGATCTGGGAGGAAAGCGCATTCTCCACCGCTGTTTTCTGGCTCTGATTCAGACCAAAGGGGTAGATGACTGCCTCAGGGAGCGCCCGCACCGCAGGCTCCTTGGAAGAATCCAGATAGCAGGACAGCACCGTTGCGTCGCTGACACTCTGGATTCGCTCGTACTGGGCATTCAGAATATTGCGACCGTCTTCGGCCACCAGACTGACCGCTGCTGCTGTTTCTTTGAAATACTCAAAAACGCCCGCTTGTCTCTGGCTTGTAAGGCAGTTTTTCTGAAGTTCCACTTGGCCTTTTGGATATGTAAGGGCTCTTTTCCCTGTCCGGATGAAACGGTAAAAGGAGCCAAAATCCAGAATCTCATCGATCTGAGAAAAAGGGTTTCCATCCACGGTAATGATGAACTGCGTGGGATCGATCCGGCTCTGTACTTCTAGGAGCTGTACTTTTTCGGAACGGTAGTGGTAGGGCTTTGGGGAACTGCTGTAAACCACCTCGCACATACCGTCCTGAAAACGGAAACTGGCAACGGAGTCCGTCTTGTCCTGCCCATTGATCAGGAACATGTATTTTTTGCTGTCCATCACAAACCTACCTTCTTTGTTTCGCTGATATCTCTCCGTGATTGGGCGTGCATTGCTATTTTGAAGGCTGAGATGCTACATCCAGCAACTCTTTCACTGCTTCTGCCATCGCAATCGGAGAATCCAAACGCAATGTCTGCACTATGACCAGACTTCCGCTGGGAGAAGAATAGCAAAGAGAGCTTTTCTGTCCTGCCATTGCTTCGCAATCCGGATAAAGCAACACCACCTGTTTTGCCGCATATTCTTTCTGATATGCGTACATCTGGTACATATCAGCCTGTGAGATTCCATAATTGCGCCACTGAGGAGACAGAAGCTTCCACTTGGTATCCAATATAGTCCGCTCGCCGCTATCCAAGTCTTCAATGACCAAATCCGGCCGCAGGGCAAACTGCTTCCGCGGCAGTTCAAAGAGATATTTGCCCTTTGCCTGCACATGAACACGATATTGCCTGAAGTCCAAATGCCGCCGCAGCACCGCTGCCACATAGCTTTCAAACACGCGCTCCATGGGAAAGAGAAGCGCCAGCGCGGCTTCTCCACCAGAAAAGGCAGTAAAGCTCTTCCCCTGCAAAAACACCCGGCACAGCTCCAAAAGTCGCCGGTAGTCCGCCATAGAGCGTGACTGGCCGCAGCGCAGGAAGTCCTGCTCCACATGTTTGGACACTGGAACTTGATCCATAACAGATAACACGATTCGAAGGTCCTTGCGGTTCTGCAGATCTGTGGCATGCCGCTGTAGATAGACAGCGGTTGACTTTACCAGGCGGTTTTCCGGGCAGTCCACGCTGAACACATCGTACTCCACGAAGATTCGCTCCCGGTGCAGCAGATTTTTTCGAATATGCTCCGAGAATACGATTTTCCCACGGACACAGGGTTCATTGTCCTGCCTTGCCGTGTAATCTGATTTTAAGCCGCGTTGAATCAGCCGGTGGGCCTCGTCCAAAAACATGCGCACAAACAGATCCAGCAAGCGCATACGGGAAGTATTCAGGTGGGCAGTACGAAATGTCTTGAATGGCGCCTCCTGAACCGTTCGCAGCATGGTAAGAAACACTTTGCGGACAGCTTGGTCGCTGTCGTCTCCCTCTATCGTCAGTTTGGGCAGGATCTCAATCTCTGTTCCGTCTCTGGTGGTAATAACCCCTACATAGTTTTTGGCGGTAATCACTTTGCCCACGCCGGGCTTTGCGCTCAGACTCATCAACTCCAGTGGCTGGGTACCGGAACCTTCCTCCCGGTTGGAGAGAATGAACTGCTCCAGTTGATCAAATGCGTGTTCCGGCAGAGAGATCAGGCCTGCCCGTGGCGGTCCATTGCGGGTAAACCCCATGTATTCCCGAATGGTATATTGTTTCAATGGAGCTCACCTCCCAATAGAATGTGCCTGTCAGAGATTCCGGTATACTTCCACATCAAAGAAAGCAGCCGGATTGATATGGTATGTGGGATTTACTTCAAAATCAGGTTCCACACCGAACAGGCTCTGCAAATCCGCGGTTTCAACCTTAAAGAATTGCTGCTGTTCCGGACGCTTCCTGTCCCCAAGTACCAGGCAGATCTTTTCATAGTCGTCATAGAAATACTCCTGAAGAAGCGGAACGACTTTGTCCCGGAAGATCTCGCCCAAGGTCTCAATGGACGGGGACTGACGCAGTGGGGTAAAGAAAGCATGCCCCAGCGTATGCTCCCGGTCAAACAGCACCTCAATCCGGCGGTTCAGCGTCGTAAGCAGGCCGCTGATGGAAATGCCCTCGACCTCTATGCCATCCAAGACGCCGCTGTCCGGCATCATCTCCACAAAGCTGAACCGGCGACGGAGGGCGGTATCCAACAGAGCAATGGAGCGATCCGCCGTATTCATGGTGCCCAGCAGATAGACATTGTCAGGGATTCCGAAAAGCTTTTGAGAATACGGCAGTCTGACTTGTAATCCCTCACTTTGGCCGAGCCGTTTAGAAGGTTCAACTAATGTGATCAGTTCTCCAAAAATTTTAGAAATATTTCCACGATTGATCTCGTCAATTATAAATACATAGGGCTTTGTTCCTACCGCAGTTGTCGGTGCAAAGCCATTTTTCTCCAGGGCTTTGATAACTTCAGCCGCAGTGGTATCCAGCTGATACACTGTGGATTGAACCAGCGAACGTGATAATTGAAACTCTTCGATATCAATTTTTTTGCCCTTCAGGAGCCAGTTCACTTTTCTGGAACGTTTATAGTGATCTTCATTGGGGAGCCATTCCGGATCACCAGTGATAACGCCGATCGCATCAATGGTTCGGGCAGAATAGCAAGAAAGGACAATATCTCCTAACTGCATCCGATTCAGGAATGCGTTCAGCACATACTTTCCGCCAACAAAGTAATTCGTTTCGTCTGTAACGGTTTCGCCATACTCATCCCATCCAATGCGAATACAGTCGTTTTGCATGCAGTAATTGCGAAGCGGATGCCCTCCTGTACCGCCAAGAGAGACTTTCCAAACAGAAGGTGTATCAGAAAAACCGTAGGGAGATTGCCTAGCATCTGCGATTGGAATTTGAGCTTTCAAACAAAACGCTTTGAATACGCCCTTTGTAATCTCGTATTGGATCTCACCGGCTTCTTCCTCGTTTTCGCCGAAGAACTTAGGACGAATTCCCTCGATAAAATCTTCATACCCAAAAGACTGGTGGAAAGTGGTGAACTCAATCCGCCCATCCTGCCGGTACTTCCGGTAACGCTCCAAGACCGTTTCGTGGTTCTCTGCTTGGACTTCTTCCAGCGATTTCCCCTCTATGATCGCCACCGCATAGTTGGCCGTCTGATAGGTCTTTCCCGTCCCGGGAGGACCATAGAGGATCGTATTTTTTGCAAACGGCATGGGGTCGTCCCTTCCTCTCTGCGCTAAAAGTTCCAGCGCATCCGCCAATTCATTACGAAGTTTCCAGGAGTATGTACCAGGCTGATCCTGAAGTGCTGTGCGTCCCACAAAAAGAATTGGCCACCACTTCTGATCATTGTTTTCATTCTGAACCAACGGGCAGCCCGTTTTTTCCTGTACTCTCCGGGCAAACTGAATCATGCTGCCGTTATAGTGGGCAGAAGTATTCCCTAATTTCAGACTCAGCTGTTTACAGGTTGCCTCTCCGCCTGCCTGCTGAATAGCTTTCAGAATCTGCAAATTTTCCACTGTGCAGATTGTTCTGTCCGCAAGAAGTTTTAGCCACTGTTCTGCACTGATCTCCGGATCATACTCTGCCAAGGTGGGCCAATAGTCGCTTTTATGCAGCTGGCTGCCAAAGTAGATGATGTCATCGGCTAACAGGTGATGTTCAACATCCGGATAATATGCGCTTCCCAACTCTGCTCGTTTTGTCTCGAACATGTTCAGCAGCTCGCTGTCCTGCTGGACACAAGTAAGAACTTGGTTGGCAACCTCCTGGTAGGTAAGCACATTCTGGGTATCTCCCATTTTACAGGCGGCCTGCAAGCCGGTCTCTGCCAGAAAAGCCTTGAGTTTCCCGTATTGATAGAGAAAATACCGATCAGGCTGTGCAAAAAACAGATAGGTGCAGATGGTACGATCGCCCTGATAATGCTGCTTCATGCTTTCTTTGAACTGATACTTGGCTAACAGGGCATCTGCGCTTTGTTTAAAGTTTTGGATCTGCTCGACAATATCTACTCCGGGAGCCAACAGCTGCTGAAACATCGAGCGGACCGTATCAGGCTCCTTTTCCGCAAAAAATGCGATCATCTTACAGGGAAATGAGTAATTGGTGTCCAGCAGATTTCCCGCCTGGGCGAAGGATTCCTTCAGCATTTCTGCAAAATCGGCTCTCTCTGGATTCCAATGCTCCTGGAAACATTGGACTGCCCGCCACTTATACGCTTCTTCCGGAAACCAGGCGGCAAAGGATTCCTTGTATTGGCTAACAACACGACGGATGGGATCAGCAGACAGCTCCCACGCTGCCATGTCCAGAATCCGATAATTTTTGAAAGAAAAATTGGCATCCCGGAAAGCTTTGATTTTCCGGCAGTTATCGACATAAGTTTCCAATTTACCTCGGGATTTCAGCTCAATTCCCAGTGCCGCAAAAATATCCTCGCTGCCCATATTGCTGTTAATGGCAGGGAAGGTAAACGGCTTTAAGCAATGAAGCACCACAGAGACTGCGGCGGCCTGCATACCGCGGAACGATTTTGTAAGCACTGATGCGGCACGCTGAAACATCTCCTCATCATCTGTCATATCCAGAAGATCCACGCACATCCTGATAAAAGCGCGCACGGATTGGATATCCGCCTTGCCCTGAAACGAGTAGAATCCAGTACCAAACATTCCAATATGGCCTGTGCCTGAGACAGCCTTTTCCTGGTTTTTGTAGGCACCAGCCTCCGCTCGGCTTTTCAAGGCATCAATTAGGTGATCCAGCTCTTGTTTGCGCGCTTCGGACAGGTGCGCTGTATGAACCGCCTCATGCTTTTTGTCATAGCTGTGCCGCCATGTTCCAATGCACATAAGATAAATGGCGTTCAGATCATGGTAGTCCAGGACAGCCTCATCCACATCACGATAGCCGGACACAATTGCGCGCACCAGTTCATAGCTTCCATCATGCTCATCAGGTGACAGTTCCGGAGTGCTTTTCAGTTTATTCAATATCTCTTGATTCATTTGAGATCACCATCCGTTTGTGCAGCCTAGAAGCGGCCATAATTACTGCTCCAGCTTCTCGTCGCAAATCCGCTCGATCTCCTGCTTTTCCTCCCGAGTCAGCTTCTTCCAGACAGACTCGTCCACTTGGATCACGCCCAGGGTTTTTGGTATGGTGGAGCATCTGCATGTCCTCAAAACGCTTGAAGGGGTTGGACAGGATATTCCGCTGGACCTGGGCGTCGGTATAGTTCTCCTTGGCGTAAATGCTATTGGACTTCTCCACCACCAGTCCAGCCGCCCGGCGGGCCTCGTAGAACTACCGGAAGTCGGAAAACAATTCGATGAACAAGTCTTCAGCACTACTGCCGGAGGCAGCGCGGTAGGTAGGCATGGAGCTCACCTCAGTTTACAAATGAAGATTGATGGCTAATCCTTCAACATCCCCGTTAGGATAGTGAAACTGCTTTTGATCGAAATCAAATACAGGATTCAAATCGTAAATAATTGCGTGATGGTTGGGACATATGATCATAATATTATTGACGTTGTAATGTAATTTGCTCCTTTGAATATGCAAATAGCCCCTGTAATTTTTGAGCAATGGCACTCTTGGCAGAATATCGGATTTGCAGAAGATCCCTATGAGTTGGATATTTACTTTTATCAAACTGAATGTTTATGATCTGAGCGGGGTATGGAGTGCCGTCAATCAGAATCTGTATTTGTTTGCGCTGCCCATGCTCCAGTGTAAATCCCAATTCACGGAAGACGGATTCTTGGTGCTGTATCGGTATTGTTAGGCCGGCTGTCAATACAGAATAATCAACACTCTTATAAAAGAGCAGCATACTATTCGTCAACAACTTTCTTCAACAAAATCTTTTTCTCAAATCCACCCCGTTTGGATGCCTTATCTGCTCGCACCTGCTCCAGTTCTTCCAGTGTCCAGCCGTGGGCCTTTACGACATCCTGCATGACCTCCAGCAAATCCGCCAATTCCTCTAAGGATTTGCTTTCCTGATATTCTGCCAGTTCTTCGTTCAATTTTTGATCCAGAAGATACAGGTAGTCTTCGTCAGAAAGCGTTTCGCAGACACAGATTTTCCCATCTGCTTCAATAATCTCTGGAATACGATCCCGCACCAGTTTGTGATAGGCTTTAGTAGGCATCCTTTATTCTTCTCAAAATCTCTACATCTGCCGGAGAAAATACATACTGATCAATCTCATTCACGGTGATCCAACGGATGTCGTTGTGCTCGAGTCTCTGAGGAATGCCTTCCCGGATGGTTGCATGAAACAGCGTCAGATGAACTGTCAAATCGGGGTATTCGTGGACCACATCCATGAATACTTCCCCCACATTCAGGGTAATAGCCAGCTCCTCCTGACATTCCCGAATGAGTGCCTGTTCTTTGGTTTCGCCTGGCTCTACCTTGCCGCCTACAAACTCCCATAGCAGCCCTCTGGCCTTATGGGCCGGGCGCTGGCAAATCATAAACTTATCCTGATCCCAGATCAGGGCTGCAACTACCTCTGTCATTTATCCCACCACCAATTTATTTGTCTTCTTCAAAAACTTTGCCGGAATCGGACTGTCCAGCTTCCAGGTAATATTCATGGGCTTGCTTCCATCATGCTTTACATAGTTCGCCGTTCCCAGGAAGGTATAGGCCGCTGCACCACCTGTAATCCGATCTGCCTTGAACTCCCGAACAAATAGCAGCACCTTACTTCCCCGCTCCCCGTGGTGAATGTACCGCTGGCCGGTGGGCGAGTCCGCCGCTGTGGTGCTCTGGCTCTGCCAGTGAAACAGGTTTTCGTTGATGGAGTAATCGTGATACATGGTGGTGGGCGACTAGTCCTTATCCGCCTTGTTCAGCGTCACAAAGAACACGTCCAACTGCTTCTCCGGCAGCCACTTCACGCCCTCGCGTACGGTCATCGGTTTCAGGAAATCCAGTGCCACCAGCAGCTGATCCCGAGTATAGGTGCAGTGGAGGTCCAGCGGGCAGTCAAAGCCCAAATCCACCGGCTCGTCAATGAAATCGATCTGTTCATACCGATAGCGGAGCAGATCCAGAAGTTCTCCCAACAGCACTGGGCTGTCCAAAAGGGCATACAGATTATCCAGCACCTTATCGGCTTCCCAACTCTCTGCCGCTTTGCCCCAGACGGTCACATAGAACATCTGAAGCATCCGCCGATCCAGCTCACTCAGCGCCGTAAAGTCCATATCGTCCAGAGGAGGCAACAGGTCCAGCAAAAAGCGGATCCAGCGGCGGGAGTCCACAACGGCCAACCGGCCGAGGGCTTTTGTAAGGACCTCCTCCAGCGGTTCGCTAAAGTCCGCAATTACATCTGATCTGGCACAGATGCGGGAGAAGGAAGAAAACTTGTAAATTGCCCTGGGGTCCAGGTGGTAATAGTCCAGAAAGTTGGCCAGGGTCAGCTCCAGTCCGCTGTCCTCCGCAAAGCTGGCCACTCGGGACACCAGCCCGGCGGTATTGCCGTAAGAGGCACGGATGTTCTCCAGAATATACTTGGCGGCCTTCTTCTCCAGCTGTATGTAGCAGCCCTTGGGCGCTGAGACAAATCCATCTTTAATCTCTCGGGTCACGCTGCGGGTGGTATTGCTCAGCAGGGCGGCAAACTTGTCCTCGAAGTTGTACCGCTTGTTGGCCTGGCCGATAAAGTCCAGCACCGTCAGGCATTCCTTATCCTCCGCCAACCGCAGGCCACGGCCCAGCTGCTGGAGGAAGATGGTCAGGGACTCAGTGGGCCGCAGGAACAGCACCGTATTGACCTCCGGAATATCCACGCCCTCGTTGTAGATATCCACCACGAAGATGAAGCGCACCTCGCCACTGACCAGCCGTCCTTTGGCGGTTTTTCTCTCCTCATCGGTGGATTTCCCGGTCAGGAAGATGGACGGAATTCCGCGGTTGTTGAAAGAGCGGCACATAAACTCCGCATGCTCAATGGACACGCAGAAGCCCAGTCCCTTGACCTCGTCGATATCGGTCACATACTTCAGAAGCGAGGACACCACCAGATCGGCGCGGCGATGGGCCACAGCGCCGCTGAAGGTGTAGAGGTTGGAAAGTTCACCTTTATCGTAGCCGCCGGCACTCCATTTCAGGGTGTTCAGATCCACCGTGTCGGTGACGCCAAAATACTGGAAGGGACACAGCAACTTGCGGTCGATGGCCTCCGGCAGTCGGATTTCTGCGGCAATCCGGTTATTGAAATAGGGCAGCACACTCTTGCCGTCCATACGCTCCGGGGTAGCGGTCAGGCCCAGGAGAATTTGAGGCTGATAGTAGGACAGCAGTTTCTGATAGGTAGGCGCTGCCGCGTGGTGGAACTCATCCACAACGATGTAGTCGTAAAAATCCGAAACAGTCTTGGCGGCAAAATCCTGAGAGTTGAAGGTCTGAATGGACAAAAACAACTGGTCAATACTCTCGGGTTTGCAGTTACCCACCAAACAGCTCCCCGAAGTTAGCGTCCTTCAAAACGGCCCGGAAGGTGTACAGGCTCTGCCGCAGAATCTCCTCCCGGTGTGCCACAAAGAGCAGCCTGCAAGGCTTTCCGGGGTGCTGCTTGCAAAAACGCTTGTAGTCCAGAGCGGAGATCACCGTCTTTCCGGTGCCGGTGGCGGCCACTACCAAGTTGCGGGTATAGCCTCGGACGGTGCGCTCGGCCTCCAGCTTATCCAGAATCTCCTGCTGGTAGGAGTAGGGTGCAATATCCATGGTGTACACTTCGGCGTTGTTGGCATCAAAGTATTTTTCTGCTCTCAGCGCCCGTGCCAGCCGCTCTTTCTGATCCTCGGAGTAGTACTCAAACTCACTGGAATTCCAGTAGCTCTCGAAGGTGGCGGCGATCTTGTCGATGGTCTCCGGCAGATCCCGGCGAGTGACCTTCACATTCCATTCCAGGCCGCTGGAAATGGCGGCGTTGGACAGGTTGGAGGAACCCACATAGGCGGTAGTAAAGCCGGTATCCCGGTAAAAGACATAGGCCTTGGCGTGAAGCCGGGTACGTTTGGTGTCGTAGCTGACCTTGATTTTCGTGTTGGGAAGGGCCCGCAGCTCCTCAATGGCCTTCACATCGGTGGCTCCCATGTAGGAGGTGGTGATGATCCGCAGCTCCCCTCCGTTTTGGGTGAACTCCAACAGCTCGTCCATCAGGAGCCGCAGGCCGCTCCACTTGATGAAGGACACCAGCATGTCAATGCGGTTGGCGGAGACGATCTCCTTTTTGAGCTCTGTGTACATCTGGGGCTCATGAATGGCCCCGGTGAACAGACTGCTCTGGGCGATGGAGGTCTCCGGCCGGCTCAGGTCAGCAGCCGTTTTGCCCACTGCCAGGCGGGGGTCTTGCTCCCGTAAAAGCGCAAGAAGCTGCTCTGCCCGCTGGTCGATACTCAACGCAGCAAAGTCGGCTTCCCCAGTTGTGTTTTGGATGAGGGTTACAATCTGGTTTGCCAGGCCAATCTGCATAGAGATGTCACCACCGTTGTCCGCCACATTCTCCAGACCCTTTTGCACCACATCCGCCAGGTACCGCGCCAGCACCTTGGAAGCCTCTGCCTTGTCAATAGGTGCAACCGATTTGCGGGCATCGGGAATCTCCGAAAGCTCGCGGTTCAGGGCAGTATTGATGACTTGTTTGTAGAGACCAGGAGGCAACACTATATTTCACTCTTCCTATCTTCTCTTTATGGATGTATATTGTACCTAGTATAACTGGAATTCCAAAATCCGACAAGGACTTATTGGCAAATATCAACAAAGCGGTCTCCCTTTGCTCTGTCCCATTTTCCCATCATGGAGAACTCAGTTTAGCCTCATATTTGTCCAATAAGCAGGACTATTCCGTGTATAGCCCCCTGTCAAAACAGAAAGTGGATGATAAAAGTTATGTATACCTTCTCAGTTCAAAGCAAAACCATATCCCTTTTTCCAAGTCTTAAAACAAATACGCCTATCATCTATCTCAACACCTTCTCTGCCGAAGGCCAGAAGCTATATGAGGCCGCACAGGCTATCGGCTGCCCGCCATTCACACTGGTAGCCATCAGCAATCTGGACTGGAGCCACGACATGGCGCCCTGGGACAGCCCACCCGCCTTCCGAAATGCCGAGCCCTGTACCGGCGGTGCAGATGACTATTTGCGGCTCCTGACCGAGGAGATTATTCCGACGGTAGAGAAAGAGATTAGCGGAGTTCCTTGTTGGCGCGGGATCGCCGGGTACTCTCTGGCGGGGCTGTTTGCACTGTATGCCATCTACCAGACGGATCTCTTTTCACGGGTTGGCAGCATATCCGGCTCTCTTTGGTTTCCCGGCATGAAAGAGTATATCGTCTCCCATGAACCAAAGTGCCGGCCGGAGTGTATGTATTTTTCCCTGGGGGACAAGGAGAGCAAAACCCGCAATCCTGTTCTGAGAAGTGTCCGACAGAACACGGAGGAGATCCAGTCCTTCTATCAGAGCAAGGGGATCGACACAGTATTTCAGCTGAATCCAGGCAACCACTACGACCATGCGGTACAGCGCACCGCATCCAGCATTGCCTGGCTGCTTGGGTGAACAGGAGCTGCAGCAGAAATTGCTGGAGTTCCTGAACTCCCCCCCTTCCCCATGACACAATTGGATATTAACAAGTCTTTTCGGAAGTTCCATCGTATTTTATATTAGAAAAGCCGCAAATCAGCGAAACAGTGATTTGCGGCTTTCATACTTGCAAATTGTCTAAAATGGTTTTCAACGCATAGGGCTTGGCCTATTTCAGATTCATATCACTCGATGGAACAAATTATATCCGTATTAAAAGACAGCGAAATTCAAAAATAAGAACAGGGCCTCTGAATGGAAATGTTTCAGAGACCCTGTTCTCTGTATCGCAATGTAAAAATTTTCGGAACTTGGAACCAGACATCGGCTCCTGAAAAACATAATACGGGAGTCACGCTCCGATCAAAATATCTTTGCTGACCCAAGCGGCTGCATTGGATGGGACGGTTTCCAAGAATGCAAGAACACAAACCTGCAGTTATGCTCCGAGAAATAGTTCGTTTTTCTTGGATTCACTGCAACTTTTTTTCATCTTATTTGCTGCAATCGCCGCCAAAATTTTATTTATACTTCTTGAGTGCGTCAGGCAAATACCGATACAGCGCATGCAGCTGATACATTTTTTATGATCGGTTTTGGAGGGATTGGTCAATGGAATTGCCTGAACAGGACATTTTTTCGCACACAATCCGCAGTTCGTACAGTTCTTCTTTGTAACAGGCTTGATGGGTACGCCGTGATACTCCCGGTATGGACTGCTGCCGGGAAGGACCAGATCGTCTGGTATCCGCCCCTCCTCTATGCGCTGCCAGATTTGTTTTGCGAATTGAGAAAGTTCTTCCAAATCTTTGTGATCGGGGCGCCCCTGTGCATACCGATGCATGATAGAATGCTCTGCGACCGCAGCAACAGCGGCCACACAGCAAAACCCGGAATTCCTCAGTATCGTTTTTAATTCAAGTAACGTATCATCGTAGGCGCGATTCCCATACACCACAATCAGTATCGCTTTTGCACCATTTGCGCGTATCTTTTCCAACCGTTCCGCTGCAATCGCCGGAACCCGTCCGCCGAAAGAAGGAACCGCAACCATGCAGATATCCTCTTGTGTCAATGAAATTTGGTGAAAGTCCGTTGCAAAATCGGTCAGATCGATTGTTTTTGCCTCCTGTCCAAAGGCCTGTACAAATGAATTGGCAACCTTATCTGTGCCTCCAGTGGGGCTAAAGATGATTTTATAGATGCTCATCTGCTTCTCTCCTTATATGTAGGGCAATGTTTCATCAGCTCTACTGCATGATGGAACAGTTCTGATACTGCCAGCAAACTACTGCTTGCAGCGTCCAAATAATAAAAATTTTTTGTACCTTCGCGTCTGACGTCTATGATACCTGCATCTTTCAGAATTTTCAGGTGATGGGACACCGCCGCACGCGAAATATTCGTACTATTTTGAATTTCTCCTACACGCAAGCCCCCTGCTCCGCAGTTTTCAATGAAAACACGGATGATGAGCTGACGTGTTTCATCTCCAATCGCACATAGCGCAGGACGGCAAGCATTGAATCTTTGCGCCAACTGATCCCGATTCATTTTCATTGCTTCGTCCATTCTGTCACCTTCGTTTTTAATGGTCCATATGGATAAACCATTATAGCACAAACTATGGCCTACGAACGATTGGTAAAGAAAATCAAGTCCATTCACCTATGTTTCCCGACCAGAATATGATCGTCCCAAATAAAAAGCAGAAGGAAACCACACCGGTTTCCTTCTGCTTTTTATAGCCGATTGCGGTCTCCCCATTCGCACATGCCGTCCAGAATGGGGATCAGGGACTTCCCACGCTCCGTCAGGCTGTACTCCACCTTTGGGGGGATCTGGGGATATTCCTCCCGGTGAACCAGCTGATCCGCTTCCAGTTCCTTCAAGGTGGTGCTGAGCGTTTTATAAGAGATTCCTCCGATGTATCGTTTCATCTCATTGAACCGCACCACGCCAAACTCCATCAAGGTATAGAGAATGGTCATCTTGTACTTGCCGTTGATGAGAGAAAGCGTATAACTGAACCCGGTGGTCCCCAGGCACTCATTGGCAATACAGCGCACGCCCATGTTACACTCTCCTTTTAGTAAGTACCGCACTTTTATGTGCGTACTTGCTTTTTGTTTCATGCTTGCTAAAATTTTAGTATCAAACATAGGAAAAGTCAATCCAACCGAAACCAGGAGGAATGTACGATGCGCAGAAAAATTGTAATTTTAAACGGCAGCCCCCGCAAAAGCGGCAACACCTCTGCACTGGTAAAAGCGTTCCAGGAAGGTGCGGAGAGTGCAGGCCATACTGTCACCGAGTTCTTTTTGGACAAAATGAGCATTCATGGGTGTAAGGGATGCTTCGGCGGCCACAGCGATCGGGATTGTCCCTGTGTCCAGCAGGACGATATGAATCAGATTTATCCGGCTGTCCGGGACTGCGATGTGGTCGTTCTTGCCAGTCCACTGTATTACTGGACGATGAGCGGGCAGCTGCGCACCGCCCTTGACCGCCTGTTTGCCCTGGAGGAAGGCGGCAGAAACCTCCTGCGCGGCAACGGAACATCTTCCGCGCTTTTGATGGCGGCGGAAGGATATGAATTTGACGACGCCGTCCTCTACTATGACCACCTGCTGGAGCATCTGCGGTGGAACAATCTCGGTCATGTCTTGGCTGGCGGCAACATGGATGCGGGTGACATCCAAGGAAAAGACGAACTTCAACAGGCCTTTGCGCTTGGAAAATCGATTTCATAACTCTTCCAAAAGAGTACGGAATTCCGCGCCAGGCCCCATCCATGGCGTCAGCGGAAGGGCCCACATCACAAATGACAAAAGAAGGTGCCGCAGCGGATTCCCGACTGGGATCCTGCTGCGGCACCTTTTCATGCAGATAGGCGGAGAAACTCTTGGTTCCCACAAATGCGGCTGGACCTTATCCTGAAAAAAGCGGTCTCTGAAAACAGGAAGGCCCGTGTCGCTCATGAAAGCGAAAGTTCATTGCCCCATCCCCTGGGTTTATGCTATGATACGGTCACGGAGTATTGCAGGAGGGATTCCCATGTCCAAAAGAAGAATTGCCGCTGTCTGCGCGCTTTTCCTGCTGCTGAGTCTGTGCAGCTGTTCCGAGCAGGCAGCGGAAGTCCACAGTACCAGTGTGCCGACCGCCACTTCGGCACCAGAAGAAGTTCCGGTACCGAAGCCATCCGCCCCAATGGACGGCGTCTATCCGGTCACATCCCCGGAGGATGCGGCGGAGATTCTAAAACAGGCCTATGAGGGAATGATCCCCCAACTGACCTTTGCCTTTTCCGATGCGGAATTGTCTCTGCAGGACCGGTCTATTTTCCTGCAAAATGCGTCCAGTCAGGTTTTGAGTCAGTATCCCGAACTGAAATATGCATATCAGCTGGATTGTACGGACGGCCCGGAGGGTACCGTCTGTCAGATCCGCTACATGCCCTATAAATTGGGCTATCCGGACGGGATGCCGGAGGGCGGAATGGAGATCCGCTGTCTGGCCGACCTGGTGGAGGTTGCCGATGCCCACCTGGGAGAAACCGAAATCCCCATCGCCATCCTTGATCCGGATCTTTTGGTGGATGATATGCAGCGGGCTTTGCAGCAGGCGGGCTATGGCTATGTGCTTTATATGCTCAACAGCGACGCCACCGCCATCTGTGCCTTCCCCGGCAATTCCGACACGCTGGAGCCGAGTGTGGCACAGGCAAGAGAGTTAAAGAATCTAACCCAGTCCATTGCGGAGCAGATTTTTACGGATGATATGGGGGACGAGGCGAAGCTGCGCGCCATTTACCGCTACATCGTGGAACATACCTCCTATGATTCCCGCTATTATCAGGACCCCAATGCCCTGCCCTATGAGTCCCGCACCGCATATGGCCCACTGAAGTATGGAACCGCCATCTGCGGCGGCTTTTCCTGGGCCTTCAACATGCTCTGCCAAGAGGCCGGGATCCCCTGCTGGAATGTCACCGGCGTGGCCGCCGGAGAGGAGCATATGTGGAACTGTGCCCGGATGGATGGCGAATACCGGTACTTTGATACTACCTGGGACGCCGGAATTACAGATGAGGCACAGTGGCGGTATTTTGCATGCACAGAGGAGGAAATCACCCAAAATCATCAGTGGGGGCCCGGACAGGAGGAACTGATCCACGCATTGACCGATGCAAAATAGGATGCGGGCTATAACGTGACCGAATCGGTCTCTCCGAAATCATGTTCCCCGGAGAACTCCACTTCCAGCTGCTCTTTCGGCTGGCCGATGTACTGCCGGGACTCCCGGAGCCGCCGCTCCAGCGCCACGATTTCCTCCTGGATCTGCCGGCGGCTTTTGGCCCGGTTTCTCTGCAGAAAGAGATGGTACCGCGCTTGCAGGGATTCTGCCTTCGGTGGGAAGGTAATGACCGCGTCCCCGATCTGGTTCCCCTCCAATTCGTTCCGGCAGATCTCATCGTCCATGACCGCCATATAGAGCGCACATCGGGTGAACTCCCGGAGCGACATCCGGATCATCCAGCGCCGGTAGACCGCGGATCCAACGGCGACTGCCAGGCAGCCAAGGGCCGCAGCTTTGTGACCTGTCTTCATTTTTCATCCTCCCGCGTTTTGAATCTTGCGTCCGGGCTCATGACAAAACAGCCTGGATCTAAAGAGTACAATAGCAGATAAAAGCGCATTTGAGATAAATATTTCCTTAATTCTCTTTAAAATCGTGCGATTTCCCCTCCTGGACGGAGTGTTTCAGGCTGAACCTGTCTGCCCAGGAGGAGCAATTCTGAGGAGTGTACAGACATGGATTTTCTATCCATCGCAATGATCCTTTTTATCATCATGGAGTCGGCCAATGTGGCCATTCTCTACTTCTGGCCCGGCAGTCGGTTGGGTAACGGTGTGGGCGTCTTCAACGCCTTTTCCAATCCGGAGAGCGAGGAGCAGCGGTTGTTCGCCTCTTATCTGGTAAACTGGGTGGCTGGTGTGAAGCTGATTTTTCTCTTCCTGCTGGCGGTGATTCTGGTGATCGGCACGGAGCAGGTGAAGCTGTGGGCGGTGGTGGCCATGATCTTGTCCATCGCCACCTACTTCCGGCGGCTGCACCCCACCATCCAAAAGCTGGACGCCATGGGCTGCATCACGCCCAAGGGCTATTCCAAGGCGCTGGGCTGGATGATCACCGGATTTCTCATCATGTTCACCCTGGCTTTGATTGGGCATATACTGACCGAGGTGATGGGAGCATGAAAACAAAACCGAAGTCCCAGCGCAAAAAATGGCTCGTCGCCGGAGGAATCCTTCTTCTGATCCTGGTCCTTCTGACTGGGCTGTTTTTCTGGTATGTGTCCGATTACTACCGGGCGGAGGATGTGGCCCTTGCGGTGATGGAACAGGACAGCGGCATCACGGCGCAGGACAATCTGACCATCCTCTCCCCTACCTATCCCACCGATACCGCCATCATTTTCTATCCGGGCGCCAAGGTGGAGGCCGAGGCCTACCTGCCTCTGCTGGATCAGATCCGACAGCTCGGAGTCACCTGCATTTTGGTCCATATGCCTTTCCACATGGCGATTTTCGATGCTGATGCGGCGGAGGATGTCATTGCCCAGTTCCCCGAGATGCAGCACTGGTATATTGCCGGGCACTCCATGGGCGGCGCCATGGCCTCCAAGTTTGCCTCCGACCATCCCGACCAGGTGGACGGACTGATTCTGATGGGCGCTTACATCTACGGTGATTATCCGGCGGAAAAGACACTGACCATTTACGGCTCCCTCAACCAGAGCGTGGAGGACCACATCGACTACACGGAGAACATCGTGGAAATCGAGGGCGGCAACCACGCCCAGTTCGGCAACTACGGTCCGCAGAAGTGGGACCTGCCCGCTGCGATCTCTGCCCAGGAGCAGCAGGCCCAGACAGTAGCCGCCATTGCGGTATTTCTGGAGTCGGCAGATGCGCCGGATCGAGGAGGGGCACGGGATGTTTTTCAAGAAAAAGCCAGAGACACAGTCCTATGACAAGGAAAACCAGAAGCCGGTGATCCGCGCCAGCATCTGCACCGGGGAAAAGGTCGCAGGATTTCAGGACGTCCGCACCGGAACATTCCGCGAGGTCATGCTGATCCGTACGCCCAGTGATCTGGAGGAATTCCGCCGACTCTACGGTATCGGCGAGCGCGAGATCCCCACCCAATACTGAGAACAGAGCAGATCCCAAATGGGATCTGCTCTGTTCTTTCTATCGTTCCAATCATGCCGCACCGGCCCCAGCTCTCGTATTCCCGCAGAATGTACCTGGAGGTGTGATCGCGTTTCCACGCCTTCTGCCTGGTCATATGGAAGCCTCCAAATGAAAACATGTGGGTATCCTTCCTCGGATGCCCACGTGCTAAAATGACTCCTTCACAAGGTCGAATGCTTATTTTCTTTTCCTTCCGATGCCCACGGAACATTTTTAATGTGCTGACGGAAGGCCTCCACCACCGGGGTCAGCGCCTCATCCTTCTTCCAGACCAGCACCGTCCCCGTCTCCATAGGCGGAGAAAGGGGCAGGAACCGGAGGCCATCAAACGCCAGGTTCAGGTCGAACCCCAGCGCCGCTCCCACACCGCAGCGCACCATATTGGCTGCATTGAGGATCAGATTGAAGGTCGCGGCGATCTGCAGACGATCCCAACCATCGCCAAACCAACTGGCAAGCTCCCGCTGTACACTCTCCCGCCCACTGACCAGCAGAGGAACCGATTCCAGATCCTGCGGCGTGACCGCCTCCAGTTCAGCCAAGGGAGAATCTGTCCGCACTAACACGCCCCAGCGGTCCTTCTCCCGCATCCGGCAGAAGGCATACTTGCCCACATCCACCGGCTCCGTCAGCAGTCCCATATCCAGAAGGCCCATATCCAGCCGCTCTTTCACATCGTCGGCATTGGCGCTGAAGATGCGGAAGGTAACCTTGGGATAGCGCTCTCGAAAGGTGCGGATGGCCTGGGAGAGGAAGGTCATGCTCCGGGTCTCCCCCGCGCCGATGGTGATCTCGCCCATCAGCTCCGTCTCTCGGGCAGCAAATTCCCGGGCTGTTTTGTCCGCCAAGTCCACCAATTCCTGGGCCCGGCGGCGCAGCAGCATCCCCTCGTCGGTGAGGACGATGTGGTAGCGGCTGCGGTGAAAGAGCTGCACGCCCAGCTCCTCCTCCAGCTGCATCAGCTGCCGGGACAGGGTGGGCTGGGTCAGATGGAGCAGGGCCGCGGCCTTGGTGATGTTCTCCTCCCGGGCCACTGCCAGAAAATACCTCAAAACGCGAAGTTCCACGGTCATCCCTCCTTCTTCTATCCTACTACTCTCCTCCCGCTCCCGCAAGATAAAGATGCCTTTTTAGAATAACTGCAAATAGAAAATGAGTATTTTACATTTTTGAGCGGTAGATTTACAATAGAGGCGAAGCATACCATAAGGAGGTTATTCGTATGAACGCATTGGTTGCTTATTTTTCCGCTACCGGCACCACCGCCAAGGCGGCGAAGGCTCTGGCAAACGCCGTGGGCGGGGATCTCTATGAGATCAAACCTGCCGTTCCCTACACCAACGCCGATCTGAACTGGATGGACAAGGGCTCCCGCTCCAGCGTGGAGATGAAGGATGCCCACTCCCGCCCCGCTCTGGCCGACACCGATGCCCCGGTAGCCGGACACGATGTGATCTTCCTGGGGTTCCCCGTGTGGTGGTATGTGGCCCCCACCATCCTCAACACCTTCCTGGAGGCCTATGACTTCACCGGAAAGACCATCGTTCTCTTCGCCACCTCCGGCGGCAGCGGCCTGGGCAAGTCGGCGGCCGGGCTGCGCCCCAGCGCCCCCGGTGCCAAGATCGTGGATGGCACGCTGCTCAATGGCCGCCTGAGCGAAGCTGAGCTGAAGGCCTGGGTGGAAGGGCTGAAGCTGTAACATATCCCGGATACTGAAAAAATGTGGAGTGCCAATTAAGGCACTCCACATTTTTATATCTCTCTTTGCAGATACACCATATCTACCAACTGGACACCGCACTCGTAGATGGGATGGTCGTAGTGGTCGGTGAAAAAGTTCTTGACCAAGTGGTGCCTGCGAAAGCCGCAGGATTGATAAAACGGGATGGTGGCGGGACTGTCCCCGGTGCCCACCTGCAGCACGGTATACTGCCCCCTGTAGGTTCGGATGAGGAAATCCACCAGCGCCTTCCCATAGCCTCTCCCCTGAAAGTCCGGCTCCACGGCAATGTTTTTCAGCTCCAAAATCCCATCGCCCTCGTCCGTCACTACACATTCGGCCTTGACTCCATCCTCCTCCAGCACATACATGGTCCCACGCTCCAGATAGCGGTCGATCATGTCCTCCTGCTCGTCCGCCAGCAGCAGCAAATCAAGGTACTGCTTTTTATCGGTTTCCACTTTTCGAATTACCATGAACACACCCTACTTTTTCAAAAGTCGCTTCAGCGCGGCGGCGTCCAGTAGATTTACGGTCACGAACTTTCCCCGATAAAATACCGCCCAGTTGTTGAACACACAGGGCAGAGCCTTGGCCTTTTCCAGCGTGTCCACCGGAATGAGGGTATAGGGAACCCCCAGCTCCTGGCAAGTCTTGCGCACCAGCTCTACGCTCTGATGGGTGTAGGGACACTGGGGACTGTAGTAGATGGTCAGCTCCTGATGTTCCACCTCCAACCCCTTGGCGTTCTCCGCAAAGCGGGGCTTTGTCCCGTCAAAGGAGCGGGCCAGCAGCCGGTAGCCGTCCGGCGTGGTGTCCACCGTTTCAAACCCATATTTTTCTGCGAAGGCCTGGTCTGAAAGCCAGGCCTTCTGTTTTTCCGCTCCCAGCATACACACGCCGGATTTCCCCTTGGCCCTGGCATCAGCCAGACAGTACTCCATCAGCTGCCTGCCGTAGCCCTTGCCTTTGAAGTCCCCGGTAACCCACAGGCAGTAGAGGTAGAGATAGTTCTCCCCCTCTACCGGCACCCAGGCAGTCTCCAACGGAGCATACTCGATGAACACCACGCCCTTGGCATCCAGCTTGCGGAACACATGGCCTTCTTTCAGCCGCTCTCTGAGCCAGGCCCGCTTGGCCTCCACACCGGGATGGGGCTTCTTGCTGCGGATGATGCAGCACAGGTGCTCCTGTTCCAGATTTTCTTCTGTCAGATTGATAAATGGTTCCCGCATTGCCTATCACCGCTTTTCGTACACCAGATCCACGATCCCGTTCCAAGGTTCCGTTCTCACCAGCTTCAGCGGCGCTTCCTGAGAAAGCTCCGGAAACAGCCGCACACCCCTGCCCAGCACGGTGGGGATGATGGACAGCCACAGCTGATCGATGCATCCCTCTTTCCAAAGCTGCCCGGCCACGGACGCACCGCCGCAGATCCAGACATTGCCCTCATACTCCCCTTTCAGCTTGTCCACCAGGGCAGTCAGTTCCCCATTCCAGAAGAAAATGTCCTCCTGGTCCGCTTCCTGCCGGTGGGTCACCACATAACAGGGGCGGCCCTCATAGGGCCAGCGGTCCGGGGAGAGCTCTGTCACCAGCTGGTGATAGGTCGTCCAGCCCATGACGATGACATCCACTGTACCCAAAAAGGCCGGGTAGCTGCCGGGGGCATCCGACTCGCTGCCGTCGCCCGCCAGCCAATCCACACCGCCCCGCGCGTCCGCAATGTATCCGTCCAAACTCATGGCGAGATATAACACAGTCTTTCCCATAACGATTCCCTCCGTGGTTCCTATTGTACCCAATGGTCCCCAAAAACACAAGGCAAGCGAAACATGACAGACTGTTGTCCGGTTCCTGTGCTATAATACAGACAAAACCGGGAAAGGCGGCGTGGCGCATGAAAATGGAGCGGCTCATCGGCATATTGTCCATTCTGCTCCAGCGGGAGAAGGTCACCGCCCCGGAGCTTGCAGAACAATTCGAGGTATCCCGCCGGACCATCCAGCGAGACATTGAGTCCCTCTGCCGGGCGGGTATTCCCATCGCCACCGTCCAGGGGGCTGGCGGCGGTATCTCCATCATGGAGGGCTACCGGGTGGACCGTACCGTGCTCACCGCTCCGGAAATGCAGGCCATCCTGGCGGGGCTCAGGAGCCTGGACAGCGTCAGCGGCACCCGGCGCTATGCCCAGCTGATGGAGAAGCTGTCCGCCGGGACCGGCGGACTGGTGAACGGGGGCGCACACATGCTCATTGATCTATCCTCCTGGTACAAGACCAGCCTGCCGCCGAAAATTGAGCTCATCCAAGGGGCCATCGAGCAGCACCGCACCATCCGTTTCCCCTACTTCTCCCCCAAGGAAGAGTCGATCCGCACCGTGGAGCCCTACTATCTGCTGTTCCACTGGTCCACTTGGTATGTGTGGGGCTGGTGCCAGACCCGGGAGGATTTTCGCCTCTTTAAGCTCAACCGCATGACGGAGCTCTCTACCGGCGAGCCCTTTACTCCCCGCCCCGCTCCCCTGCCCAATCTGGAGCCGGAGCGGGTCTTCCCGGTAAAATATCAGGTCACCGTGCGCTTTGATCCCACCTGCCGCTGGCGGCTGGTGGAGGAGTACGGCGCAGACCGTTTTACCGTGGAGCCGGACGGAAGACTGCGCTTCACCGGCGGCTTTCCTGATGCCGACAGCGTACTCAGCTGGGTCCTGACTTTTGGAGACAAGGCGGAGCTGCTGGAGCCGGAAGAACTGCGGGACCAACTTGGGGATTTGATCAAAACACTGGCCCAGCGCTACAGGAGGAATTGACATGGCGTCTCATCTGGATTTTGTAAACTATGTGGCCGAGCAGCTGCGGGAGGCCGGAGCCATCCGCAGCCGGAAAATGTTCGGCGAATACGGTCTTTACTGCGACGATGTGTTTTTTGCCGTCATCTGCGATGACCAGTTTTTCGTAAAGGTCACCCCTCAGGGCGAAGCGGCCTTTCCCGACCTGCCCAAGGCGCCTCCCTACGAGGGGGCCAAGGATTCTTTTTTGGTGGAGGATGTGGAGGACCGGGAGCAAATGACCGAACTGACGCGCATCACCTGTGAGGCGCTGAAAAGCACATTCCAAAAGAAGGGGCGGAAATGACCATGGCCTTTGACTACAAGAAAGAGTATAAGGAATTCTATCTGCCGCCCAGGACGCCGGGCATCGTCACCGTGCCTGCCATGCATTTTCTGGCCGTGCGGGGCCGAGGCGATCCCAACGAGGAGAACGGCGCCTACAAGCAGGCCCTGGGACTGCTCTATGCCGTGGCTTACACCATCAAAATGAGCAAGCTGGGCAAGCACAGGCCGGCGGGCTACTTCGACTATGTGGTGCCGCCTCTGGAGGGGCTTTGGTGGCAGGAGGGCATCCACGGGGTAGATTACGTCCGTAAAAAGGACTTTCACTGGATCTCCCTCCTCCGTCTGCCGGAGTTCGTGACGAGAGAGTTCTTCGCCTGGGCCATTCGGGAGACCACGGAAAAGAAACAGCAGGACTTCTCCCCCGTGGAGTTCTTCTCCTGGGAGGAGGGGCTGTGCGTCCAGTGCATGCACATCGGTCCCTATGACGACGAGCCCGCCACTGTGGCCGCCATGGAGGAATACGCCACGGCCCAGGGTTACGAGGAAGACTTTGGGGAGGGCCGCTTCCACCATGAGATCTATTTGAGCGATGTACGGCGGTGCAAGCCGGAACGGCTGAAAACCGTGATCCGGCAGCCGATCAAACGGGCAGAGTGAGGAATGAGATGAACACGATCATTCGCAAAATACGCTTGGAGGAACATGACCTTCTGCGGGAATTTCTCTATCATGCCATCTATCTCCCGCAGGGCGTGGAGCCGCCGTCCCGATCTGTGATAGATCTGCCGGAGCTGCAGGTCTATATTGCGGACTTCGGCACACGGCCCGGCGACCACTGCATAGTAGCCGAGGCGGCGGGAAAAGTGGTAGGTGCGGTGTGGTGCCGCATCATGGTGGACTACGGACACATCGACAACGGCACCCCCTCTCTGGCCATCTCGTTACTGCCGGAGTATCGCGGGCTGGGCATCGGGGCGCGGCTTCTGAAGGCTCTTTTGCTCCTGCTCCAAGAGAATGGGTACCGGCGGGCATCCCTCTCCGTGCAGAAAGAAAATCCGGCTCTGCATCTCTACCAGCGGACAGGATTCCGCATCGTGGCGGAAAAGGAAACGGAGTATTTGATGCTTTGGGACAGCACCCAAAGGGGACAACAGGAGAATATGAATATGGAAGCAGAGAAACAGAGGGAAAGTAAAATCCGGCAGTGGTTTTCCATGTGGCTGGATAGGCAGGACACGGGCATTGAGGAGCTATTCGCCCCGGATGCCGTCTATATTGAGAGCTGGGGGCCGGAGTACTACGGCAGCGGAAAGATCAAGCTGTGGTTTGATGAATGGAACAGCCGGGGCACCGTAGAGCGCTGGAACATCCGGCAGTATTTCCACAAGGGGGACCAGACCGTGGTGGAGTGGGCTTTCCGGTGTGTCATGGCGGACGGCACCATCCAGAGTTTTGACGGTCTCTCCCTCATCCGCTGGAATGAGGTGGGACAGATCTGCTTTTTACAGGAATTCGGCTGCAACGAGAACCGCTATGATCCCTACGCTCAGGGGAAAACCCCGGTATTCCGGGAAGAGCAGGTGCTGTGGTTCTGAGGGAGGAAACGTTATGAAAGGCTTTACCAGAGAAGAGACCCGATTCTCCCTCTGTGGACTCAACTGCGCCCTGTGTTCCATGCGCCTGGGTGGCTACTGCCCCGGCTGCGGCGGAGGCGCAGGAAACCAGAGCTGCACAATAGCCAAATGCTCCCTGGAGCACGAAAATATCCAATTCTGTTGGGCATGTTCGGAATACCCCTGTCCCCGCTACGAGAGCTTTGACGATGGGGATTCCTTTGTCCCGCACCGGAACCGGCAGCAGGACATCGCCCTAGCCCGGGAGATTGGGCTGGAAGCCTACCTGGCCCAGTTGGAGAAAAAGCAAGCCATTTTGGAGAAACTTCTGGCCCATTACAATGACGGCCGCCGCAAAACCCTGTTCAACACAGCGGTCTATCTTCTGCCCCTGGAGGATCTGCGCTCTGTGATGGCCTCCCTGGAAAGCTGTCCGGAGCTGTGCGGGCAATCTATCAAGGAGCGTGCCCTTACCGCGGTGGGACTGCTTCAGGAGGCGGCGGACCGCCGGGGTATCAGCCTGAAACTGAACAAGAAACCGAAGAAGGGGTGATCCCATGGCGACGTCCAAGGTGACCGTCTATTTTCCCTGCCCGGTGGTGCGGGTGTGGCAGACCGTGACCGACCTCGCCCATACCGCCTGGCGCAGCGACTTGGCCCGGGTGGAACTTTTGGACGAGGCGCACTTTGTGGAGCATACCAAAAGCGGCTACGCCACGAACTTTACCGTCATAACCTGTGAGCCGCCCCGTTTTTGGTCCTTCACCATGGAGAATGACAACATGTTCGGCTCCTGGGAGGGGATCTTTGAGGCGGCTGAGGGCGGCACCCGGCTGACCTGTACCGAGATAGTTCACACAAAACACTGGTGGATGCATCCCTTCGTCCCCGGCTATCTGAAGCGGCAGCAGAAGCGATATCTGGACGATTTGCGAAAAGAATTGTGGAAGTAAGCTGTATAACACGAAAAAGCAGTTTCAAGAACCGTGTAATATAGACGCCACCAGACAAACATGAGCACGGAAAATCGGGCAGGAACCGCCCGTTTCCGGTATGCTGGAGGACAGAAGGACGGTGTGACCAATGGATTGGGTAACAAGCATTCATCAGGCGATCCAGTATATCGAGGAACATCTCCGGGAGGAGCTGACCATCCGGGAGATCGCACAGCAGGCGGCCCTGTCTCCCTTTTACTTTCAGAAGGGCTTTGCCATGCTGTGCGGCATGACGGTAGGCGACTACATCCGCCAGCGCCGGCTCTCCGCCGCCGGGCTGGAGGTCCTCACAACGGACCGGAAAATCATCGACATCGCGCTGGAATTCGGCTATGATTCGCCGGACAGCTTCACCAAAGCCTTTGCCCGATTCCATGGCCTTACACCTGCCGCACTGCGAAAAAGCGGAGGCGCGGTCCGCTCCTTTGCTCCGCTTCGGATCAAAGTGACATTGGAAGGTGGTCAAAACATGGATTGCAAGATTATGAAAAAAGAGGCCTTTACGGTGCTCTGCCGGGCAAAGACCTTCAAGTATGAGGGTGCGGTGGCCCAGGTCCCCCAGTTCTGGGCGGAACACTTCGCCGCAGGCGGCGGCAAGGTGGTGTGCGGCATGTACGGCATCAACCTGGACGAGAGCATGGGCGGCAATGAGTTTGAATATCTCATCGCTGACAACTACGATCCCGCCAGGGAGATCCCGGATGGCTTCACCACCCGCACCATCCCGGCCCACACCTGGGCGGTGTTCCCCTGCACCGGCCGGATGCCCCAGGCGCTCCAGGGGCTGAACCAGCAGATTTTTTCCCAGTGGCTGCCCACGAACCCCGACTATAAGATCGCTGCGGGCATCAATGTGGAGCTGTACAGCGATGCCAGCAAATTTGAAAATGGCACCCAGGATCAGGACTACTACTGTGAGATCTGGATCCCGGTGGAAAAGAAGTAAAACATGTCCATGGACGATGACACCACCAAAAGCGATTTCCTAGGCGCCACCAACATGGAAAAAGGGATCTACGACCAGGACGCCCGGTTCTTTGTCCCCTATCACCGCCAGGTGGGTCTGAATGTCTATGAGCTGCCCATCTTCTCCCACGGTGTATTCCACCGGTATGACTACCAGTTCTTCTACCGCAATCTGCAGGAAAATGTGGGCGTGCGGCTCTTTTTTGCGATGCCGTTTTTGAAATCAGCACAAAACCCAAACCGTGTTGTTCTCTTTTCGCCTTATATCCCCTATGATCATATCAGCAGCTGCAGAGAATGGATCATACGAGGAGAATAATACCATGAACACGGATAAAATTTTTGCGGAAGCCATTGCCAATGAATATGCCCCCAAGGATACCTCCAAGGTCGTCGCCCTGAGAAAGCTGGATTGGAAAGCAAAGCGCGCGGCGACTCTCTTCGCCTATGGCTTCGGTATCGGGATGGCGCTGGTCCTCGGCCTGGGGATGTGCCTTTCCATGCATGTGATCGGAGGAGGCGGCGTTCTCATGACGGGAGCCGGGGTCCTCCTGGGCGTTCTGGGGCTTGTCGGCGTGGGGCTCAACTACCCCATCTATAAAAAACTTCTCCGGGTCGGCAAGGAAAAGTATGCTTTTGAGATCATGCAGCTGGCCCGGGAGATCAGCGAATCCGCCGAGTAAAATGAGAGGAGGGCGGCAGATGAACAAGTCCGAAAGCAAATACTTCAATACCGCCCTGCGGATGGATGAGGCCCTCCTGGCCCTGCTGGAGGAGAAGGACCTGGAATACATCACGGTGAAAGAGATCTGTCACCAGGCCGGTGTGAACCGCTCCACCTTCTACCTGCACTATGAGACCATCGCCGACCTGGTGAGTGAGACCTTGGAGATGATCAACCAGCGCTTTCTCTCCTATTTCCCCCAGCAGGAAGAAGAAATTCTGGGGAATATGGGCAGCCTAGCGCGGGAAGACCTTGTGTTGGTCACCCGGGAATATCTTCTCCCCTATCTCCGCTTTATCCGGGACAACAAAAAGGTCTACCGGGCGGCATTCCGGAACCCACGCAGCATGCAGGCTCATACGCGATATGGGGAACTGAAACAGCATATCCTCGGCCCCATTCTGGAGCGGTTTGAGGTCCCGTCCGCCCACCGCCCCTATTACATGGCCTACTATGTGGAGGGCATCATCGCCATCGTCAAGGAGTGGCTGCGGCAGGACTGCGCCGATGAGGTGGAGATGATCGCCGACATTATTGAGTCCTGCGTACGGCACAAAGACATCAGTCATGCGGAATAACCGTCGTGCTGCAGAGCTCCTGCATGATAGAAAGCCTCCCCTCCTCTGCTGTCAAGAAAACAACAGAGGAGGGGAGGCTTGCATTTGATTGGTTGCGCACCAGGTGCAGCCCTGAGCCTGTTTTCGCTTTATTTTGCCCAGTGGACGACAGCGTCCCGCAGGAAGCGGGCGCAGCCGGGTACCTGTTTGTCGTAGTAGGCGGTAAACCGCTCATCCATCACATAGAGCTCCGCGATCCCCCGGTGCCTGGCCGGGTCATACCGGTTCCCGGTGATGGTGAGCCACCGGCGGTGGAGGGTGGTGACCTCCCTCCCCTCCTCACTCTCCGGGGACAGCCCTGCCCGGACGGCAGCCTCCAGACGCTCCTGGATCTCCCGGCCCAGGTCCGTCCACTCCTGATACTGTTCCCGGGTCAGGTTCATTACCACCGCGTTGGCCTCGTCCACCTCTTTATCGCCATACTTGGCACGGATCTCTGCTCCGTAAACCTCCTCGTTATGGGCTACCGTGCGCTGCTTGAACACCTCAAATTTCTGCTCGTCGCTCATGATTTCCTTCCTTTCTTCCGCTCCGATGGTGTCTTTCACCGACCGGATGAGCTGCTCCAGCCGTTCCCGCTCCATCTCCAATGCGGCAAGATGGCTGCGCAGGGCGGCCAGACGGTCAAAGGAGGGATTATCCAGACATTCCTTGATTTGGGCCAGCTCCACCCCGAGGGCCCGGTAATAGAGAATGTCCTGCAGCCGGTCCACCTCCGCCCCGCTGTAGTAGCGGTAGCCGCTCTCCGCCACCCGGCTGGGCTTCAGCAGGCCGATCTGGTCGTACCAGCGCAGGGTGCGGGTGGTCACCCCGGACAGGCGCGACAGCTCCTGAATGGAATACTCCATAAACATCCCTCCCTGAGGATAGGGTATCAGTTGACGGAGCGTCAGAGTCAAGGGGAAATGCTAAATTTCTTTGATCTGCCGCTGCAGCCGCTCTAAAAATTCCGCCGCGGGGATGCCGTCCATTTGGGTGTGATGGAACTGGAAGGACACCGGCAGGGTGGCCCGCAGCCACCTTTTCCGGTATTTGCCCCAGATGAGGAAGGGGTTGTTATAGCATCCGGCATAAATGTTCACCGCACCGTCGATCTCATACCTCGCCAGGGCGGAGGTGCCGATGACCATATACTCCTCGCCCAGCTCAAAACTCTCCCCGCTCTCGTGGACCTGTCCGGTAAGCTTCCGGTAATCCCGGCTGAATTGCTCCAGATCCGAGGAAACGGGAATATCACAGGTGGCGATGCCGCCGTCCCGGGTGGTCACCACCGTGTTGACGGCCAGGCGGTCGTACTGCATCAGCTTGTCGCCCACCGGAAGGAGGTAAAAGTCCTCCATCCCGGCCGCCGCCTTTCCAATGCACCAGCACAGGAGCATATTGAACCTATAGCCCCGTTTCCGGCTCAGGCGCACCAGCGGAGTTACATCCAAGGTTTTCATCAGAGTCACCATGGGCATGGGCGCCTTCATCCAGAGTGCAAAGGCCTGTGCCCGGGAGGTGCTCTTTGGGTCTACTTCTCTCATATGGTTCTCCATTCTGTTCGTCAAATCAGGTTCGGATGGCCGCGGTAAGTAATCCATATCATACCATAGCGCCTCATAACCAGCAACTGATTCCCATGCTCCAAAGCCATAACTTGAAGATATAATGTCTACCCTATCCGTAAGCTCCTTTACCTTTGACCGAGTGAATTTCCGGGACGCAGATTGGCGGTGCACAGGACTGGTGACGGCTTATACACAGTCGATGATGAAGCAGGCGTCTCTTTCCCAAAAGAGACGCCTGCTCACTTGCTCACATACGATATCAATCAGCGTGTGTTTCCCCAATAAATCAGTGCCAGCATACCAGGGCCGGTGTGTGCCCCAATGATAGGCCCAATATCTGCTGTGAAGACCTTCGCTTCCGGAAATCGCTCCTGAATAGCAGTCTGTAAGGCCTGTGCGCCATCTGGACAAGCACCGTGGCCCACGACAACCGTTTTTCCCATCTCAGGCGACCAGCCCTGTTCCATTTTGGCCAACTGGGCCTTGATGGCCTGCTTTCGCCCCCTTGGTTTCTCCACCACAGCCAGTTCTCCGTCCTGGTTCACATGGAGGAGCGGCTTGATCTGCAGAGCCGTTCCAAGGACCGCAGTCCCGGCAGACACCCGTCCGCCCCGCCGCAAATGGTCAAACACATCCACTGTAAACCAATGACAGACCTCCAGACGATGCCGGCTCACCCATCCGGCCAGTTCATCCAGGGTATATCCCTCAGCCTGCCTCCGGGCCGCCTCGCAGACCAGAAATCCTTCTCCCACCGAGGCACATCGTGTATCCAGACATATGATGTTCCGCTCCGGGTATTCCTCTCGCAATTCCTCCGCACACACTTGAGCAGACTGAAAGGTCCCGGACATGCCGGAGGAGAAACACAAATACAAAATGTCGTTTCCCGCCCTCAGTACCGGTTCAAAAGACTGGAAATATTGGATGGGGGTGATCTGCGAGGTGGAGGCATAATTTCCTTCCTTTTGGAGGTCATAAAACCTTTGGGCTGAAATTGTGCCGTCCGGGCCATATGTATATTCCTGACCACCGATCTCAACTCGCATCGGGACGATACCGACAGGGGGCAGTGATGCAAGCCATTGGGGGCTGCAATCCGCCGTTGCATCGGTAAAGATCTGATAGGGAGCCATCTTACGTTACTCCTTTTTTCCGCAGGCAGTGCAGCTGCCGCATCCTTTCCAAAGCTCCTCCGCCGTGCCCTTCCAGCTTTCCGCATAGGGCGTCGTCTTATCGCAGAGGTGGTCCACGCTCTCCGGACTCTGGTAGTCGGTGCTCACAGCGCCGGTCTTTTTCACCATAGCCCGCAGCGCCTCGGGATTTTCCAGCATGGGGCAAGGCCGCAGCATGTTTTCATTGAACGGCTGGTTGTCGTGGTACGCCATGAAGATCGGACTCTTGAGGGCGTTCAGCAGACTGGTGTCGTGGATATTGCAGTTGGAGTAGTGGATGAATACGCAGGGCTCCACATCGCCTTTGGCATTGATGTGCAGGTAGTTCCGGCCGCCGGCGATGCAGCCACCCACATATTCCGCATCGTTCTGAAAATCCATAGAGAAGATGGCCTTACTCTGGCGGAACTCCCGAATTCGGTGGTATACCTCTTTCCGCTGCTCCGGGGTAGGCAGCAACTCGGTGGCTGCGTCATTGCCCACGGGCATATAGTGGAAGAACCAGACAAACAGGGCGCCACTGTCGATGATGTAGTCAAAGAACGCCTCGCTGGTAATATCCGCATAGTTCCGGCTGGTATAGCAGGTGGAGATGCCGAAGGGAAGATGATGTTCCTTCAAAAGAGTCATGGCCTGTTTGACTTTCTGATACACACCCTTGCCCCGGCGGGAGTCGTTGGCCTCCTCAAAGCCCTCCAGAGAAATGGCGGGGACAAAATTCTTCACCCGCAGCATCTCCTTACAGAAGTCCTCGTCGATCAAGGTTCCGTTGGTGAAGGCGAGGAACTCGCAGTCCGGGTGCATCTCACACAGCTTGATAAGATCCGACTTCCGCACCATGGGCTCGCCGCCGGTATAGATATACATATAGGTGCCAAGTTCCTTGCCCTGACGGATGATGGAGTCGATGGTTTCCAGGCTGAGATTGAGCTGGTTTCCGTACTCAGCCGCCCAGCAGCCGGTGCAGTGCATATTGCAAGCAGAGGTGGGGTCTAGCAGAATGGCCCAGGGAACATTGCAATTCTCACGGGCTTTGACCTCATCTTGGGTAGCGCTGCCCTTCAGGCTGTTGTTCTTTTCCTCAATGACCTGACGGATGGCATCCCGCTGGCTCTGATACCACCCCTCCGGTGTAAACCGGTCCACCAAGGACATGAGCTTTGGGATGTTCTCCTCCGGGTTCCCTTCAATGTACTTCAATGCCTGATGAATGGCAAAGTTCTGCATATTGTCTTTCACGTTCATATGAATCATCCTTTCATTGCCTAATTCCGGCTGGTTAAGGCACATTATAGGGAATCACCACGAAAAGTCACGGGACATAATACATTGCCAGTCAAAAATTACGACATCCCATAGCCGCCGTTACTTTTTGGGACAAAGTGTATCAATTGTCCCTTGTTCCTGCGCTCATGTGGCACTAAGCTTTTTTTATCTCTTAGTCATATACAGCTATCCGGGAAGGAGACCCATCTATGGAAAACAGCATGTCCCGCATCTTAATTGAGACCACCGTCCGGCAAACCTTGAAGGGACTGAAAGAAAACCCCAAACGGAGCATTCGGAACTTAGTGGATATGGCACTGCACTTTTCAGACGGCCGATTTCAGAGCCACTTTTTTCAGACAGCCCGCACGATGCTGGAGCATGAGGAAAGCGCATACTATACACTGATTGAGGATGCCGTCAACCACATCGAGACAGAACACCTGGTAAAGTTCGGCATGAACCTGGGCTATAACAGCTGCACCTGGGGTGCCCAGCGCATCCGCATGAATGAAAAGCGCCTGGGCTTCAACATCCCCTGGACGGTGCTCTTTCTAATGGATGATCCCTATTCCACTCACCTCCCTCAATATGACCTCGCCATCCAAGAGGGAGAGCAGCTTGGAATTTACAGTTGGATTTTCTTGTCTCACAGCGATCCACTGGAGCTGTTCCCCCTGATCGAGCGCCATCCTAACAGTGCGTTTTTCCTTTTCTGTCGGTCGGAAGATATAAACCATGCGATTTTGGATGAAATCCTCCCCCTCAAGCACCTCATGCCTGTGGTTCGGTGGGAGGATGGAGCCGATGAGGCCTGTACGATGCTGCGAAATGCTCAGCTGCCCTATTCGGTCTATTACCCCTACTCACAGAAAGATCTGCAATTCATCCTGAATGGAGATCTGTTCAATGAGGCCCAGCAGCTGCATCCCCTATTCACCGCACTGGCGGCTAAGCCGGGCTGCCCGGTAAACATTCAGCATCTGGCCCATCAGGCGGCCATACAAGTGAGAAAGGGACAATCCTATCATACCGTCCCTTGGGAACTCTCTTGCGACACCCAAAATCTGGACGAGATTATCTCGGATGACTCCTGTTGTGCATTCTTTGATGAGAAAGGGCAGTTGTTTGCTCTGGATCATCCCGACCGCGCCCCCTTCGGCGATCTGTTCCAGGAGGGGCTGATCGCCCTTCTTCGGCAAGCCTATCCCAAATCTGTACCGGCATCCTCTCGATAAGAGAAAAGAGAGCGCATCGCAATATCCATGCGATGCGCTCTCTCTTTGTCCGAAGAAAACCGCTTGTTTTCCTATTCGTACCTCTTTTAAACGCTATCCGAAGCAGGTCATCGTCAGCGTTCCAACTGTCATAAGAAAAAGACCAACTCCAGCTCTTTTACTCAGCTTCTCTCCAAACACGAAATAGGAAAATGCAATTGTGAGAAGGATGCTCATTTTATCAATAGGAACAACAATACTTACCACTCCGTTTTGAATGGCATAGTAATAACACAGCCACGAAGCGCCCGTTGCAATACCGGAAAAGAACAAAAAGACCAATTCTTTATGATCAAGATGCCGGAGTTGGGATTGCTTGCCCTTCATAAAGACAATTCCCCATGCCATGATCAAAACAACGACCGTTCGGATTGCTGTCCCCAGATTCGATTCCACTCCAGTTATGCCGATCTTTCCCAGAATGGATGTCAGTGCAGCAAACACCGCTGAGCCAATTGCATAGAAAATGTATGTATGATCTGTGACCTCACGGTTGGTTTTCTTTTTCTCCACCATCAAAATGATCCCCACACCCAGTAGGAACGTGCTGATCAATTTCATGAGGAGATGTTCTGTCTCCCCAAAACAAATGATTGCCAGCAGGACAGAGAGGATCGTGCTGGATTTGTCAATGGGAAGGACCTTGTTTACATCGCCGATAGACAGTGCTTTGAAATAGCATATCCAAGAAGCACCCGTTGCAGCCCCGGACAATATCAAAAACAACAATGAACTTGAATTGATCTGTGTGATGGTACCAGCAGAACCGACCACAAAAACCATCAGCCAAGAAAACACCAGTACAACCACGGTCCGTATAGCGGTTGCAATATCAGAGTCTGTTTTTTTGATCCCACATTTTGCAAGAATGGCAGTTAATCCTGCAAAAACGGATGATAAAATTGCTGCCACTAACCACATTCCCTTTTCCTCCAATTATATTTTATATCCGACGAGCGGTCTGTGGTGGCGATCGTAATCTGCTTGGGTGATAAGGTATCTTCTGTCACTTCCCTTTTGGTCAAGAGATATTTATTTGCATTCTTATGCTCCTCCATCAAAAAGGGGCTTGTTCCATTTGAGACATCTCCTGACAGATAAAATGCGCACATTTTTCTGTGAGCCGCTTTACTTTTTCCACGAACTGCTCCGGCGGCATACATTCTTTGGTCCGCAGCCATCGCTCCATGGTACATATCACCGCATCGCCAAAAAAATCCAAAGTAAATTCGTCTACTTGCTCCCCTCCAAACAAACTGGAAATGCGCTCCGCTATAAACGGCCGCATATACTCCTGGAAATGATCGCTGAAGGAATTTTGTCCCTTGATCTGTAGCGCTTTACGATAAAATGAATGGTTCTGGTAAAAATACCCGCAAATCTTCTCGATAAAAACCCAGTGTTCCCTATAACTGATACTCAAATTTTCATGTTTGAGAAGTTCAATAAATTCTGTATCAAAAATCCAATTTACAAGATCATACTTGTCTTTGAAATGATAGTAGAAGCTCTTTCGATTCATGTTGCAGCGCTCACAGATCTGCGCCACATTGATTTTATCAAAGGGCTGCTCCATCATCAGTTCTTTCAAAGAAGCCGCCAATGCCCGCTTTGTAATATTGGAATCTGCCATACACAGTCTCCTTTCATCACATCCGAAAATGCTCCACCAAAATCAAAGCTCCTATGAGAAACAATATGATTCCGTCTGCCGGTTCGAAATTTGATTTGTATTTGGCACCAAAGTAATGACCGATAAAATTGTCATGGGTTCCCGATTCTCACAGGGTTACCGACCAAAAGAAATTCTTCCGGCAGATAAAAAAAGAGACTTACCTGCCCAAACAGATAAGTCTCGTCATTTAAGATAATACCAGGAAAGTTCCAGTATGTTGGTATCACCACACCAAAGTGCTGACTACTCCCTTACATAGTGGTAAGTATATCATATCGCCGGAATATTCTCAACTCAATTCGACATTTCATCTTTGGACAAATCCGTCTTTGTGTCCCAATCTGTTCTGTGCAGTCGTCTTATGGGAATCAGCCAACTCCATTGGCTGGATTTAAATGGATCATAATATGCTTCACATCCGGGAAGGTCTGTTCTACTACATCATGGACATGCTCCGCCACCTCATGGGCATCCCGTAAGGACTTTTCCCCATCCACCTGGATCTCCAGATCAATATAGACCTTGTTTCCAAACATTCTGGAACGGAGCGAATCCACATGGACCACACCTTCCTGCGTAGCAATGTATTGTTCCATTTGCGCCTCATAGCTTTTCCCACAGGAGGTGTCCAGCAGTTTGACCACGCCGTCTTTCAAAATATCGTAAGAAGCCTTCACAATGAACAGGCAGATCACCACACTGGCCACAGAGTCCATCACAGGAAAGCCCAGCATGGCACCGCCGATGCCGATGAGGGAGCCGATGGAAGAAAAGGCGTCGGAACGATGGTGCCAGGCATCCGCCAAAAATGCTGAGGAGTGGATCAGCCTGGCATAATAACGAGTGTACCAATACATGGCTTCCTTGCTCACAATAGAGACGATGGCGGCCACCAGAGCGATCGCGCTGGGGATGGCAAGGGTCTCATAGCTGCCGGAAATGATGTGTTCCACACCCACCTTGCCGACGCCCAGTCCAGTCGCCAGCAAAACGATCCCCAGCAGCAGGGATGCGATGCACTCCATGCGCTCATGCCCATAAGGATGGTCGGAATCCGCTTCTTTCTTGGAGACCTTTACGCCGATCCAGGCGATCACCGTGGTGATCACATCGGAAAAGGAGTGGATCGAATCGGAGATCATGGCGCCGGAGTTGCCTGTGATCCCGGCAAACAATTTGAATCCAGACAGCACTGCGTTGCCGGCAACACTGACAAATGACATCTTACGGATTGCAGCCGCTTCATCCACGGCATTCCTGCGGGACACGGTGTCGGTCTTCTTTTTTACTGTGTTCATGGAAACTCCTCCTACTCATAGTGGATGATCAGGGATTGCTCTTATCCGCACACATTCAAAGTTCTCGTTTCCCCAAGTGAATATAAAAAGCACCTGCGGGGCATACAACTGTCCCGCAGATGCTTCATGTCTGCTGCCATTCTGGCCCGGCAAATGACCCGCTGGTCATCGCCTGTTCAGTTTGTACTGTTGAGCTTGCATTCCAAATGGAATGTAATGCAGTGCAAAGAGTGACTTCACTTTACCGAGAAAGCGGCTCTTTGTCAAGAATTCTCTCCCAAAAATCATGGGACAAACGGCTGGTTTTGTCGCAAAATGTAACACTAACAATGGAACTGAGGAAAAGTGTAACGCAAGCAGGGCTTTGCCCAATGAAACAATCTGATTTTATGATTACAATATTCCTCACATAAGACAGATAGGAGGATTTCACTTGACATTTCATCCGCTTTCGGGCTGGTTGTCCTGTTGGAGAGAGACTGCCCACGGGCAGTCCTTCCTCTTTTAAAAGGGGTCCGCCATGAGAAAACATCGTCCACGGTGGTTTTATGCAGCAGCATATATCCTGGGTGGGGTCCTTTTGGGACTTGCTGTTGTTTTGGTCCTGCGTTCCGGCATTTCCTTGGACACACTCGTAACCTTCCCATCAAAAAATCCTCTTCTGGCCGCTGGCCTCCTTCTGTTGTGCTATGGACTGAAGAGCGCAACTATTTTCTTTCCTCTGCTCCTATTAGAAATGGCTGCTGGATATCTCTTCCCCACCATCACTGCCTTGGTCATCAATTCCCTTGGAATATGGATCGTACTGACCATTCCCTACTGGATCGGCCGCGCTTTAGGTCTCCGTCAGGTGAGCAAACTGACCCAGAAATATCCCAAATTTCAAACTGTTATGGAAAAACAGCAGAACCATTCCCTCTTTCTCTGCTTTTTCCTGCGCGCTATCAGTTGTCTGCCCGGAGATCTTGTTACCATGTATCTGGGCGCTACCCACACCCCTTTTTTTCATAATCTTCTGGGAGGTACCCTGGGAATCCTTCCAGGAATGATATTGGCCACCTTTATGGGCCTCAGCATTCAGGATCCATCCTCGCCTGCCTTTTGGATCTCTGCGGCATTATCTGTTGGTTTGGCTGTTTTGTCGACCCTGCTCTACTATATCTATCTGAAGCGACAAAAGGGAAAGGAGGGCCATGTATGAATCAGAAATGGTTTCGGCAACTATTTCGCCGACGGATTCTGGTGATCCTCCTGCTGGTCGCTCAGGCCGCATTTCTGATCCATCTGCTGGTCCGGGGCGGGCGGATCTCACAAACTTTAAATGCAGTACTGACGATCCTGAGCTTTTTAACGGCGCTGCATATTGTATCCAGGCGAGATAAGGCCGCCTATAAAACCGCCTGGGTCTTTCTGATCCTGCTCTTTCCGCTCTTTGGCGGACTGCTCTATCTCATGTTCCATTTTCAGGGTCCCACCCGCAGTCTAGCTAAAAAGGTCCGCACCGCAGAAACAGAGAATGCGGCGCAGTTTGCCCTGCCCGGGACCGGATATGATGCGGCCAAAGAATGCTTGGGAGAGCTGCTCCCTCAGGTGCGATACCTTCAGAACACTGCCGGCTTTCCCATTTACGATCACACCTCGGTACGCTACTTTTCACCCGGTGAAAGGCTTCTTGAGGCCCTGTTGCCTGCGCTGGAACAGGCAGAGCATTATATTTTTCTGGAATTCTTTATTGTGCAGGAGGGGCACATGTGGGACTCCATCCTGTCCATTCTGAAAGAAAAGGCCGCCCAAGGCGTCAAGGTACGCCTGATTTATGACGATATTGGCTGCTTTCTCCTGTTGCCGCAAAACTATCCCCAACAGCTGCGGGAATTTGGAATTGAATGTGTGCTCTTTAACCCCTTCCGCCCCTTTCTGACTGCCAAGCAGAACAACCGGGACCATCGAAAAATTATTTCGATCGATGGAAAAGTGGCCTACACCGGCGGAATCAATCTGGCCGATGAGTATATCAACGCTATCGAAAAGCACGGACACTGGAAGGACGCTGGAATTTTGGTGGAAGGCAAGGCTGCATGGAGTTTTACCATTATGTTTCTGGAGATGTGGCAGATCTGTACCGGGCAGCAGGAGGACTTTCAAATCTATTATCCCTGGTCAGAACAACTCTGTACCGTTTCGGGAGAAGGATTTGTGCAGCCCTACGCCGACAGCCCTCTGGACACGGAAAATGTGGGAGAGCACGTCTATCTTCAGATCCTAAATCAGGCCCAGAACTATGTTTATATCAACACCCCCTATCTCATTGTAGATGACAGCATGGTATCCGCTTTAACGCTGGCGGCAAAGCGCGGTGTGGATGTGCGGATTATTACGCCCCACCGCTGGGACAAGTGGGCCATTCACATGACCACTCGCTCCTACTATCGGGATTTGGTCTGCGCGGGGGTCCGGATCTATGAATATGAAAAGGGCTTTATGCACGCAAAGACCTTTGTATGCGATGACCGGGTTGCCACCGTTGGCACCACCAATTTGGATTTCCGCAGTTTGTATCTCCACTTTGAGTGTGGAGCGCTTCTATTCGGCAGTTCCGCGGTCCGAGACATCAAGCAGGATTTTCTCACCACTTTGCAGACTTGCCGTCCCATTCTGGAGAAAAACTGCCGCAGCAATTTCTTTGTGCATCTGTTTCAGGATATTCTCCGTCTGTTTGCACCGCTGATGTAACAGGGAAAAGAATTCTCCATGTTTGATACCCCAGAAAAACGGCGCACAACCTCGGGAAGCTACCAATCCAGCGGGAGCAAAACGCAGCTATCCATTTCCTCGGGTTTCTGTGCTGACGGTCAGGCGCAGGAATTTCTGTTACATTTGCTTCACCATCCAACGTTCTGATTTGGAGGAATCCTTTTTATGAATGTGTTCAGGGAAAGTGCAGCCCACGCTGTCTTATATATCGTAGAATCGATTATGGGCATTCTCCTGCTTGATCCGATTCAGTTCACTTCCAATGTACAGGGGGGTGCTGCTTATGTATATTGACTGGAAGTCCTGTGCCAGAATCGGTATCGCAGCGTTTCTTTTGTACCTATGTATTACCTATTGGTCTGTTTTTGCTGATTTGTTTCAAAACCTGCTTCAGGCCGCCATACCGCTGCTGCTAGGTTGTGTTCTTGCATATGCCATTAACATTTTGATGAGCTTCTATGAAGCACATTACTTTCCTCGGTCCCCCAATTCCGCTCTGATCAAAAGCCGCCGTCCGGTATGTATGTTGGCAGCTTTTCTTACCCTGGCTATTCTTCTGATTTTCATTGTCAAACTGGTGATCCCGGAACTGGTTTCCTGCATCAAACTGTTGGCGGGACAAGTCCCCACAGCCATCAACAACCTGCTTGCATGGCTGGAGACCAAAAACATAGTACCAGAGAACATCCTGGCTTCCTTGCAAACAGTGGATTGGCGAGCAAAGGCCCAGCAGATAATCACCTTTTTGACCTCTGGCATCAGCAGCGTCATGGGTGCGGCCGTCAGCGCAGCCGTCTCTGTATTCTCCGGTGCCGTAACTCTGCTGCTTGCCCTGATTTTCTCCATTTATCTACTGCTGGGGAAAGAAAAACTGGGAAGCCAGTTTCATCGACTGATGCTGCGGTATGTAAAGCCAGGCATCTATGTCAAGATGCGATACGTCCTCTCCGTTCTTAACGACTCATTTCATAAATATATTTTGGGTCAGTGTACCGAAGCTGTTATCCTGGGCGCGCTCTGCACCGCTGGTATGTTGGTTCCAAATCTTCCCTATGCCACCATGACGGGGGCTGTCATTGCCTTTACTGCTCTGATCCCTGTGGCAGGCGCTTATATCGGCGCGGGCATAGGTGCGTTTATGATCCTTACAGTCTCACCGGTCAAAGCAATTATTTTTCTCATTTTTATTGTTGTATTGCAGCAGTTGGAAGGAAATCTTATTTATCCCCGCGTCGTCGGCTCCTCCTTGGGACTCCCAGCTATCTGGGTGCTGACGGCCGTCACACTGGGCGGCGGCTTGATGGGGATTCCAGGAATGCTGCTGTGCGTTCCTCTGGCCGCAGCTTTGTATCGTCTCGTCAAAGAAGATGTCAATCGTTCTCAAACAAAGGAGTGTATAAAGGTATGAAAAATGAGAAGCAAAGTCCACAAGAAAGCATCTCTTTGACCGTTTATCCGTCCCATCTGATGCGCCATCTAGACAAGCGGCTGATGTCCTATAACATTGAGATGACAGAGGTGAGCGGCGGAACCTTCTGGAAGTCCTATACGGAGGAACAGATTGCCGGTACAGCGGAGTTTCCCTCGGTCACATCGTTCACCGATGTGACCGCCATGCCGGAGCTGATGGAGTATTATCCCCCCATCGATCTGCATAACAAGCGGCTGCGGGAGCTTACCAAGGCACTGGGTCCTGCCTGGATCCGTGTGTCCGGCACATGGGCCACCAAAACCTATTACGACTTTGAGGATGTGACTAAGGGGAAGGCACCGGATGGTTATAGCAGCGTCCTGACCCGCGAACAGTGGATGGGGGTTTTGGATTTTGCGTCGTATGTCGGCGCCAAGCTGCTGATCTCGGTCAGCAACTGCACTGGCGATCACCCCAACGGGGGACCGCTGGATCTGACCCAGGCAAAGAAGATCTTTGACTTCAGCCATCAATACGGTGTAGATATTGATGCCGTGGAATTTATGAATGAGCCAAATATACTGGAGCTGTCCGGCGCGCCCCAAGGCTATACCGCCGCGGACTATGCCCGGGACCAGGATATTCTATATAGATGGGTTCGCTCCCATTACCCCAACTGTCTTCTGGTCGGCCCATGTACCACCGGAGACCCTGCTGCCGCAGGTGCGGAGAACAAAGGGTTCGGGGCCGGAATCGCCAGTATGACCAAGACCTGTACCACAGAAGAGCTGCTGGCAGGTACTCAAATTCCTCTGGATGTGTTCAGTTATCAGTTATCACTATTACAATGGTGTCTCTGAGCGGATCGCCGGGACCATGCCAGCCGCCCACTGGCCCGCCCATTTGGCTCACAGCGATGCATATCTGGCCGTGGCTCCGGACTGTGCCAGAGCCCATACAGCACTCAGGGACAGATTTGTCCCCGGCGGGCAAATGTGGGTTACAGAATCCGGCGATGCCGGTGGAGGCGGAGATACCTGGGCCTCCACTTATCTGGACGTTCTGCGTACGCTGAACGAACTGGGCAGCTATGGCACCATTACCAATGGTGTTATCTTCCACAACACGTTGGCCTCTTCCGACTATGGTTTTCTGGAACACGGCACCTTTTTACCCCGCCCCAATTACTTCGCCGTCCTGCTCTGGAACCGGCTGATGGGAACTGCCGTATATGATTGTAGGGAGCTCAACCGGGAAAATATCCATATTTACTGTCATTCTCGAAAAGACGGAGCCTGCGGGGTGGTATATTTGATCATCAACAATTCCCTCACGGATACCATTTGTGTGACGATTCCCAAAGAAGCCCTGCGCTACACGCTGCACGCCCAAACGATGCGTTCTTCTACGATGCTACTGAATGGGAAAGAATTAACCATTTCAGGCACCTGCGGTATTCCTAAACTTACACCGGATCTGCAACCCCAGGGAACTGTTTGGCTTGCACCGGGCAGCTGTACTTTTCTTGTACTATAAAACACTTGTAAGGTCCGGCCTATGAATCGACATAGGCCGGACCTTTTGTTTGTTGCACACTAAAAAAGAGGAAATTCGCCACTGATGTGATCACAGACCTGGCCGCTATCCGGCTGGAGTGCAGTGTCCGCGACAGCGTAAACCTTCATGATTTGGACGAGTATAACACCCACTCCCGCCCCATTTGCGTCACCGCCACGGCAGATTTCGCCCAAGATCCCCTGTATGACCTCCAAGGACAAGGGGATCAAAACGATGGACAGAGATAGGGAGGCATTGCGGACCGAACTGTACGAGGCAGCCGGCAGCTTTCTTCAAGAAGATACTTTTCCGGAATTGCCTTTCTCGTCGGAAAACCGTATAATGACCACGAGAATATATAAGGGTGGGATGACGGTTATGGCGAGAGTATCCACGAAAGAGAATAAAAATATTTACCACAAAACACGGGAGGAGCTGCATTTGACCCGGGAAGCAGCCAGCGAACTTTTGGAATCCCTTGCGCCCGAGCGTATCGAGAAGATCGAGAACGAGCGCTGCCTGCCTCACCCGGATGAAGTGCTGGTCATGGCGGATAAGTACAAACAGCCCAGCCTCTGCAACTACTACTGTGCCAACCAGTGCCCCATCGGGCAGCAGTATGTGCCGGAAGTAAAAATCAAGGACCTGTCCCAGATCGTTCTGGAAATGCTGGCCTCTCTCAACTCCATGAACAAGCGCAAAGAGCGGCTCATTGAGATCACCGCGGACGGCATGATCAGCGAGGATGAGCTGACAGACTTCATCTTCATCCAGAAAGAGCTGGAGCGCATCTCCATCACAGTGGAGACGCTGCAGCTCTGGGCGGAGCGGATGCTGGCCACCGGTGCCATTGATGCCAAGCAGTACCATGCCTGCAAGGAACGACTGGAAACCGAGAAAAATTAAACGGAACCATTTTGCTGCCGCAGTGGAAATAGGCGCTCCTATTTTGCTGTATCTGTCCTGGTTGCTCCTCCGACGGAATGGTAAAATATCCCCATAAGCAGAGGGGCAGCACTCTGAGACCATGTACAGCGAGGTGATCCCAATGGACACAAAAGCGCGGATTCTGGCACTCCGTCTGATGGAACGACTCCGGAACGATCCAGCTTATGCGCAGTCCTTGGGCGTGGAAGCCGCCCTGAAAAAGCGGCTTCCACCTTCTATCCACTCCCATCTCCAAACAGAGGGCCTCACCGTGCTGTGAAGCCCTTTTTTGCAAACTGGGAGGGTTTGATAATGAGAGATGAGATCTGTGTGTATCGGGGAAAGGAGGCAAAGAGTATGCGTCCTTATGACGAACAGCTGCGCGCTTTGCAGGCCCAATGCGCCCGGAAAAAGAAGCTGGAGGCCACGGTGGCAGAGCTGCGCGCTCAGCGGGATACGTATACCGCCCGGACTCAGGAGCTGGAGCAGCAATTTCAGGAGGAACAGGCGGATGTGGACCGCCTGGAAGGGCGGAGCCTTTCCGCCTTCTTCTACCAAGTCATCGGAAAAATGGATGAGAAATTGACCCAGGAAAAGCGGGAGGCCTACGCCGCCCGGGTCAAATACGACGCCGCCGTCCGGGAGTTGGACGGGGTTGAGTGCGATCTGCGCAGGTCCGAGGAGGAGCTGGATTCCCTCCGGGACTGCGAGCAGCGCTATGCCTCCCTGCGGCAGGAAAAAACACAGGCGGTCAAAGCGGCCGGCGGCAACACGGCGGAAGAGATCCTGACCCTGGAGGAGCGGTCGGCCTATCTGGAGAGCCAGGTGCGGGAACTGGAAGAGGCCTGCGCCGCCGGGCAGGCCGCGCTGGTCACTGCGGACCAGATCGCCGACAGCCTGCAGAGCGCGGAAAGCTGGGGCACCTGGGATCTGGTGGGCGGAGGCCTGTTCGCCGACCTGGCAAAGCACGACCATCTGGATAAGGCCCAGGCATCTGTGGAATCTCTTCAGTCTCAACTGCGCCATTTCAAGACGGAGCTGGCCGATGTGACCATCACCGCCGATTTTCAGGTCAGTATCGACGGCTTTCTGCGGATGGCCGACTACTTTTTTGACGGTCTCTTTACCGACTGGGCCGTGCTGGATCAGATCCATCAATCCCAGGCCCAGATTCAGGATACCAGAAATCAGATCTGCGGCGTACTGGGCCATTTACAGACTCTGATGGACCAGGCCACCGCGGAGCGGGACAGTCTCCAGCAGGAAATCACGCGCCTGGTAGACAGCGTGCCCATGTGAGCGGGCCTCTCAGAGCATATGAAACAGTTTGAAAGAAGGATCGACAACCCGATGGACGACGACACAGGAGCACAGAAGCTTCACGTACTCTGGATCGACTGGACAAACCATATCGTATCCTTTCACGAGGAACTGGGATATGAACGTTTGGAATTTGCCACCCGTAAAGACAAGATGGAATATGTCTTTCAGAAAGGGGCCAGCGGTTTTCGCATCCAGTGAATCGGTCCGTTGATCGGAATACAATAGAACGAGGAGAGATCCATGAACTTTGTCATTGAACACCTCTCAAAGCGCTTTGAGCTAAAAACGGTTTTGAGAGATATTGATTTTACCTTTCAGGCGGGGAAGATCTACGGCCTGCTGGGGCGGAACGGCGCCGGCAAGACAACCCTTTTCAATTGTCTCAACCGGGATATGAAAGCAGACGGCGGCGCCTTTTACCTGGAGGAGGACGGGGTGCGCCGGGATGTGGCGGCGGAGGACATCGGATATGTGCTCTCCACCCCCACGGTCCCCGAATTTCTGACCGGGCGGGAGTTTTTAAAGTTCTTTCTGGACATCAACAGGGCCTCCATCCAAAGTCCCAAGTCCCTGGATGAATACTTTGACTGGATGAGCATTGCGCCGGAGGACCGGGATAAGCTCCTCAAGGACTATTCCCACGGCATGAAGAACAAGATGCAGATGCTCGTCAACATCATCGCCCAGCCCAAGATCCTGCTGCTGGACGAGCCGCTGACCTCTCTGGATGTGGTGGTGGCTGAGGAGATGAAGCAGCTGCTCCGCTCCTTGAAGGACGGCCGGATCACTCTTTTCTCCACCCACATTCTGGATCTGGCCCTGGACCTCTGTGACGAGATCGTGCTGCTCAGTCACGGAACCCTGGAAGTGGTGGCGAAGTCCAATCTGGACGATCGGGAATTCAAAGAACGAATCATTGCAGCGCTGAAAGAGGAAACCTATGCTTAACACACTGCGGCTGTCCTTTTCTCTGAAAAACACCTATCGGGTCAACAGCATTCTCTATTCCCTGCGGCAGATCCCGCTGCTCAAATCCCTCCTCCCCGCCGCCCTGTATCAGGTCCGGGGACTCAAGATCTTTGCCAATGTCCTGTCCCTGCTCTGGGAGCTGGTCTCCATTTTTCTCTTTAAGGCCCTCTACTTCCTGGCGATGGTATGGGGTCTGGGGCTTCTCTATCAGAACGTGCCGTCCCCGCTCTCCTTTCTGCACATTCTGCTCTTTCTGACGCTGATCGGCTCCTATATGAACACCAGTCTCTTTGTGCCCACCCGGGACAAGTATTACGCCATGATCCTCCTGCGGATGAACGCCCGCTCCTACACGCTGGTCCATTACGGCTATGCGCTCCTGAAGACGGTGGTGGGTTTCCTTCCCTTCACCCTTCTGCTCGGGCTGGAGCGTGGGGTCCCCCTGTGGCTGTGCCTGCTGCTTCCCTTCTGTGTGGCAGGGGCCAAGCTGTCCGTGGCCGCTTACTCCCTGCGGGATTATGAGAAAAAAGGCTCCGTCCACAAGGAAAATAAGCTTCAGAAACTTGTCTGGCTGCTGACGGGAGTGCTGTTGGTACTGGCCTATCTGCCGCCTGCTCTCGGGTTCGTCCTGCCCCTGGCCGTTTCCGCCGGACTGTTTCTGATCTGGATCCCGGCAGGCCTGGTGAGCCTGCGCCAGGTGGTGAACTTCCGGTATTACCGGGAGATCAACCAGGAGCTTCTCTCCCAGGTGCCCACCCAGATGGACTCGGCCAAGAAGGCCACCAAAGCCGCCAGCGAGAAGGCCATCTCCGCGGATACCTCCATCACCAGCCAAAAAGTGGGTTTTGAGTACCTCAACGAGTTGTTCATCCAGCGGCACCGGAAGATTTTATGGCGCTCTTCTCTGCGCATCGCCGGTATCTGCGCAGTGCTCTGCTGCGGGGTACTGCTGCTCATGGAGCTGCTCCCAGAGGCCAAGACCAACATCCATCAGTCCGGGATGACCTGGCTGCCCTACTTCGCCTTCATCCTCTATTTCATCAACCGGGGTACCGGCTTTACGCAGGCCCTCTTTATGAACTGCGACCACAGTCTGCTGACCTACTCCTTCTACAAGCAGCCCGGATCGATCCTCAAGCTCTTTCAGATCCGCCTGCGGGAGATCATGAGGATCAACGCAGTTCCCGCCCTGGTGCTCGGCGTGGGGCTCGTCCTGATCCTCTACGCCTCCGGTGGGACGGACAATCCCCTCAACTATGTGGTGCTTCTGGCCTCCATTCTGTCCATGAGCCTCTTCTTCTCCATCCACTATCTGACCCTCTACTACCTGCTACAGCCCTACACAGCGGGAACCGAGATGAAAAGCGGGACCTACCGCATCGCAATGGTATTGACCTATGTGGTGTGCTATCTCATGATGGATCTCCGGCTGCCCTTACTGGTATTCGGCGTGGCCTGCATCGTCTTTTGCGTACTGTACTCCATGGTCGCCTGTATCCTGGTCTACCGCTTCGCTCCGCAGACCTTCCGGCTGCGTACATAAGCCGCCATCGAATTCTTCCTGCGGGGCAAACACATCCTTCCTCATGGCATTTCCGCGCCTGCTGTGCTATAATTTCTGCAATAAGGCAAAGAAGGAGCAGCAAGTATGATTCGAGATATCTGCAAGGATGAAACCTTTCTGGCCCAAAAGGCGGAACCTGCCACGCCGGCGGACCTGCCCGTCGCCGCCGACCTGCTGGAGACCCTGGAGCACCATAAAGCGGGCTGCGTGGGCATGGCGGCCAATATGATCGGCGTGAACAAGCGCATCATCGCCTTCGACAACGAGGGCACCTATATGGTCATGTTCAACCCGGAGATCGTCAAACAATCCGGTCCCTACGATGCGGAGGAGGCCTGCCTCTCTCTCACCGGCACCCGCCCGGCCAAGCGCTGGAAGTCCATCAAGGTGCGCTGGCAGAATGAGAAGTTCCAGGAGCGGCTGAAAACCTTTACCGGCTGGACGGCCCAGATCATCCAGCACGAGATCGACCACTGCGAGGGCATCCTCATATGAAAAAGTGTAAGATCACCGTCATGCGCATCGCCCGCTATGAGGACCTGATGGCCCAATATGAAAACCCCATCTCCCACGCCTGTGACATGGCGGTGGGGCAGACCTTCGTCGCCAACGGCTGGGAGAAACCGGAGGGCTTTTGTCCCAGCGCCTGGGATACCCTCTCCCCGTTTGTGCTGGCCCTGAGCCACGGCGCAGAAAACTTTTACGATGGCTGGATGAAGAACCCCAAGTCCGCCATGCTCTCCTGCAACGACGGCTTCCGTCCGGTGAGCTTCCTGGTGGAGGCCTTGGACGAGGATGCAGACTAAAGGAGGTCATACGATGTTTGGACCGAACCCGGACGCTGTCCACCCCAACGAATATATTCCCAGCGTCTGCTATATCAAGAATGTCATCACCCGCTCCAATATCCAGGTGGGCGACTACACCTATTATGACGACGCGGCCACCGGAGGTGAGGACTTCGAGGCCCATGTGACCCACCACTATGACTTCATCGGGGACAAGCTGATCATCGGAAAGTTCTGTGCCATCGGCAAGGGGGTGGAGTTTGTGATGAACGGGGCCAACCACCGCATGGCCTCGGTCACCACCTATCCCTTCAATATCTTCGCCCACGGGTGGGAGAAGTGCACCCCCACCCTGGACGAGCTGCCCTTCAAAGGGGATACCGTGGTGGGCAACGACGTGTGGATAGGGCAGAATGTCACTGTACTGCCCGGCGTCCACATCGGCGACGGGGCCATCATCGGGGCCAATTCCGTGGTGGCCGGCGACATCCCGCCCTACACCATCGCGGCCGGAAACCCCTGCCGGGTGATCCGCCCCCGCTTTGACCCGGAGCTGACCGACTACCTGCGGAAGCTCCGCTGGTGGGACTGGGACGCGGAAAAAATCTTCCGGAACCTGGAGGCCCTGTGCAGCGGTGATCTCGCGCAGATCCGCCGCATCGAGCCGTGATGGGAGGACAGCGCATGAAACTTGCAATTCTATCCGACACCCATGGCCTGCTGCGGCCTGAGGTGGTGGAACATCTGAAAACCGCCGACGCCATTCTCCACGGCGGCGACATCAACAAGCCCAGTATCGTGGACGAGCTGCGGCAATACGCCCCTCTCTACATCGTCCGGGGCAACAACGACAAGGAGTGGGCCGAGCACATCCCCCACGACCTCACCGTGACCCTGGACGGCGTGACCTTTGCCATGGTCCACAACAAAAAAAAGGTCCCGGCGGACCTTTCCGGCGTGGATGTGGTAGTCTTTGGCCACTCCCACAAGTATGTGCAGGAGGAGCGGGACGGTATCCTCTGGCTCAATCCCGGCTCCTGCGGTCCCCGGCGGTTCCATCAGGAGATCACCATGATGATGGCGGAGCTGACGGACGGGAAGATTCAGGTGGAAAAGGTCATCATTCCCCATGAAGTGAAATGACAAATCCCATTTGACCACACAAAAAGCGCCCGGAGCTTGAAAACTCCGGGCGCTCTATTTTTATTCCAGGATCGTCCCGTCCAGCAGCAGCGTCTGCCGCGGGGCGCACCCGAGCGCCTTGAAGTCGGAGAACAGACACTCGATGCAGGTGGGCCGGACACGGATCAGGTGCATGGGGCTCTCCAGCTTGCGCAGAAATTCCAGGGAGAGCTTTTTCCATGTGGCGTGGGCGTTGTAGGCTTCGCTGAATGGCTCCACCAGCTCGGCCAGGCCCATCACCTGCATCCCATGGAGCTTTCCAAAGCCCTCATACCGGTCATAAATGGCCAGGCACACATGGGGGTTGCTCTGAAGGCCGATGAACTTTTTCCCTCCCTCGCTGAACATCCAGAAAGCGCCGTCGTGCCAGCTGTATTCGATGGGGGTACAGCGCACATAGTCCCCGGTCCCGGTGGCCAGGGCACAGGTGTTGTTGGACTGGATATACTCCTCCACCATGACCCGCAGTTTGCCCTGCTCCATCCGGACGCTGACCGCGTCCTTTTCCTCCCAATAGCGGGCAGCGGCCTGATATGCCTCGTCTGTCATACACATCCCTCCCAGTCTGCTTTTCTTCAGTATAGCACACAGCTGGAGAAAATGTCAGGAATCCGGGCGAAAGTGACCGCTTTCCCTGGTAGATTTTTGGCCGCCCGGACGGTATACTGAAATGCAGAAACCGGAACGCAGGAGGAACATGCCATGAGTTTGGGAAGCAGCTTATACCACGCCCGGAAAAAGAGCGGGCTGTCGCAGGAAAATGTGGCCGAAAAACTGGGGGTGAGCCGCCAGACCATCTCCAAGTGGGAGACCAATGAGACCCTGCCCGACATCCGCCAGTCCAAGGGGCTGGCCATGCTCTACCACATGACCCTGGACGAGCTGATCGAGTACGACTTTGACGAGCAGCAGGCCCAGCAGATGATCGACAGCGTCAGCGACGAGGCCCAGGCCCGGATCGACTGGAACAAGGTATGGAGCAAGAAGTACCCGGTGCTCTCCACCTACCATCAGCGGGTGCGCATCAACGACTATGCCCCCGCTCTGCGGGAGATGCTCACCCAGCTGCGGGTAGACTACGGCTACAATCACACCGACGCCTTACTGGTGCTCAAGGACATTCTGGCCCGGGTGTGGAAGGGCCAGATGTGAAAAAATACACTCCCCCATTCTGTGCGGCCCATAGGCTGTCACAGGATGGAGGGAGTCTCTTGTTTTATGGCTCGCCCGCAGGCTTATTTCATGTTACTTCGTGCGAACTCTTGCGCGGATCTCCCGCTTGACCTTCTCCAGATCCGGATCGCACAGCAGGGGCAGGACCTCCACCAACTCCTCCGGCTCCAGATCCCACCACCGGAATTGCAGCAGCAGGCCGGTCAACTCCTCGTCAAACCGGTTCTTGATGAACTTCGCCGGATTGCCCCCAAACACCGTGTAGGGCGGGATGTCCCGGACCACCACGGAACAGGCGGCCACGATCGCGCCGTCGCCGATCCGGACACCCGGCATGATGACGCACTCCCGCCCGATCCAGACGTCATTGCCCAGCACGGTATCCCCTTTTCGGGGGAGCTGATCCAGGTGGGGTGGGGTGTTCTCCTGCCAAGCTCCGCCGAACACATGGAACGGATAGGTCGTAACGCTGCTGATGCGGTGGTTGGCCGGCCCCATGATGAACTTTGTGCCCGAGGCGATGGCGCAGAACTTCCCGATGATGAGATGGTCCCCAAACTCCGGGTAGTTAAAGAGCACATTGTTCCGTTCAAACCCGGTTGGGTCTGCCGCGTCGTCGTAATAAGTGTAGTCCCCGATGGAGATATTGGGGGCCTTGACCACATTTTTGATAAAGCAGGAGGTCTTATATTCGTTTGGAAAGACCTGATTGGGGTCTGGTATCTGATGCATGCCTGTCATCCTTTCTTATGTTTCGATCACATCCTTCCTCCGGCATCCTGGGGTGGCAACCGCCCGTTTTTTTCTGATTTCTTTCATTCTTGTACACTCCTGTGCGGATGGTTCGGCATCGCCCGTCAAACCATCATGCTCTCAAAATCTGCTCCATGGATTTTCCCTTGGCCAGCTCGTCCACCAGCTTGTCCAGGTACCGGATCTCCCGCATCAGGGGGTCCTCGATCTCCTCCACCCGGACGCCGCACACCTTGCCGGTGATGAGGGTGCGGTTGGGGTTCAGAGCAGGGGCGTTGCGGAAAAAGTCCCCATAGCTGGTGTCGGACTCCTCCAGCCGGGCAATCTCCTCGGCCGTGTATCCGGTGAGCCAAGCGGTCACCTGGTCCACCTCTTCCCTGCTGCGGCCCTTCTTCCCGGCCTTATTGACCAGGAGCGGATAGAGCTTGGAAAAGGGCATCTGTGTTACATCGGTGCGGGGCATAAAAATACCTCCCTCCATTTTGTGCTTTCATCATACCATACGCACTTACCCCTGACAACCAGATTGGTTCTGGCCCTCGGACAGTATAAAAAACCGGCACTGCAACTCGCAGTGCCGGCTGGATGGTGAGAATGATCAGAAGGTAACCGTGCGGCTGGGCTCGGTAAAGGAAGAGAAGGTCGCAGTGGCTTCCGTCAGGGCAAAAATCATGGTGTTCCCGTCACCCGGGGCATACATGGCACGGAGATCGGGATAGGCATCCAGCATATGTTCCTGAGCCGCCACTTCGGGCACTTCCACAGCCTTAGCCGCCAAACGCAACCAACGCTGTCCATCAAAGGCGCAGATCTCCACCTTCGGATTTTCCAGCATCTGCCGCGCAATATCCTTTTTCCGTCCAGTCTGGATGGTGAGCTGGCCCTGGTACAGATCCACGGTGCCGAAGGGGCGTACCCGAGGCTGATCTCCGTCCATGGTAGCCAGATAATAAGTGCCGCAGGTTTTCAGGAATTTGTAGACTTCTTCCATGGAATATCCCTCCTTGTTTTTCTCCATTGTATACCCCTGCTTCCCCACCGTCAACATCCCCAGACAGCGCCGGAACGGAAAATCCTTGACAAGAGCGCTCAAACCGCTATAATGAACAGTGTTCATATTGAGGTGATCGGATGAATACCATTGTCACATCCAAAGAGGAGATCCTGAAGACCAGCCGGGAGCTGATCCGCCGGGAGGGCTGGTCGGCGATCAGCATCCGCTCGGTGGCGGCGGCCTGCGGAGTATCGGTTGGATCCATTTACAACTATTTCGATTCCAAGGCCGCCCTGATGGGCGCCACGGTGGAGAGCGTCTGGTGTGAGATCTTCCACCGTCCGGAGGACGGGGCCGTGTTTCAGGACACCCAGGCCTGCATTACCTGGCTGTACGGGCGGATGGAATACGGCTGCAACGAGTATCCTGGTTTTTTCACCCTCCACTCCCTGGGCTTCCTGGGCGAGGACAAATCGGATGGAAAACGGCGGATGCAGCAGACTTGGCAGCATATTTTAGAGGGGCTGTGTTCCGTCCTGAGGCGGGATCGCAAAGTCCGGCCGGACGCCTTTACCGCGGCCTTTACGGCGGAGAAATTTGCGGACCTCCTGTTCTCTCTGATGCTGTCCGCCCTGCTGCGGCAGGATTACGACCCTGCGCCGGTACTGGAGATCGTCCGCAGGACCCTCTATTAAAATTCCCACTCTGCCGTGGGAATTTTATATCCACGAAATTGAACATCGTTCACCAAAAGGAGGACCCAAATGAAAGTAAAACGGAATACGCTGCTGCTGCTCGCCTGTCTGGTGTGGAGCGCGGCGGGCTTCAATATTCTCCGCATCGGTCTGATGGCCTATCCGCCCCATCTTACGGTGGTGAATTATCTGCTGTCTGTGCTGGTTTTTGTCGTGTTCCAGCGGTTTATCTTCGGAAAGCTGGTGAAAAAGCACACGGCCAGGATCATTTCCTACCTGGAGGAGCGGCACTTCTTCCTGAAATTCTTTGACGGAAAGGCCTTCGCCATCATGGCGGTGATGATGACCGGCGGCATCGGCCTGCGCGTGAGCGGGTTGGCCCCGGAGCGGTTTATCGCCGTCTTCTATACCGGACTGGGCGCGGCCCTTCTGCTGGCCGGGCTGCTGTTCGGCCGAAACTTCGGCAAGGCGGTCTTTGCCGCATCCCCCGCACAAAACCATATGGAACAGAAAGGAGAGTAAACCATGCAGGCAATTATGGAAACACTGTTTGATGCCGTCTATCTGATCTCCGTCATTACCATCGGGGTCCGGATGATCCAGGGCAGCAAGGGAAATCGTCAATTCCGGCTGTTCGGTCTCATGGCGGTGGTGCTGGGCGCGGGCGACGCCTTTCATCTGATCCCCCGTGCGGTGGCTCTGTGCACCACGGGCCTGGAGCACTATACCGTTCCGCTGGGGCTGGGCAAATGGATCACCTCGGTCACCATGACCATCTTCTATGTCCTGCTCTACTATGTGTGGCGGCAGCGGTACCGCGTACAGGGACAGAGTGGCCTCACCGCCGCGGTGTATGTCCTGGCAGGGCTGAGAATTTTCCTGTGCATGATGCCCCAGAACCAGTGGCTCAGCGCCGACGCGCCCCTCTCCTGGGGCATCTACCGCAACATCCCCTTTGCCCTGCTGGGCCTTCTGGTGATCGTGCTCTTCTACCGCAGCGCCAAGGCACAGGGGGACCGGGCCTTCCGCTGGATGTGGCTGACCATCGTGCTGAGCTTCGGCTTTTACATCCCGGTGGTGCTGTGGGCGGACGCCATCCCCATGGTCGGGATGCTGATGATCCCCAAGACCTGCGCCTATGTCTGGACGGTGCTCATCGGGTACTTTGCCATGAAGCAGGAGTGCAAATAAAGGAGAATCCGGTATGAAACGATATAGCAACACGGCTTTGGTGTACGCCATCCTCGCCATGGTGGGCGGTGTATTTTATCGGGAGTTTACCAAATTCAACGGCTTTACGGCCAGAACGACCCTCTCCATGGTACATACCCACTACTTCCTGCTGGGCATGGTATTTTTCCTGCTGCTGCTTGTGCTGGAGAAGAACTTTTCCTTCACGGGAGCCGCCACCGGGCGGGTACTGGCCGTCTATCACGTGGGTCTGAATCTGACCGCTGTGATGCTGGCCGTCCGGGGTGTGATCCAGGTGCTGGGAAACACCCTTTCCTCCGGCGTGAACGCGGCCATCTCCGGCATAGCCGGGATCGGCCATATCCTGCTGGGCGTCAGTCTGGTGCTGCTGCTTCTGCAAGTCAAACGCAGCGTACCGGCGGCGCAGGGATAAGAACATAAAAGATTGGAATGGGGGCTGGTGCGGTGCATCAGCCCCCTCTCTGTTCTCTTTTCTGCCAGCACAGGGGTGCAGGAACAAAACTTTCAGTTGATGGTTTCCATAAAATTATGTATGATGGATTTAAAGCAGGATCTCCGATTCCCCTCCCCATGTCATGAAAAAACGAAATCTGCCCGGCCGTGCGGCAGGGGGGCTTTCTCCACTCGCCAAGAGAAATGCCCTTTGCCCTGACTGCTGCACCTGGAGCGTTGTTTGCGTAAGGAGGAACGCCAAATGGAAGGAGCGAAGTTTCCAGCCATACTGCGGGAGCATTGGTACTTGATTCCCCTGGCGATTGGCATACTGCTGCTGCTCGGCGCCATTCTGAATTGGAATTGGCTCTGCGGTCCCACCGGCAAGCCCGAATCCCATCGCTATAGCCGCGGCTCCCGGCGGGCGATCTTTTTCCTGTTGGGGATCGTGCTGATCGTGTCCAGCCTCTGGCGCTGTCTGCTGACGCTGTGAGGGCAGATCCGCCGGGGTTGACGCATGCCGCAGACAAGCTCTGCGGTACCGATCGAATCACAACGAACACCATTCAGCGAGGTTATCATGATCGAAATCAAAGGAAAATACAACGAGGCCAAGATCTTCACCGACGTGGTGGACAGCGCCTCCATCGCACAAGTCCAGGAGCTGTGCAATCAGGAATTTGCGGCGGGCAGCCGCATCCGGCTCATGCCCGACATCCACGCCGGCGCGGGGTGCACCATCGGCACCACCATGACCATCACCGACAAGGTGGTGCCCAATCTGGTGGGAGTGGACATCGGCTGCGGCATGGAGACCGTGCGCATCCGGGAACGCCGGCTGGAGCTCCAAAAGCTGGACAAGTTGATCTATGAGAAGATCCCCTCCGGCTTCTCCATCCGGGACAAGGCCCACCGCTATTGCAGCGAGATCGACCTGGGTGAGCTGTGCTGTGCCCGCCACGTGGACCTTCTGCGGGCGGAAAAGAGCATCGGCACTCTGGGCGGCGGGAACCACTTCATCGAGGTGGACCGGGATGACGAGGGAAACCTCTATCTCGTGGTCCATTCGGGCAGCCGTCATCTGGGCGTGGAGGTGGCCAGCTACTACCAGGAGGAGGGCTACAAGGTCCTCAACCACACGGACGACGCCTCTCTCCAGGCCCTGGTCGCCCAGATGAAGGCGGAGGGCCGGGAGAAGGAGATTCAGAAAGAGCTGAAAAAGCGTAAGAATCTCAAGCAGACCAGTATTCCCAAGGCCCTGGCCTATGTGTCCGGGGCGCTGTTTGAGCAGTACATCCACGATATGAAGCTCGTCCAGCACTTTGCCATGCTCAACCGGCAGGCCATCATGGATGAGATCATCAAGGGCATGAAGCTCCATGTGGAGGAGCAGTTCACCACTATCCACAACTATATCGACACCGACGCCATGATCCTGCGGAAGGGGGCTGTGTCCGCCAAGGCAGGGGAACCGCTGCTCATCCCCATCAACATGCGGGACGGGGGCCTCCTCTGTGTCGGCAAGGGCAACGAGGACTGGAACTGCTCCGCCCCCCACGGGGCAGGCCGCCTGATGAGCCGGGCGGACGCCAAACAGTCCTTTACCGTGTCCGAGTTCAAAAAGCAGATGGCAGAGGTCTACACCACCTCGGTGAGCAAGGCCACCCTGGACGAGTGCCCCATGGCCTACAAGGGGATGCAGGACATTCTGGACAACATCGGCCCCACCGCGGATGTGGTAAAAATCATCCGCCCCATCTACAACTTCAAGGCCGGGGATGAGGAAGCGGTGAGGTGATGGAGCGGATTCTGGTCATCGGCTGCCCGGGGGCGGGAAAGAGCACCTTTGCCCGGGCCCTGCGGGATCTGACCGGCCTGCCCCTTCACTACCTGGACCAGATCTGGCACCGGCCGGATGGGACGCAGATCTCCCCTTCCGCATTTGACGCGCGTCTGTCCGAAATCCTCCGCCAGGAACGCTGGATCGTGGACGGCAACTATCTGCGCACGCTGGAGCTCCGGCTGCGGCACTGCGACACGGTATTCCTGCTGGATTATCCCCCTTCGGTCTGCCTGATGGGCGCCGCATCCCGCATCGGCATGCCCCGTGAAGATCTCCCCTGGGTGGAGGAGACCTTTGACCCGGAGTTCCGGCAGTGCATCGAGGACTTCCCACAGACGCAGCTGCCGCAGATCTACGCCCTTCTGGAACGGTACCAGGCGGGAAAGACGGTCTTTGTGTTCCGCCGCCGAGCGGAGGCCAGCCAATGGCTTCGCCGGCAAACTGGGCCCCACTGCCCCAAATAAAAGAGAAGCCCCCCATCCTGTGCCGGTCCGCCGGTGGCACAGGACGGGGGGCTTTGTCGTTTAACTGGAGGGGCGAAGAATCCCCTTTCTTGTGCAAATTTTATACTTGACTTTATCAAGTATATGATCTATACTTGATTTTGTCAAATAAATGGAGGTGATCCCTTGTACAGCGACTCCTTTGCCTTTTCTATCTCCGTACTACGAAAGCACTTTGTCGCCTACTGCTCCGAGAGAATGGCGGAGCTGGGCGTCACCTACAGTCAGCTCTTCATCCTCATCTATATCGGCAAGCGGCGGCAGTGCTCGCCAAAAGAGATCTCCGAGTCCCTCAAGCTGGACGCCGGGCAACTGAACCGGACCCTCTCCAAGCTGATCGAGCACGGCTTTGTGGACCAGCGCAAGAACCCCATGGACCGGAGAGCCAATATCGTATGCCTGACCGAGCGCGGCAGCACGGTCTTTGCGGCCAGCCGCTCCCTCTTTGCCGAGTGGGACGAACAGGTCCTCTCTCCCCTGGACAAAAACAGCCGACACCTGCTGATCGATCTTTTGAAACAGATCACATTTTCTATGAATCACCACATGGAGGAATCAAATCATGAATAAACTCAATGCCTTTCTCGCGCTCCTGTCCGGAAACTTTGACAATGCGGAGCAGTTTGAAGCCAAAAAAGCGGACCAGCCCGACTTTCCCTACGCCCGGCATGTGAATACCGTCTGCAACGACAAGATCTCCCACCTGCCGGCCGATTTCCAGGGGGCCTTCCTGCTGGAGGAGAGCTACTACACCGCCAAGGGGAACACCCACGCCACCCCGCACCTGTTCCTCTTCACCGAGGAGGAGGGCGGCATCCGGCTGACCTCTTACGAGATCCCCGCCGGCTATGACAAAAACACCTTTACCTATCAGAACCTTCAGGAGATCGACTTCCGGGATCTGAAGCAGTCGGAGAAATTCACCCCCGCCCTGTATGTGGAGAAGGACGGCGTGTGGGAGGGCGGCAGCGTCAGCATGTTCTCCCCCGTGCTGAAATTCACCCTGTTCGAGCGCTTCTCGTCCCAGTGCCTGGAGGTCAGTGAGAGCATGGAGGTCAACGGCAAAAAGACCTTCGGGTATGATGAACCCATCCTCTACAAGCGAGCCGACTGATCCCCTCCCCTCTCTTTGATCTCTTCCCCTCTCTTTTTTGCAAGCCTGCCAGAGGGCCCGACAGAACCCGGGCGCTCTGGCAGGCCTTTTTCTCGTCCCGCCGGCGGATAGAATAAATTTACGCCCCTGTTTACAGGTCCGCCCATATATCCTAAAATAGAAGTCCATACCACTTGGAAAGGAGCCATTCCCCCTATGGATATCTGGGAACGCATGTACCTGGCCGCACGGGAGCAGTATCACCCCACCCAGCTCTCCCCCTTCCTCTACGCCCACCATGTGGCCGCCGCCGTGGAGAGCGGAGACGGATGCATCTATACCGGCTTCTGTATCGAGAGCGCCTGCGGCGTCATGGACCTGTGCGCGGAACGGACCGCCGCACTCCACATGTACCTGAGCAGCGGGCAGACGCGGATCCGGCGGGTCCTCGCCTTCCGGGAGGCACCCCCCACAGAGGGCAGCGGGATGCCCTGCGGAGCCTGCCGGGAATTTCTGATGCAGCTCAATCCGCAAAATCGAGACGCCGAGATCCTCGTGGACTATGCCAGCCGCCGCACGGTGCGCCTGGAAGAGCTGATCCCCGACTGGTGGGGCTGGAAGCGCTGACCTTCCCTCCCCCCTTTCGGCATTCCGCACGAAAACCCATCCCGGAGCACCCGGAAATTATATTGCGGATGTTGGAATTTCCCTTGACAAGAGGGGCAAAATCAGGTATCATCTTTTGTGTTGTAAAGCTCACGAACTTTACAAAGTGCCCAACCTTTACAAACCGGTTCTCAGAAGGAGGTCACAGAATGAAAAACCAGGCGTACCGCATGGCGATGCTGTTCGATTTTTACGGCGACATGCTCACGGACCGCCAGAAGGAATTCTATGACCTCTATTACAATGAAGACCTCTCCCTGGCCGAGATCGCCGAGAACTACGGCATCACCCGCCAGGGCGTCCGGGACGTGATCGTCCGGGCCGAGGCCATTCTGACCGAACTGGAGGACAAGACCGGGATCATCCGGCGCTTCCACAAGATGCAGGAGCAGTTCACCGACATTCAGACCGCCGTGGACCGCATCCGGCAGATCAACGAGGAGCGCCGCTATTACGATAACGGGATTGAGGGCAGCTGCAACGACATCCAGTCCATCCTGGACCAGCTCAGGCAGGAGTAATCTATGGCTTTTGAAGGACTCACCGAAAAACTATCCGCGGCGTTCAAGAAGCTGCGCGGCAAGGGCCGCCTCACCGAGGCCGACGTCAAGGAGGCCATGCGCGAGATCCGGGTTGCCCTGCTGGAGGCCGACGTCAACTTCAAGATCGTCAAGCAGTTCGTCGCCACGGTCACCGAGCGCGCGGTGGGCTCCGACGTACTGGAGAGCCTCACCCCCGCCCAGATGATCGTCAAGATCGTCAACGAGGAACTCACCAACCTGATGGGCAGCGAGACTGCCAAGCTCAATATCTCCCCCAAGCCCCCCACTGTGGTCATGCTGGTGGGTCTCAACGGCGCGGGTAAGACCACCAACGGCGCCAAGCTGGCCGGCTACATGAAAAAGCAGCACGGCAAGCGTCCCCTTCTGGTGGCCTGCGACACCTTCCGCCCGGCGGCCATCACCCAGTTGGAAGTGGTGGGCGGTCAGCTGGACGTCCCCGTCTTCCAGATGGGGCAGATCGATCCCATCGACATCGCCAAGGCGGGCATCGAACACGCCCGCAAGCACGGCAACGACATCGTATTCATCGATACCGCCGGCCGGCTCCACGTGGACGAAGAGCTCATGGAGCAGCTCAAGGACATGAAGGCCGCCATCTCCCCCGACGAGATCCTGCTCATCGTGGACGCCATGATCGGTCAGGACGCCGTCAACGCAGCCAAGACCTTTGACGAGGCGCTGGACATCACCGGCGTCATGCTCACCAAGCTGGACGGCGACGCCCGGGGCGGTGCAGCCCTCTCCATCAAGGCGGTCACCGGAAAGCCCATCAAGTTTGTGGGCGTGGGCGAGAAGCTGGACCAGATCGAGGTCTTCCACCCCGACCGTATGGCCTCCCGCATCCTGGGTATGGGCGATGTCCTCTCCCTGATCGAGAAGGCGCAGCAGAATTTCGACATGCAGAAGGCCGCCGAGCTGGAGCAGAAGCTGCGCAAGAACAAATTTACCCTTGCTGATTTCTATGAGCAATTGGCTCAGATCAAAAATATGGGCTCTCTGGCCGACATTGCCGGCATGCTGCCCGGCGTCAACGCCAAAGCGCTGGAGGGCGCCAATGTGGACGAGCGTGCCCTGGCCCGGACCGAGGCCATCATCCTCTCCATGACCCCCGCCGAGCGGGAAAACCCCTCCCTGCTGAACAACAGCCGGAAAAAGCGCATCGCCGCCGGCTCCGGCACCCAGGTGGTGGACATCAACCGTCTGCTCAAGCAGTTTGAGATGATGCAGCAGGTGACCAAGCAGTTCTCCGGCGGACGCATGAAGCGCAAGGCCGGACTGTTCGGCAAGATGAAAGGGATGAAATTCCCCTTCTGATCCCCGTTTGGTACGCGCACATGCGCTGACCATATAGAGATGTAGAATATGTTGGAGGTGAATCTACCATGGTTAAAATCCGTCTGCGTCGTATGGGCGCCAAGAAGGCTCCCTTCTACCGCATCGTGGTCGCCGACTCCCGCTATCCCCGTGATGGCCGTTTCATCGAGGAGATTGGTACCTACAACCCCCTGACCGCTCCCGCCGAGCTGAAGGTGGACGCCGAGCGCGCTCAGGCTTGGATCAAGACCGGCGCTCAGCCCACTGAGACCGTTAAGGCCCTGCTGAAAAAAGCCGGCGCCCTTTAATGGAGGTCCTTGGCCGCATGAAGGAACTGCTCACTTATATCGCCCGTAATCTGGTGGATCACCCCGACGCGGTGGCGGTCTCCGAGCACGAGGGCGATGGCGAGACCATCCTGGAACTCCGGGTCGCTCCGGAAGACATGGGTAAGGTAATCGGCCGTCAGGGCCGCATCGCCAAAGAAATCCGCACGCTGATGCGTTCGGTGGCCCAGCGTCAGGGCGGCAAGGTCTCGGTTGAGATCGTCGACTAACAAAAACGGCGGGGACTCCCCCGCTGTTTTTTTGTATCCAAACGCAAGGAGGAAAACCACCATGAAAAGCCAGTTTCTCGAAGCCGGACAGATCGTGAACACCCACGGCATCCAGGGCGAGGTGAAGATCGTCCCCTGGTGCGACTCCCCCGAGTTTCTCTGCGGCTTTGATACCTTTTATATTGACGGCGCGCCGGTGAAGGTCCGCGCCGCCCGGGCCCACAAGGGCAATGTCCTGGCCCGGCTGGAGGGCGTGGAGGATGTGAACGCCGCCATGCGCCTGAAAAGCAAGATCGTGGAGATCGACCGCTCCGGGATCGTGCTGCCCGAGGGCCGCCACTTCATCGCCGACCTCATCGGACTCACCGTGATCGACGACGACACCGGGGCCTCCATCGGCGTCATTGACGAGGTCCTCACCCCGCCCGCCCACGAGGTCTATGTGGTCAAGGGCGAAGGCAAGACCTATATGATCCCGGCGGTGGACGCCTTCCTCCGGGGCACCAACGTGGACGAGGGCTGGGTCCGGGTCCACCTGATCGAAGGGATGGAGGGCTAAATGTACCGCATCGATATCCTGACCCTGTTTGATCAGACCGTGGGCGACATGATGAACGAGTCCATCCTGGGCCGGGCCCAGGAGCGGGACCTCATCCGCATCGAGGCCCACCAGATCCGGGACTACACCCTCAACAAGCAAAAGCAAGTGGACAACTACCCCTACGGGGGCGGCCGGGGAGCGGTCATGCAGGCCGATCCTCTCTTCCGCTGCTGGGAGCACGCCAAGGCCCTGGGTGAGGGGCCGGTGCGCACCATCTACCTCTCCCCCTGCGGCAAGACCTTTACCGAGGCTGACGCCCGCCGGCTCAAGGAGGAGTACAACCACCTGATCCTGGTCTGCGGCCACTACGAGGGCATCGACGAGCGCTTCATCGAGGAGTGCGTGGACGAGGAGATCAGCCTGGGCGATTTCGTTCTCACCGGCGGCGAGCTGCCCGCCATGTGCGTGGCCGACGCGGTGGCCCGCCTGGTCCCCGGCGTGCTGGCCGACCCCGAGTGCTTTGAGGATGAGAGCCACTGGAACGGCATGCTGGAGTACCCCCAGTACTCCCGCCCCGAGGAGTGGCACGGCCGCAAGGTTCCGTCCATCCTCCTCTCCGGGCACCATGCCAACATCGCAAAGTGGCGGCGCAAGCAGTCCATCCTCCGCACCCGAGACCGGCGCCCTGATCTCTACGCCAAGCTGGATCTGAGCTCCAAGGCCGACCAGAAGCTGCTCCGGGAGATCGCCGAGGAGGAGCGCCAGCGTCTGGAGACCGCTTCAGACCCGGCGGAGCCCGATTCCCAGGCGTAGCGCGCCAAGTCTCGGCTCCTTTCCCTTTACTTTTTCCGCCCGGCGTGATACAATGGCTCCATACTTCGAAATATAATTTTCAAAATGATATCAAGGAATGGTTCACATGAGTTTTAAAATCATTGTTGACAGCTGCTGCGACCTCACCCCCGCGCTGCTGCACAATTCCGCCTTCTGTAAGGTTCCCCTTACGATTCAGGTCGGGCCCCATACCTTTGTGGATGACGACACCTTCGATCAGGCCAACCTGCTCTGGCGGATGAAGGAGAGCGAGGAGGCCCCCAAGACCTCCTGCCCCTCCCCCGCTGCCTATCTGGAGGCCTTTGACTGCGGGGCGGACGACATCTATGTGGTCACCCTCTCCGCCCTTCTCTCCGGCTCTCACAACAGCGCGGCGCAGGCCCGGCTCATGTTCCTGGAGGATCATCCCGGGGTGCGCATCCACATCTTCAACTCCTGCTCCGCTTCTTCCGGCGAGGTGCTGGTGGCCCTCAAGGTGCTGGAGCTGGCCCAGTCCGGTCTGGACTTCAACGCCGTGGTCCAGCAGACCTCCCGCTTCATCAACGAGATGGAGACTCTGTTCGTGCTGGAGACCCTGGATAACTTGCGGAAAAACGGGCGCCTGACCCGTCTTCAGAGCCTGGTCACCGGGACCCTGAAGATCAAGCTGCTCATGGGCGCCACGCCGGAGGGCGAGATCTGCAAGCGCGGGCAGGCCCTGTCCATGAAGCAGGCCCTCTCCAAGATGGTGGAACTCATGGCCAAGGACCCGGCCCACAGCGGACGGACCCTCTGCATCACCCACTGCAACTGTCTGGAGCGTGCCTTCCAGCTCAAGGAGATGGCGCTGAAGAGCTGCAAATTCGGTGAAATCCTCATCTGCGAGACCGGCGGAATCTCCACGGTCTACGCCAATGACGGCGGCATTGTGGCCGCCTATTGATCGGCCGGTCAGCGGGCTGCTTTGTCGGAACGGGACAGAGCGGCCCGCTCTCTTTTTCTCCCGGGCGGGGACTTGACTTTTCCAAACACAGACGGTACGATAGTATCACCAACTTTTTCCGGGAGGTTTTTACAGATGGAACTTCAGGACTGTATCCGAACCCGCCGCAGCGTGCGGAAATTTACCGATGAGCCGGTCAGCCATGCCCTGTTGGAGCAGATCATTTCTCTGGCGGCCTGGGCGCCGTCTTGGAAAAACACGCAGATCAGCCGCTACATCGCCATTGAGGACCCGGCGGCCCTCCAGACGATCTGTGAGAAATATGCCACCTTCAACGGCCGCATCATCGGCGGATGCAAGACCCTGATCGCCCAGACCTTTGTGAAAAACCGCTCCGGCTTTGAGCGGGACGGCTCCTTCTCCACCGACCGGGAGGGGGGCTGGCAGTACTATGACTGCGGCATCGCCGCCCAGACCCTGTGTCTGGCCGCCCATGACCTGGGCCTCGGCACCGTGATCATGGGTATCTTTGACCGCAAGGGGCTGGAGGAATTCCTCCAGATCCCGGAGGACCAGGAGCTGATGGCCCTGATCGCCATCGGTCATCCCGACGGCGAGGCCGTCGCCCCCAAGCGCAAGGATGTGGAGACCCTCCTCTCCTACCGCTGATCGAAAGAAAAACATGCCCGCAGGGCCCGCTGTCTGCTCACCGGAGCAGGCGGCGGACCCTGTTCTGTTTTCCCCCCGCCTTGACGGCGCTTTTCCCCTCAGGTATACTGTTCTTACTCATTTTCGCAAGTTTGTAATGAAATTTAAGGTGGTAGCAAATGGATCTCTGTAATCTGAAAGACATCAAGGCCCTGCTGGCGCGGCACGGCTTTCACTTCTCCAAGTCCATGGGACAGAACTTCCTCATCGAGAGCTGGGTGCCCCAGCAGATCGCCGAGGCCTCCGGTGCGGGCCCGGGGGTGGGCGTGATCGAGGTGGGCCCCGGCATCGGCCCTCTCACCGTCCAGCTGGCCCAGCGTGCCGACAAGGTGGCCGCCGTTGAGCTGGACAAGAGCCTCCTCCCCATCCTGTCGGAGACTCTGGCCGACTTCCCAAATGCGGAGGTCATCCCCGGGGATGTGATGAAGCTGGACCTGCGCGCCCTGGCGGAATCCCATCTGGCGGGGCTCACCCCCATGGTGTGCGCCAACCTCCCCTACAACATCACCACACCGGTGATCACCTCCTTCCTGGAGGCAGGGTGCTTCTCCGCCATCACCGTCATGATCCAGCGGGAGGTGGCCCGGCGGATCTGCGCCGCCCCCGGCTCCTCCGACTACGGCGCGTTCTCCGTGTTCTGTCAGTACTACGCTGAGACCGAGCTCCTCTTTGACGTGCCCCCGGAGTGCTTCCTCCCCGCGCCCAAGGTGACCTCCGCCGTGGTGCGTCTGGTACCCCGGAAGGCCCCTCCCCAGACGCTGGTGGACGATAAGACTTTCTTCCGGGTGGTCAAGGCCGCCTTTGCCCAGCGCAGGAAGACCTTACTGAACAGCTTAAGCAGCAGCGGAGGATACTCTAAGGATCTCTTACGCTCTGTTTTGGCAGAATGCGGGCTGGAAGAGACCATCCGAGGCGAACGCCTTGGAATTGATGCCTTCGCGGAGCTGGCTTTCCGCCTGCAAAGCAATTCCAAACAGTCTTAATATAATTCTTAGTATCTATTTTTACTATTTAAGGTGCTCCATCTACCCCTTTTCACTCTCTTTAGTGCGGTAGAGAAAAAGAGCTTGTTTTTTCTCCCCCAATCCTGTAAAATAAAACCAAAGCATTTTCGAGGGGGTATTCTCTATGGCACCTACGAAGAATCGTGCGGTCCTGGACTGGATCGCTGATATGGCCGCAATGACCCAGCCCGATCAGATGGTCTGGATCGACGGCAGTCAGGAACAGATCGACGCGCTCCGGGCCCAGGCCTGCGCCACGGGCGAGCTGGAAAAGCTGAACGAGGAGCTTTTGCCCGACTGCTACCTGCACCGCACCGCAGTTAACGATGTGGCCCGCGTGGAGGACCGCACCTTTATCTGTTCCCGCCGGGAAGAGGACGCGGGCCCCACCAACCACTGGATGGCGCCCGATGAGATGTATGCCAAGCTCCGCCGCCTCTATACCGGCGCCATGAAGGGGCGCACCATGTACATCATCCCCTACTCCATGGGCGTGGTGGGCTCTCCCTTTGCCCAGTACGGCATCGAGCTGACCGACTCCATCTATGTGGTGCTCAATATGTGCATCATGACCCGGGTGGGCAACGCCGTTCTGGAGGCGCTGGGCGACTCCCCCGACTATGTCAAGGGACTCCACGCTAAGGCGGACCTGGACCCGGAAAACCGCTACATCGTCCACTTCCCCGAGGACAACACCATCATGTCGGTCAACTCCGGCTACGGCGGGAACGTGCTCCTGGGCAAGAAGTGCTTCGCCCTGCGCATCGCCTCCTACCTGGGCCGGAAGCAGGGCTGGATGGCCGAGCACATGCTCATCCTGGGCGTGCAGAATCCGGCGGGCGAGGTCCGCTACCTGGCCGCCGCCTTCCCCTCCGCCTGCGGCAAGACCAACCTGGCCATGCTCATCCCGCCCGAGCACTACCGGAAGGCGGGCTGGAAGGTCTGGTGTGTGGGCGACGACATCGCCTGGATCCGCGTGGGCGAGGACGGCCGCCTGTGGGCCATGAACCCGGAGAACGGCTTCTTCGGCGTGGCGCCCGGCACCAACGAGAAATCCAACCCCAACGCCCTGCACACCACCCAGCGGGGCACCATCTTCACCAACGTGGTACATAACCTGGACAACAACACCGTGTGGTGGGAGGGCCTGGACAAGAATCCGCCCGAGCACGCGGTGGACTGGAAGGGAAATCCCTGGAACGGCAAGACCTCCTCGGAGAAGGGCGCCCACCCCAACAGCCGCTTCACCGCGCCCGCCCGGAACTGCCCCTGCATCTCCCCTGAGTTTGAGAATCCCCACGGCGTGCCCCTCTCCGCCATCGTCTTTGGCGGACGCAGAGCCCGGACCGCTCCCCTGGTCTACCAGGCCCGGGATTGGGAGCACGGCGTATTTGTGGGCTCCATCATGGCCTCTGAGACGACGGCGGCCGCCGCCGGTGCCGTGGGCGTGGTCCGCCGGGACCCCATGGCCATGCTCCCCTTCTGCGGCTATCACATGGGGGACTACTGGCAGCACTGGCTGGATATGGAGCAGTGCACCGACGCCGCCAAGCTCCCCAAGATCTTCAATGTCAACTGGTTCCGCACCGATGACGAGGGTCATTTCCTCTGGCCCGGCTTCGGCGACAACCTGCGGGTGCTGGAGTGGATCATGAAGCGCTGCTTCGATGAGGTGGACGCCGACGAGACCCCCCTGGGCTATGAGCCCCGGCCCGAGGACATCGATCTGGAGGACTCGGGCGTCGATCTGGAGACCCTGCGGGGCCTGCTCTCGGTGGACCGGGACCTGTGGCTGGAGGACGTGGCGGCCATCCGCTCCTTCTACGCCAAATTCGGCGATAAGCTCCCCCCGGTACTCGCCCAGGAACTGGATGCCCTGGAAGCGCGGCTGAAATAATCGACCTGGCCCGCCATATGGATCATATGGCGGGCCTTTTGTTAAACCATTTATTTTAAACTAATGAGGTTAAATTTTAGTTGTCAATTCCGTCAAAATGTTGTATGGTATAAGGGTAGAGAAATCTGACTTCCCGGCGTTCCATGGTCCAACCAGCGGGGCCGCCCGGAAGCAAGGAGGAGCGTCTATGTTAGAGCAGTCCTATTTTGCCAAGGCCGACGAGCTCATTGCCCGCTACGGCAGGCAGCCAAGCGCGATCATTCCGGTCTTGGAGGACATTCAGGAAGCCTATCGCTATATTCCCCGTGAGCTTCTGACCTATGTGGCCGACGCGCTGGGGATCAAAGAATCCAAGGCATACAGTATCGCCACGTTCTACAAGAACTTTTCCTTTGAGCCCAAGGGAAAGTACGTCATCAAGGTCTGTGATGGGACCGCCTGCCACGTCCGGCACTCCGCGCCCATTCTGGCCGCTATGCAGAAGGAACTGGGCCTGAGCGCCCAGAAGCACACCACAGACGACATGCTCTTTACGGTGGAGACGGTCTCCTGCCTGGGCGCCTGCGGATTGGCTCCCACACTGACCGTCAACGACGAAGTACATCCCAAAATGACGCCTGAAAAAGCGGTGGCCCTGCTGCAGGAACTGAGAGGTGAAGCCCAATGAGGATGGAAGATCGCAACTCCCTTCTGGAGCGCCGGGAGACGGCCCAGCAGGCTCTGAGCGCCTATCGCTGCCGCATCCTGGTCTGTGCCGGCACCGGCTGTATCGCCTCCGGCTCCCAGGTCATCGCCGAGACCATGCGGAAGCTCTGTCAGGATCTGCCCAATGTGGAGGTGGAGTGCTGCGGACACGTGCCCCACATCGGCATCGCCAACACCGGCTGTCAGGGCATCTGTGAGCTGGGTCCCCTGGTGCGGATCGAGCCCTATCACTATCAGTACGTCAATGTGAAGCCCGAGGACTGCGCCGAGATCGTGGAAAAGACCGTCTGCCGGGGCGAGCCGGTGGAGCGCCTCTTCTACGAGAGCCAGAACGGCAAGACCTGCCCCAAGCCCGAGGACATCCCCTTCATGGCGGGACAGACCCGGGTGGTGCTGGAGCACTGCGGCAACATCGACGCCGTCTCCCTGGACGAGTACATCGCCGTGGGCGGATACGACGCCCTGAGCAAGGCCCTCTTCGATATGACCCCCGATCAGGTCATCCAGGAGGTGGACCGCTCCGGCCTGCGGGGCCGCGGCGGCGGCGGCTTCCCCACCGGCACCAAGTGGAAGCAGGTGGCCGCCCACACGGAGGCCCCCGTCAAATACGTGGTCTGCAACGGCGACGAGGGCGATCCGGGCGCCTTCATGGACGGCTCGGTCATGGAGGGCGATCCCTATAAGCTCATCGAGGGCCTGACCATCGCGGGCTATGCGGTGGGGGCCACGGAGGGCTATATCTACGTCCGGGCCGAGTACCCCAACTCGGTCTCCCGCCTGCACTACGCCATCGCCCAGGCGGAGGCGGCCGGTCTGCTGGGCGAGAACATCCTGGGCAGCGGCGTCACCTTCCATCTCCATGTGAACCGGGGCGCCGGGGCCTTTGTCTGCGGCGAGGGCAGCGCCCTGACCGCCTCCATCGAGGGCAACCGGGGCATGCCCCGGACCAAGCCGCCCCGCACCGTGGACCACGGCCTCTGGGAGCAGCCCACCGTGCTCAACAACGTGGAGACCTACGCAAATGTCCCCAACATCGTCCTCCGGGGGGCTGACTGGTTCCGCACCATCGGCTCGGACAACAGCCCCGGCACCAAGACCTTCTCCATCACCGGCTCCATCGCCAACACCGGCCTGATCGAAGTGCCCATGGGCACCACCCTCCGGGAGATCATCTATGACATCGGCGGCGGCATCAAGGGCGGCGGCGATTTCAAGGCGGTCCAGATCGGCGGTCCCTCGGGCGGCTGCCTCACCCGGGAGCACCTGGACGTGGGCCTGGACTTCGACACGGTGAAAAAATACGACGCCATCGTGGGCTCCGGCGGCCTGGTGGTCATGGACGAGCACACCTGCATGGTGGAAGTGGCCCGCTTCTTCATGAGCTTCACCCAGCGGGAGAGCTGCGGAAAATGCTCCCCCTGCCGCATCGGCACCAAGCGGATGCTGGAGATTCTGGAGCGCATCGTGGCCGGAAAGGGTACGCTGGAGGACCTGGACAAGCTGGAGGAGATCGCCGAGTTCGTCCGCAAGAATTCCCTCTGCGGCCTGGGCAAGAGCGCGCCTCTGCCCGTCATCAGTACCCTCAAGCGCTTCCGCAAAGAGTATGAAGAGCACATCGTGGACCACAAGTGTGCCGCCCACGTCTGCGAGGCCCTCAAGCAATACAAGGTAGACCCGGACAAGTGCATCGGCTGCACCAAGTGCGCCCGCAACTGTCCGGTGGAGGCCATTTCCGGTACGGTCAAACAGCCCCACGCCATCGACCCGGACAAGTGCATCAAATGCGGTACCTGTCTGTCCGGCTGTCCGGTGGGTGCGATCTACGTGGATTAAGGGAGGAAATCACTGCTATGAGTTTGCTGCACGTTACCATCGACGGCATCCCCGTCGAGGTAGAAAAGGGCACGACCATCCTGGAGGCGGCCGAGCGGGTCGGGGTCAAGATCCCCACCCTCTGCCACATCAAGGGTCTCATGCCCGACGGCTCCTGCCGGATCTGTACGGTGGAGATCCAGAACCGGGGCCGGTCCAAAATGGACACCGCCTGTTCCGCCCACTGCTCCGAGGGGGATGCCATCCTGACCCGGAGCGAGGCCGTGGTGAAAGCCCGGCGGGGCATTCTGGACATGCTCCTCTCCAACCACCCCACCAACTGTTTCTCCTGCCCCTCCAACGGCGAGTGCAAGCTCCAGGACCTGTGCTATGAGTACGGGGTGAAGGAGACCTCCTGCCCCGGTGAGACGAGCAACCGCCCTGTGGACGACTCCAACCCCTTCTTTACCTACGACCCCAACCTGTGCATCCTGTGCCACCGGTGCGTCAACACCTGCCACAAGATCGTGGGCTGCGGCGCCATCGACACCATGGATCGCGGCTTTGAGTCGGTCATCAGCCCGGCCTTCGGCATGCCCTGGCGGGAGAGCAACTGTGAGTCCTGCGGCAACTGTGTGGCCGCCTGTCCCACCGGCGCCCTCACCTCCAAGCGCAAGCAGAACTACCGCCCCTGGCAGGTGAAGAAGAAAGTGCTCACCACCTGTCCCCACTGCGCGGTGGGCTGTCAGTACTATCTGATGGTCAAGGACAACAAGGTCGTGGGCGTAGAGGCCGCGGACGGCCCCTCCAACCACAACACCCTCTGCGTCAAGGGCCGCTACGGCTCCTATGACTTCATCCACTCCAACGGACGTCTGACCGATCCCCTCATCAAGGATCGCTCCACCGGAGAATTCCGCAAAGCCTCCTGGGAGGAGGCGCTGGACCTGGTGGCCTCCAAGTTCCAGGCCATCAAGCGGGAGTACGGCAACGGCGCGCTGGCCGGCTTTGCCTGTTCCCGCTCCACCAACGAAGACATCTACATGCTTCAGAAGATGGTGCGCACTTGTTTCGGTAATCACAATACCGACAACTGCGCACGTGTGTGACACGCCCCCACAGTTGCCGGTCTGGCAACCACTTTGGGGTCCGGCGCGATGACCAACACCATCGCCGATGTGACCCGTGAGTCCGACGTGATCCTGCTCGTCGGCTCCAATCCCGAGGAGGCTCACCCCGTCTTCGGTATGCAGATCCGCCAGGCGCTTCAGCGCGGCGCCAAGCTGATCGTCGTCGATCCCCGCAACATCGGCCTGTCCAAGCAGGCCGCCGTCCATCTGAAACTCAAGCCCGGCACCAACGTGGCCTTCGCCAATGGAATGATGCACGTCATTCTGGAGGAGGGCCTGGAGGACCGGTCCTTCATCGAGTCGCGCACCGAGGGCTTCGAGGCCCTGCGGGATCTGGTCAAGGACTACACCCCCGAGCGGGTGGCCGAGATCTGCCACATCGATCCCGAGGATCTGCGCACCGCCGCCCGGCTCTACGCCAAGGCTGACCGTGCCCCCATCCTCTACTGCCTGGGCGTGACCGAGCACTCCAGCGGCACCGAGGGCGTAATGTCCCTGTCCAACCTGGCCATGCTGGTGGGCAAGCTGGGCCGTCCCGGCTGCGGCGTCAATCCCATCCGCGGACAGAACAACGTCCAGGGCGCCTGCGACATGGGCGCCTCCCCCACCGATTTCCCCGGCTATCAGAAGGTGACCAACCCCGAGGTGCGCTCCAAGTTCGAGCAGGCCTGGGGGGTCTCCCTCCCCGCCGAGCCGGGCATGTTCGCCACCGACTGCTTCCCCGCCATGCTGGAGGGGACCATCCGTGGCCTGTTCATCTTCGGTGAGGACCCCATGCGCACCGATCCCGACACCAACCACGTCCGCCGCGCCCTGAGCGCGCTGGACTTCCTGGTGGTGGATGAGCTCTTCCTCACCGAGACCGCCAAGCTGGCCGACGTGGTCCTGCCCGGCATCAGCTACGCCGAGAAGGAGGGCACCTTCACCAACACCGAGCGGCGGGTCCAGCGGGTCCGCAAGGCGGTCCCCAGCCCGGGGAATGCCAAGCCCGACACCTGGATCTTCACCGAGCTCATGAACCGGATGGGATATCCCCAGCCCCACCTCACCCCCGCTCAGATCATGGAGGAGATTTCCTCCCTCACGCCCAGCTACGGCGGCATCAGCCACGCCCGGCTGGACAGCGAGGAGCTCCACGGCCAGGGTCTCCAGTGGCCCTGCCCCTCGCCGGAGCATCCCGGCACCCCCATCCTCCACGTGGGACAGTTCAGCCGCGGACGGGGCCTCTTCGCCCCCTACGCCTATGTCCCCTCCATGGAGCTGCCCGATGAGAGCTATCCCTTCCTCCTGATGACGGGACGCATCCTCTACCACTACAACGCCTGTGCCATGACGGACAAGACGCCCGAGATCGTGGAGATCGCCGGCGGCTCCTTCCTGGAGCTCAACGACCAGGACGCCAGCCGCCTGGGCATCGCCGACGGCGACACCATCCGGGTCTCCTCCCGCCGGGGTACCATCGAGACCACGGCCCGGGTCAGCGGCAAGACCTCCCCCGGCGAGTGCTGGATGCCCTTCCACTACCTGGAGGGGAACTGCAACTGGCTGACCAACGCGGCGCTGGACCGTATCGCGCGGGCCCCCGAGTACAAGGTCTGCGCCATCCAGATCACAAAGGCATAACCACCAACCCACCCTGGGGATACAGGCCACCGCATGCACTCGCTGACGCTCGTACACTTGTGGCCTGAGCAGAGTGTTTTCCGACGTACACGCCGCCGGAAAACACGATTTGACTCTCTTCCGCCGTCTGCGGACGGCGGAACTCTGCGAGGCTCTTGCAGCACTGATCGCAGCAGTACACCTTTTGACCGTCTGTGGGTGGCCACGGGAGTTCCCATGGCCGCCCCTTTTTTCTACGAGGATTTTGTATGACTGACGCTCTCTCTGTTTTGTGCGACGTGGTCCACGTCTCCCGCTCCACCGACACCCCTGGGCAGGACGAGGTGGTGGTCGAGCACCCCCTTCGGGTGGAGATCGACGGGACTGACTCCCTCCTCCTCTCCTGTTCCCCCGCCCACCTGGAGGAACTGGTGACCGGGAACCTCTTCTGCCGGGGCTATCTGTCGTCGGCCGGGGAGCTGCATACCCTCTCCTTCTCCCCTGACCGGCACACCGCCTATGTGACGCGTACCCCCGCGGCCGCGCCCTCAGTCCCGGACCGTCCGGAGGACATCCGCCTGCCCGCCTCGGCGGCCTACGCCATCATGGGACGGAACCTGAGTGCCTCCGCCCTCTTCCAGCGCACCGGCGGGGTACACTGCGTGTCCCTCTCCCTCCCGGACGGTTCTCTCATCTCCCGGGAGGATCTGGCCCGCCACAACGCCGTGGACAAGATCATCGGGCACGCCCTGCTCCACCATATCCCCCTGTGCCGCTGTGTTCTGGCGGTCAGCGGGCGCCTCTCCGCCGATATGATGGAAAAGGCCGCCCGGGCCGCCATCCCCATCGTGCTCTCCAAGGGGGCCCCCACCGACCGGGCCATCCAGCTGGCCCGCGCCCATGGGATCACTCTGGCGGGCTTTATCCGCGGGGAGCGGATGAACCTCTACGCCTGCCCGGAGCGCATCGATCCCGCCCGTTAGCACCGCTTTCTCCCCCGATTCATAGGATGGGCTAAAAGGAGGTCTGTTCCTATGCCCATCATTTATCTCTCCCCCTCTACCCAGGAGAACAACCTGTATGTCACCGGGGGCACCGAAGAGGAGTGGATGAACCGTCTGGCCGACGCCATGGTGCCCTATCTCTCGGCCAGCGGCATCCGCTATGTCCGCAATACGCCGGATATGACCGCCCTCTCCTCCATTCGCGCTTCCAACGCCGGGACCTATGACCTGCACCTGGCCCTCCACTCCAACGCGGCGCCGGAGGGGCGCTATGGACAGGTCCGGGGCGTGCTGGTCTTTTACTTCCCCGGCAGCATCCAGGGCCAGGAGGTCGCCAATCTGATTGCCGATAACCTGAAGACGGTCTACCCCCTCCCCAACAAGGTCCGGGCGGAGCCCACCACCTCCATTGGCGAAGTGCGGCGGGTCCGGGCCCCCTCCGTATTCCTGGAGCTGGGGTATCACGACAACCCCGACGACGCGGCCTGGGTCAAGGGCAATCTGGACGCCATCGCCCGCAGTATCGTGCTGGCTCTGACCGAGTACTTCTCCCTCCCCTTTCTGGAACCGCAGCCCCCCAGACCGGCGGTGGTGGATGTGAACTGGGGCTATCTCAACATCCGGGACCGCCCGGACACCGCCTCCTCTGTCCTGGCCAAGGCCTACGACGGCGCGCCCCTCACCGTTCTGGGGCAGTGGCAGGACTGGTATTCCGTCCGGTTTGACGGGATGGTGGGATGGGCCAGTTCCGATTTCATTACATTGGTCTGATTGACGTTCACAGAAAGTTCATATACCGTTTGCAAACTGTCCATCCATTTCCCGCGCAAAGCTGGTAAGATATCCTCGTCAGGAAGCAAATGACACAGAAAAAACTCCTCCTCTCTCTTCCCTCTCTTTTCTATTCACACTGTCCTGCGGCGGGGAGCAGCGGTTCCCCGCCGCAGGGGCAGACCATCTCAGCGGGCACGTCGGAGTACGTGCTTTTTCTTTTTTTATTTTTTTGCAAAAAAGGCTTGCATTTTTCCAAATGATGTGCTAATATAATTGAGCTGTCAGCGATAAGTGATCGCGAAACGGTATGCGGCTGTAGCTCAGCTGGATAGAGTGTTTGGCTACGAACCAAAAGGTCGGGGGTTCGAATCCCTTCAGCCGTACCAAAAGAGAGATGTGACGTGAGTCATGTCTCTCTTTTGTTTTATCCTCCGTTCCCTGCCCACACGTTGCTCTTTCCAAGTATCCCCTGTATAATAGAAAAAGCGGCCCTCTCCAGGGCCGCTCCCAAGCGGATATCACCTTCTCTGTTAGAAAGGATCTGGAACTGATGGATCATATCTCCTCTGTATTTTCCTTTTTGGATGCAGGCGTCAGCCCCTGGCACGCGGCGGCGGAATCCGTCCGCCGCCTGGAGGAGGCGGGTTTTCTCCGGCTGGAGGAATCCGCTCCCTGGGCCCTCGCGCCGGGCGGCTCCTACTATGTCACCCGAAACGGCTCGGCCGTGCTGGCCTTCCGGCTCCCTGTCCAGCCCATCCGCGGCTGGCGCCTTGCCCTCTCCCACAGCGACGCCCCCACCTGGCGGGTCAAGAACACCTGTGTGGAGCAGGCCGGGTACACCAAGCTGGAGACCGAGGGCTACGGCGGTATGCTGATGGGCACCTGGCTGGACCGTCCCCTCACCCTGGCCGGACGGGTGGTGGTCCGCACAGCGGAGGGTCTGGCCAGCCGCCTGGTCTATCTGGACCGGGATCTTCTCACCATCCCCAGCGTCGCCATCCACTTTGATCGGGGCGTCAACGACGGGCGCAAATGGGACCCCCAGGTGGATCTCCAGCCCCTCTACGGCGAGGCCGGCTGTCCGGCCCTGCTGGAGCTGATTGCCCAAGAGGCCGGCGTCGCGCCCGCCGACATCCTGACCTGGGATCTCTGCCTGGCCGTGCGGCAGAAGGCCACCCGGATCGGACCGGACGGGGCCTTTTTCATGAGTCCCCGGATCGATGATCTGGAGTGCGCCGCCACCACCCTTCTGGGTTTCCTGGAGAGTGAGCCCCAGCCCGCTGTTGCCGGTGTGTGGGGCATGCTGGACAACGAGGAGGTGGGCTCCTCCAGCCGCCAGGGCGCGGAGGGGACCTTCCTGTCCGACACCCTTCACCGCATCCTGCACTGTCTGGGACAGGATGCCCAGGACGCCTGGCAGATCGCCGCCAACTCCCTCATCCTCTCGGCGGACAACGGACACGCCATCCACCCCAATCATCCGGAAAAGTCCGACCCCCAGAATGCGCCCCGCATGAACGGCGGCGTGGTCATCAAGGTCAACGCCTCCCAGAAATACACCACGGACGCCGTCAGCGCCGCCCTCTTTGAGCAGATCTGCCGGGAGGTCCAGATCCCCGTCCAGCGCTTTGCCAACCGGGCCGATATGCCCGGCGGCTCCACCCTGGGCAATCTCCAGGGCCACAGCATCTCCTCCCCCATGCTGGACATCGGCCTGGCCCAGCTGGCCATGCACTCCGCCGTGGAGACGGCCGGCACCAAGGATATCGCCCACATGACCGCCGCGGTCCGCGCCTTCTACCAGCGTCCCTTCACCTGCTGTGGGGACGGCCTCTACTCCCTCTGAGCAGGCCGTGACGCTCCATCCATACGAGGCAAATCCATGAAACACGAGTCTATTACCATCCTGCGGTATATCTCCATCTTGCAGCGCAATACCAACCGGTATTTTGATCTCACCCTGGAGCCCGATCAGATCGGCAGCGGGCAGCAGTTTTTTCTCCTGCGCATCGCGGAGCACGAGGGCATTACCATGTATGACCTGGCCAAGCTGGGGCATTTCGACAAGGGCACGGTCACCAAGGCCGTGCAGAAGCTCAGTGAGCAGGGCTATGTCTATCTGGAGCCCGACCCCCACGACCGGCGGGTACGCCACCTGTATGTCACAGAGCAGGCCCGTCCCCTGATCGAACGGGTCTACCGCCTGCGGGACCACTGGACCGACTCCCTGACCCGGGAACTCCCCCCCGAGACCCAGGAGCAGCTGCTCCACACCCTGCAAATCCTGGCCGAGTGCTCCTGCCAGACTTTGGAGGAGATGCAGTCCTCCGCCCCATAGACAAATTCCCCCTGCCGCTCGACTGCGGCAGGGGGAATCTTTTATGCGTTCTCTTGGAGATAAGCAGGCCTTACACCACGTCCAGGTAGGCCTTGGCCAGCTCCACCAGGTCCTGCAGGTTGACTGCGCCGTCCTGGTTGACGTCCGCCTTCTGGGCCTCGGTCCAGTTGGCATCGCCCTCCTTGGCCTGGTAGTAGTCCTGAGCCGCCGCGATGTCGTTGAGATCCAGATCGCCGTCGCCGTCCACATCGAACAGGTCGCTCACCGCCGTGTGTACCGCGGACGCAGCCGCATCCACCTGAGCCTGAACGCCGTCGTTGACCAGAACATTGCGCAGGGTGACCTGCACCTCCCCGCTCTGCTCCGTGGTGCGGACATACAGCTCCAGCATCTCCTTCAGCTCCGCCATGGCCTCCGCATCGGACAGGCCGTAGCTGAGAACCACGTCATACCGGACGCCATCCTCCAGAGCGGTCTTCTTCTGGCCCAGCAGCTGGAAGCCCTCGGCGGCCTCCAGGGCCTGGGTGTCGGTGAACATGCCCTGTCCCTGGATGTCAAAGGTCAGATGCACGGTCTTGAGCCCGGTCACATCGCCGTTGAGTGCGAAGGTGTAGGGCACGCGGGCGTTCTGGCCCGCCTTCTCCGGGCCGCTGACCGAGACGGTCACAGCGGTCTCCTCGGGCTCTTCCACGGGGGTCACAGCGGCCTCATAGGCCTTCTGCACGTCTTCCGCCGTCATCGTGCCGGTGTACACTCGGGCCAGCGCGATCTCACAGTTTGCCTGGTACTCCAGCTCGCCGCCGGAGGTGGTGTCGCCGCCCAGGAAGAGGTAGTGAGGGGGCTCCTTCATGCTGCCGGAGGCGGGAACAGAGTCCTTCAGCTCGCCGTTGAGATAGATCTTGACGTTCTCTCCGTCATAGGTACCCACGATGTGGTTCCATTCATTGGCCGCCACATCCACCTCGGGGGTCTTGTAGCTGCCGCCGATATGGGACCAGAACTGAAGGGTGTTGGTGCCGCCCTTCTGCTCGAAGCAGAAGCCGGAGACCTGCGTATTGCCCATGGGGTTGTTGTTCTTGTTGTCCAGAGGCTTATAGAAGAGCTCCACCGTGTAGTTCTTGGTGAGCTTGGCGTAGTCCTCGCTGGTCATGGAGTAGCGCAGGCCGTCGTTCTGGCCGTCGAACACAGCCACGGTGCGGTTGAGCTCCTCATCCACGCGGTAGGAGGGCTCGCCAAACACGGTCTGGGTGTGGCCGGCGGCATCGGCGCCATTGTCCTTTTCTGCAAAGTCCACGTCAAAGATGGCCTCGGCGGGATAGGTGGGCACATAACCGGCGCCGGTGGTCACATCCTCCTCGGCCACGATGGGATTGCTGATGGCATCAAAGGAGGTCACCGCCTCCACCTGGATAGAATAGGTGGTGTTGCCATTCAGATCGGTGATCTTCACGGACATCTCGCTCTGGCGGTCCTCTTTATAGTAGTCGGAAAACACCTTGCGGACCACCTTGCTCTGATCGGCGGTGTTGGTCAGCGTGATCCAGTACTCATGGATCATGTCTGCATTGTCCCCGGTCGCCTCCGCGGCAGTGGGGAAATGCACCACCATGGAGTCGCCGGTCACATCGCTGACGGTCACCACAGACCCCTCCGCAAAGGAGGGCGCCGCGGAAGACGTGCGCTCCTCGGTGTAGGGACGCTCGCCATCGTTTCCGCCGTCAAAGACCCAGGGCTCAGACTCGTACATATACGTCCCTTCGGTCAGGTCCATCCGGTAGATCTCCACCGTGCCGTCTTCCATCACATCCACCCGCAGGGCCTGCGAGGAGTACTCCGCATCGTAGGGATAGGTAGAGGCCTGTCCGGTGACCGGGTCCACCTTGCCGCTCTCATTTTCAAAATAGGCGCCGATGGTGCTGTCCTGAATGGCGGTATAGCCGTCATCCTGATAGATGGAGCGGGCGTCCTCCAGCGTGGAGTGGGAGTGACCGGAGATGTGGATCACCTGGGGATACTGCTCAAAGAGCTGGGTCAGGTCCCGGTCCGTGCCCTCCCCGTAGTTGCCGTACCACTCGTTGGTCACATATGCGGTATCGCGGATGCCGTGGTGGCCCATGACGATGACCGGCTCATCGGGATCGGCCTGCTCCAGCGCCGCCTTGACCATGTCATAATCTCCGGTGTAATTGCTTCCGCCCACCGGCGTCATCTTGATGACGGTGATCCCGCCCAGGTCCAGCACTTCGCTGGACTCCTGCCCGGTCTTGGACTCAAAACGGTCAATGCCCCCGCCCATGTCGTGGTTGCCCATGGAGAGAACGACTTTTCCGGCCGCGCCCAGGTCGCTCTCATTGATGATGCTCATGAGCCGGTCATACTGTGCCTCCGAGCCGCTGTCGGTCAGGTCGCCCACAAAGAGCACTCCGTCGGCCTGGGGGTCTACCTGATAAAACACATCCAGCGCATTGGCGACCTTCTCATCCGCGCCGCCCCGGCCGATGTGCGTATCGCTGCCCACAAAAAAGCGCGCGGCGACGCCCTCTCTTCCGGCCTCCTGCCAGCCGTCCACCGCGGGGGCCTCCCAGGCCATCGCCGCAGGCATCGTGCCGATCAGCAAAGTCGCAGCCAGCATACCAGAAAAATTGCGTTTCCAGTGCATGTCTCTATCCATCCCTTTTTATAGATTACCGCTCCAACCGGGAGATCTCGCCCGTGGCTCGGTCCATCTACTATTCTAAAAACTCCGTGTAAACTGTACAACGCATCTTATGCAAAACACCTGTAAAATCAGCGCCGTGGCGCATATCCCGCCGCAGAATTGCATTCCCCCGCATTTTATGCCGTTTGTCCAGCTTTTCCGCTTGGTTTTCTTCTATTTTTCAGAATGGAAATTTCGATCGCACTGTAAATAAAAGGCATGGTTTGAAAACAGAGCTAGAACTGGGGGCAGCTTCTGATTCACTCCACTTTACATGCGACTTTCCGCCCGGAACAAATCACCAAAATACAGCAAGGGACACCGGTCAGCAGACCGATGTCCCTTATAAACGTTTTGGCTAAACGAACATTTTAAGATTCCCATGCACAAAAAGAAACACCAGCCGATTGGCTGGTGTTTCTTTGTCTTGTCCGTTAACTATAGATGCCGGACAAGACCGGGGCCCCGCACAGCGGGGCGGCGCTTTTGCGCCGTACAAGCGTTTTGCCGCAGGCAAAACCTTGGCGCAGGGGCAATTCACTTGCCCCGAGCATTTCAAATTCCCCAGGTATCCAAAAAAAGAAGCACCTGCTTTGCAGGTGCTTCTTTTTTTGGAGGCGCCACCCAGAATCGAACTGGGGAATAAAGCTTTTGCAGAGCTCTGCCTTACCGCTTGGCTATGGCGCCATATGGAGAACAGCGGAACTGTTCTCTTTTGTATGTACTTTCGTACATGGAGCAGGTGACGAGGCTCGAACTCGCTACCTCCACCTTGGCAAGGTGGCGCTCTACCAGATGAGCTACACCTGCATCGTGCAGACTCTTTCGGGACCCTCTGAGATACGATATGTATCTCAGAGGGTTTTGGTGCCTCCGGCCGGAATCGAACCAGCGACACGGGGATTTTCAGTCCCCTGCTCTACCAACTGAGCTACAGAGGCATATGGCGACGCGGAAGGGACTTGAACCCTCGACCTCCGGCGTGACAGGCCGGCGTTCTAACCAACTGAACTACCGCGCCATACTGGTGGGAACAACAGGGCTCGAACCTGTGACATCATGCTTGTAAGGCATGCGCTCTCCCAGCTGAGCTATGCTCCCTCATTCATTCTCTTTCGCTGTCGTGCCTCACACGACGGATGTTATTATAGCAGGCTTTCCCCGAGATGTCAACCACTTTTTTCATATTTTTTTAAGGCCTTTTTACAGGCCGCCGGGCCGGGTAAAAATCCCGTCCGGCGGCCTGTCCGGTCAGATCTCAGAGAGCAGTTTCTCCAGGTCCTCCCGGCTGTAATGATAGACCGCATCGCAGAACTGGCAGGTGAGCTCCGCACTCCCCTGCTCCTCCAGCAGGGCGGTCAGCTCCTCCCGCCCCATGCTGATCAGGGCGCGGCTGACCCGCTCCCGGCTGCAATAGCAGCGGTACTCCACTGGAGACTCCTCCAGGACCTCCAGCTCGAAATCGCTCAGGACCCGGCGGACCAGCTCCAGCGCGGAGATGCCCTCCTTCAGCGCCGTGGTGACCGGCCCCACCGCATGGACGCCCCGCTCGATCTTGCTGATGACCTCGTCATCCGCGCCGGGCAGGAGCTGGATCAGATATCCGCCCGCGCACAGCACGCTCTGGTCGGTGTCCACCAGCACGCCCAAGGCGCAGGCCGAGGGGATCTGCTCGCTCTCCGCGAAATAGGCGGTGATGTCGTCCGCGATCTCCCCCGACAGCAGGCCGATGCTGCCCACATAGGGCTCTTTCAGGCCGATGTCCTTGATGACGGTCAGCGTGCCGTCCACGCCCACCGCCTGGCCCACGTCCAGCTTGCCCGGGACCTTCTCCATCAGCTCCACTTCACCGTTCTGGACATAGCCACGGACATTTCCCTCGCTGTCCGACGTGACCGTGATGGAGCCCAGCGGTCCGCCGCCCTTGATCTGCAAGGTGACGGTGCCGTGCTCCTCCTTGAGCTGATTGCCCATCATGGAGCAGCCCATCAGCGCCCGGCCCAGGGCAGCGGTCGCCACCGGCAGGGTCTTATGGATCTGCCGGGAGCGCTCCACCAGGTCCCGCGCTGAAATGGCACTGGCCTTGATCGGTGCATCTTTGGCCAGCACCCGTACAATTTGATCTGACATATTCCTTATAATTCCTTTCGTGCCACAAAGAAGATCCGCTCTTCCCCTGACCGGGGCCGGCGCATGATCCGCTCTCCATAGCGTGTGATCTTCCGGAACCCGGCGGCACGGAGCATCTCCTCCAGCTCGTCGGGCTCATAGGCATATTCCTCGTGGAGCTCTTCGCCCCGCTCCCAGAGGCCGTCCTCCGTCCGGCAGAAGAGATCCATGGCGTAGGTGCAGATCCTTCTCCGCTTGGAGTACTCCGCCCGCCAGACGCAGTAGGTGTCCTCCGTCTCGTCCAGAAAGACCTGTCCGTCCAGTCCACGCAGCTTCTCGGGCGTGTTGATGTCAAAGATGAACATGCCCCCCGGCATCAGGAAGAGATGGACCCGCTCAAAGGCCTTGCGCAGCAGCGCCGGACGGGTGACATAGTTCACGCTGTCCAGGCAGCACACGCAGGCGTCGATGGTCCCGTAGAGGTCCAGCCGGTCCATGGACTGATGGAGGAAAATGGGCCGCTCGGCCACTTCCTGCTCCACGCCCTTTTCATTGGCCTGGGCCAGCATCTCCTCCGAGAGATCCACGCCGATCATCTCATAGCCCCGGCGGGCAAGCTCCCAGGTGAGACTGCCCGTGCCGCAGGCCAGATCCAATACCGTATGGATCCCGATCCCGGCACGGGCAAAATGCTTCTCCAAATAGTCAGCCCACTGGGCGTATTTCACATCGGTGGTCAGCTCGTCATAGCACCCGGCCAAAAACTCATAGCTGGCCATTGGCTTTCAGCTTCTCCTTGACGCGGGGAAGAACGGTCTGATAGCCGTCCGCGCCATACTGGAGCGAGCGGTTCACACGGCTGATGGTGGCGCTGCTGGCGCCGGTGCGCTCCAGAATGTCGTTGTAGATCATTCCATCGCTGAGAAGCAGCGCCACTTCAAAGCGCTGCTCCATGGCGCGCAGCTCCGCCATGGTGCACAGGTCGGAGAAGAACTTTTTGCATTCATCCAGATCCTTGAGAGACAAAATGGTCTCATAAAGCAGGTCTCCCTGCTCCTTTTTCATGTTTTTAGGCAAAACGGTTACCTCCCGCTTTTTTAAGCTTGCCCCGTACCGGATCGGCTCAACAACAGGGCCATATGTATTTTACCAAAGTGAATCGGCAAAGTAAACAGGTTTTCCGATTTTTTTCACAGAAACACCTTTTAACATCTCCTCCCATATACTGCGTACAGAGTTTGTTTGAATGAGAAAAGGGGGCCTGACCCATGACTTCCATATCCATCCACGGCGGACAGATCCCCATACAGCCAAGCCGCTTTGTGCAGCAGCTGAAGCTGAATGGCGCGCCCGTCCTGCGCATCTCCTGCTGTCTGCCCCGCCTGGTGAGCGACAGCCGGGGCGCGCGCAGGATCAACCGCTACTACCGCCAGCTCTCCGACGCCTGGCGAAGCCGCTGGACCGGCGTCCTCTATACCCGGGCCTGCGCCGCCCAGAAGGCCGCCCTGGCGGAGGGGGCCTCCTTTTCCCCGTGGGAGGCCACATTGGACTATACCCTCACCCTGCAAACTCCGGAAGTCCTCAGTCTGACCTGGCAGGTGGAGGAGAAGCGGTCCGGGGTCCAACGCGCCCAGCAGCACGGGGATACCTGGTCCTTCCTGGATGGGTCCCCCCTTCCCCTGCGCGGTTTCCTGCCGGGGGGACGCCGCTGGAAGCATCGACTGCTGGAAGAGATTTCGAATCAAATGGCCGCCCGGACCGCCTCGGGTGAGCCCTTCCGCCCCGATTCCGCAGCCATGCTGCGCCGGTATTTTCAGCCGGAGCAGTTCTTTCTCACCCCGGAAGGAGTGACCGTCTGGTTCGCGCCGGACACCCTCGCGGCCCCCTCGGCCGGCGCCCCGCGCTTTTCCTTTTCTGCTGCTGTCACGAAAAAATAAGGTGATTTTTTCGACTTTTACGCCTTGTCATCCCAGAAAAAACGCGATATAATATCACCGCTGTTTTGGGGACAACGTCCGCAGGCAGCGACGTTTGCGCGCGGGAAAAGGCCAATGCGCGAATCCCCGCGGCAGGAGGCTCATTATGGTCAAAGCAATTGTTGGCGCAAACTGGGGCGACGAGGGTAAGGGAAAAATCACCGACCTCTTTGCCGAAAAGTCCGACGTGGTCATCCGCTTTCAGGGCGGTGCCAACGCCGGCCACACCATCATCTGCGACTACGGTAAATTCGCCCTGCATCAGCTCCCCTCGGGCGTCTTTTACCCCCACACCACCAACATCATCGGAAACGGCGTGGCGCTGAATGTCCCCGCGTTTCTCAAGGAACTCAAGACCCTGGAGGACGGCGGCGTCCCCGCTCCCCACGTGATCGTGGATCAGCGCACCCAGCTGCTCATGTCCTACCACATTCTGCTGGACACCTATGAGGAGGAGCGCCTGGCCGGAAAGGCCTTTGGCTCCACCAAGTCCGGTATTGCTCCCTTCTACTCGGACAAATATGCCAAGATCGGCATTCAGGTGGCCGATCTCTACGACGAGGCCCGCCTGAAGGAGCAGCTGGAGCACATCTGCACCCTGAAAAACGTGCTCATGGAGCACCTCTATCACAAGCCCCTCCTGGATCCCAACGCCCTCTTTGAAGAGCTGATGGGCTATCGGGATGGCCTCAAGCCCTATGTGGGCGACGCGGTGACCTATGTCCACCAGGCCCTGGCCGAGGGCAAGGAGATCCTGCTGGAGGGCCAGCTGGGCTCCATGAAGGACCCCAACCTGGGCATCTGCCCCATGACCACCTCCTCCCACACCCTGGCCGGCTTCGGCACGGTGGGCGGCGCGGTGCCTCCCACGGCCATCCGCGACGTGGTGGTGGTCACCAAGGCCTACTCCTCCTCCGTGGGCGCGGGCGCTTTCGTCAGCGAGATCTTCGGCGAGGAGGCCGAGGAGATGCGCCGCCGGGGCGGCGATGCCGGCGAGTACGGCGCCACCACCGGCCGTCCCCGCCGGGTGGGCTGGTTTGACGCCGTGGCCACCAAGTACGGCTGCATGGTCCAGGGTGCCACCCAGGTGGTCCTGACCGCCATCGACTGCCTGGGCTACCTGGATGAGATCAAGGTCTGCACCGGCTACGAGATCGACGGCAAGGTCACCACGGATTTCCCCGTGCCCGCTCTGCTGGAGAAGGCAAAGCCCGTGTACGAGACTCTGCCCGGCTGGAAGTGCGACATGCGGGGCATCACCGATTACAGCCAGTTCCCCCAGGCCGCCAAGGACTATGTGGACTTCCTGGAGCGCCACATCGGCTACCCCATCTCCATTGTCTCCACCGGCCCCAAGCGCCACGAGATCGCCCTGCGCAAGTAATCAAAACGCGAGGATCAAAAAGGCAGACAGCCACAGGCTGTCTGCCTTTTTCTTCTCTATCACAGGAGGCTATTACAGCCAGCTGTCCTCGATCTCATGCTTTTTGGCTCGGGTCATCAGCTCGGTAATGACTTTACGGGGATCCTTCCCCTCATAGAGAACGGAGTAGGCCGCCTCGGTAATGGGCATCTCCACCCCCATCTTCTCGGCCAGCTCCTTTCCGGTGGCGGTGGCGTAGTAACCCTCCACCACCGCGCCGATCTGCTGGATGGCCTCCTGCACCGGGACGCCCTGCCCGATCAGAATGCCGCAGCGGCGGTTGCGGGAGTGCATGGAGGTACAGGTGACGATCAGGTCGCCCACGCCGGTGAGGCCCGCAAAGGTCTCCTTCCGGCCGCCCATGGCCACGCCCAGGCGGGCGATCTCGGTAAGTCCCCGGGTCATCAGGGCCGCCTTGGTGTTGTCGCCGAAGCCCATGCCGTCGCAGCAGCCGGCGCACAGGGCGATGATGTTCTTGAGGGCGGCGCCCAGCTCCACGCCCACGATGTCGGGAGAGGTATAAACCCGGAAGCGCTCGTTCATGAAGAGATCCTGCACCAGCTCGGCGGCCTTCTGGTTCCGGGAGGCGGATACCACCGCCGTGGGCACCTTCCGCCCCACCTCCTCCGCGTGGGAGGGCCCGCACAGGGCCACCACCGGATGGTCCGGCCCCAGCTCCTGCTCGATGGCGTCGGTGAGGGTCAGGGAGGTGTCCTTCTCAATGCCCTTGGACACCGATACCACCACGGTTCCGGGGTCCAGGACGCCCTTCAGGCTCCGGGCGGTGGTCCGCACCGCAAAGGACGGGGTGGCAAGGACCACCATGGCACATCCGCGGACGCAGTTCAGGTCGCTGGTCAGCGCCAGCTCCCGGGGCAGAGGCACGCCCTTGAGCATGGGATTCTCGCCCGTCTCCCGCAGGACCCGGGACTCGGCCTCCTGATAGGACCAGAGCGTGACCTCATTTCCGTTTTCCAGCAGCACCATGGCCAGAGCCGTGCCCCAGCCGCCGCTGCCCAATACCGCCGTCTTCATTGGGACCCCTCCTTCTTTTTATGCAGGCTGAATTTGGACTCATTTCCCTGGATCAGACGCTGGATGTTCCCCCGGTGCTTCCAGAGGATCAGGCCGCCGATCAGCGCGGCCAGCAGGGTGAGCGCCACACTGTGGTACACAAACCAGGTGGCGAAGGGGAAGCTGGCCCCCGCCCAGCAGGAGCCCAGGGACACATACTTGGTGAGGATGGCCAGGATCAGGAATCCCCCCCAGACCACCAGCGCAATACGCCAGTCCATCATGATGGCGATGGCGCCGCCGGAGAGGATGCCCTTTCCCCCTTTGAACCCAAACATACAGGGGAACATGTGTCCCAGCAGGCACCACAGGCCCGCCCAGTACTTGGCCCCCACCGACAGGCCCGGCCAGCCCACCAGCCACACGGCGAAGAGGGCCAGGCAGATGGCCACGATGGCCTTCACCACATCGGAGAGGATGACCACCAGCGTCAGCTTTCCGCCAAAGACCCGGTGGAAATTGGTCAGGCCCGCGTTGCCGCTGCCGTGATTTCGCACGTCGTTGTGCAGGATATACTTGGACACGATGATCGCTCCGTTGGAGCAGCCCAGGAAGTAGGAGAACACCGCGATGACCACCGCCAGAACGGCCAGCAGGATGGGGTTGGGCAGCGCGTTCATGGCCCAGTCCGGTCCGCCGTTGACCAGCGCGCGAAAGGAGTCCAGCATCCCTTACCCCTCCTTGTCGCTCTTCTGCCGGATGGTGAGACGCACGGGCGTTCCCTCCAGGCCGAACGTGTTGCGGATCTGGTTCTCCAGATAGCGCTGGTAGGAGAAGTGGAAGAGCTTTGCGTCGTTGCAGAAGCAGACAAAGTGGGGCGGACGCACCCCCACCTGGGTCATATAGAAGACCTTCAGGCGGCGGCCCTTGTCGCTGGGGGGCTGCACCCGGGCGGTGGCGTCGGCCAGGAGGGTGTTGAGCATACCGGTGGTGATGCGCATGGCCGCCTGGTCGTTGACATAGTTGATGAGCTCAAAGAGGCGGGGGACCCGCTGACCGGTCAGGGCCGAGATAAAGAGGATGGGCGCGTAGGGCATGTAGGAGAGATCCCGGCGGACCTCCTCCCGCATATGGTCCATGGTCTTGTCGTCCTTCTCCACGGCGTCCCACTTGTTGACCACGATGATGCAAGCCTTGCCCGCCTCGTGGGCCAGACCCGCCACCTTGGTGTCCTGCTCGGTGACGCCCTCGTTGGCGTCGATCAGGATGAGGCACACGTCGCTGCGCTCAATGGCCATGGTGGCCCGCAGGACGGAGAACTTCTCGATGGGATCGTCCACCTTGGACTTCTTCCGCATACCGGCGGTGTCGATGAGCAGGTACTTGCCCTTGTCATTCTCAAAGTAGCTGTCCACCGCGTCCCGGGTGGTGCCCGCCATGTTGGAGACGATGACCCGCTGCTCGCCCAGGATGCGGTTCACCAGGCTGGACTTGCCCACGTTGGGCTTGCCGATGATGGCCACCTTGATGACGTCGTCGTCCAGCTCCTCTTCCTCTTCGGGGGGGAAGTACTCAAAGCAGGCGTCCAGCAGATCGCCGGTCCCGTGGCCGTGGACGGCCGAGACCGGGATGGGATCGCCCAGACCCAGGTTGTAGAACTCATAGATGTCCGGGTTGGTGTGGCCCACCTGGTCCATCTTGTTGATGGCCAGGACCACCGGCTTGCCCGACTTCAGGAGCATCTTGGCCACCTCGTGGTCGGAGGCGGTGAGTCCGGTCTTGATGTCGCACACGAAGATGATGACCGTGGCGTTCTGGATGGCGATCTCCGCCTGGGCGCGCATGAAGGCCAGGATCTCGTTGTCGGTGCCCGGCTCGATGCCGCCAGTGTCCACGATATTGAATTTGCGGTTGCGCCACTCACACTCGGCGTACAGCCGGTCCCGGGTGACGCCGGGGGTATCCTCCACAATGGACAGCCGCTGTCCGCACAGCTTATTGAACAGCATGGACTTGCCCACGTTGGGCCGGCCCACGATGGCGACTAACGGTTTCATTTCGGCTCACACTCCTCTTCCGTCCGCCGTCTGCGCGGCGGGTTATAGCGGTAATAGTCTTCCGTATCGGTCGGGAAGGCATCCCCCTCCCCGTCGGTTTCCTCATAGGCGTCGTCCCAGGAGTCCTCGTCTTCCTCGTCCTCGCAGGAGACCCACTCCACGGCGCCGCCGTCGTCCCAGTCCACGTCAAAGAGAGCGTCCAGCAGCGCGCCGCCGTCCTGCTCCACGGGGACCACCGTCACGTGCAGGGCCTCCTCCACCGCCTCGATGGTGGTGTCGTCCAGGAACACGTTCTCTTCATGGCGGAGCATGTTCACCGGGATGAGCAGCCGCTCTCCCAGGGTCCGGTCCCGGAGCTGTTCGATCAGGTCCCTTCCGGTCACCAGTCCGGCCACATTGATATTCTCTCCAAAGAAGTGGTTCACGATGGGGACCACCTGGCCCTGGAGGCCGGGGCATTTCCCGCGGGCCTCCTCCACCAGTTTCTCAATGGTGGGGGCGGCCGCCAGTCCGGTGGCGATGGTAAAGGAGGAGGGCTCCTCGTCCCCCTCCACGCTGAGAAGGGCGGCATGGAACTCACTCTCCAGCAGGCGCAGCATGCCCACGCCGTTTTCCAGCTGGACAAAGCGCTCAAAGCTCTCCTCGTCGGGGAGGGGACGGCCCGCCTTCAGATAGAACTCGTCGGAGCACCAGACCATCCGGGTCCCCCGCTCGGCCAGAGAGCGGGCGGCAAAGGCCTCCACCTGGTCGATGACCGCGGCCGCGCCCTCGGGCGTATAGGGCTCCAGCTGACACAGGCCCTCCCGGAACTTGGTCAGGCCAACCGGCACCACTGCCACGCTGTTCACGCCCGGCCAAAGGGCAGAGAGCTCCTCCATGGTCTGCTGGAGGGCAGGGCCGTCATTGATGCCCGGGCAGGCCACTACCTGACAGTTCATGGTGATGCCCGCCCCGGCAAAGCGCCGCATGATGTCCAGACACTCCCCGGCCCGGCGGTTTTTCAGCAGCTGCCGGCGCAGCTCCGGGTCGGTGGCGTGGACCGAGATGTTGATGGGGCTGACCCGCAGGTCGATGATGCGCTGGATCTCCCGCTCGGACAGGTTGGTCAGCGTGATATAATTCCCCATCAGGAAGGAGAGCCGGGCGTCGTCATCCTTAAAATACAGCGTCTCGCGCATGTTGGGGGGCATCTGGTCCACAAAGCAGAAGATACAGTTGTTGGCGCAGGAGCGGGCCTTATCCATCAGATAGGTCTCAAAATTGAGCCCCAGATCCTCGCCCACGTTCTTCTCCAGGGAGACCGTCCGCTCCGTTCCGTCCGCCGCCCGGAGCACCAGCTCCAGGCTGGGGTCATAGGTATAGAATTTGTAGTCCAGCACATCCACGATGGCGTGTCCGTTTACCTGCGTGACCGTCTCCCCCGGGCGCAGGCCCGCCCGGTGGGCCGGACTGCCCGGATCGATGCTCTGAATCTTTGTCAGGCTCATAGCGCTCCCTCACTCTCCCCCGCCGCCGGACCGCCCAGCGGCCCATCGGTGAAGGGGACATATATAGATACATTGTAATACAGACCCGGAAAAGCCGCAAGTACTCTCTGGTGTGATCTTCCATTTCCGGGCAAAAAGAAAGAGGGGACACTTCCCCTCTCCTCTTTTCAGGCTATTTACTTCGCCTCGGCCACAGCCTCGGTCTTGCCGAACTCATGGCCGTTGTAGCTCAGGCAGGACTTGCACATCCGATGCGGGAGCCGGAACGCACCGCACTTGGGGCAGGTGGTGATGCCGGGGGTCTCCAGCTTCCAAACGGAGCTACGGCGCTTGTTACGGCGCTGCTTGGACACTTTACTCTTAGGGACTGCCATTTATGACACCTCCTTAGGTCAATGCCCTGGCCGGGCAATATTTCTCAGTCATCAGACTCTTTATCCAACAGCTGTGCGAGGACAGCAAAACGTGGATCAACTTCAGCCCTGCACTGGCAGGGGCCGTCGTTCAGATTGGCGCCGCACTTGGGGCACAGCCCCTTGCACTCCTCCGAACAGACGTGCTTGGGTTCCATTGCGAGGACCAGATCGGTGGTGAAGACCTCTTCCAGGTCCAGCTCTCCGCCGTCCAGCAGCAGGATGTCGTCGTTCTCCTCATCCTCCAGCGTCTCGGCCAGCAGGTGCTCCACCGGGAGGACCAGTTCCTCCGAGAAGGGCTTGAGGCAGCGGTCACAGACCACTTCCAGCGTGGTATGGGCCTCCCCCTCCAGCACCAGAGCCCCGGCCTGATTGCGGACCTGGCCGGAGACCTCCACCGGATGGGCGAAGGGCTTGCTTCCGAAAAAGTCCAGCTCAGAGAGCTCCAATTGGAAGGAGAAGGGCACGCTGGCGCCCGGCTGATGGATGATGTCGCGGAGATTCAGTCGCATGGCACACCTCTCACAATGTCACAGCAGACATTATAACGAATACTACGGATATTGTCAAATACTTTTTCGCAAAAAATCCGTATTTTTTCATAGGACGGTAAGCTGTACTACTTTACGCCCGCCGTCCCGTATATCATAGCACATTCTTTTGGGAGAATGCAACCCCCAAAGGTGTACGAAGAACCTTTGCGCTCAGGGGGATTTTATGCTATACTCGTACCAATTGCAAGACCACCGGGCCCCTCTCCGGCCCGCTACTGTGAGGATCACCTATGAAAGAGTTTACCATCGGCAAGAATGACGCGGGTCAGCGGCTGGACCGCTGGCTGGCCAAGACCCTTCCCCTCCTCCCCGCTCCCCTGGCCCAGAAGTACATCCGCCTCAAGCGGGTGAAGGTCAACGGAAAGGGCTCCAAGCGGGATGTCCGTCTCCAGGTGGGGGATCTCCTTCAACTATATATCAATGACGAGTTCTTTGACGCCCCCACGCCGGAGAATGCCTTTCTCTCGGTGTTCAAGCCCCATCTGGACCTGGTCTATGAGGACGAAAACCTTCTTCTGGTCAACAAGCGTCCCGGCCTGGTGGTCCACCCGGATGAGCATGAGCGGGTCAACACCCTCATCACCCACATCCAGGCCTACCTTTATCAAAAGAAGGAGTGGAGCCCCTATTGGGAAAACTCCTTCGCCCCCGCCCTGTGCAACCGCATCGACCGGAACACCGGCGGCATCGTCATTGCCGCCAAAAACGCCGAGACCCTGCGCATCATGAACCAGAAGATCAAGGACCGGGAGCTCTCCAAGTACTATCTGGCCATTATCCATGGCAGGATGAACCCGCCCAGCGGCAAGCTGGAGGGATTTATCCTCAAGGACGAGAGCAAGAAGCAGGTCCGGGTCTTTGACCACCCCATCCCGGGCGGAAAAACGGCCGCCACGGTCTACAAGACGTTAAAGGTGAAGGGAGGGCTCTCCCTGGTGGAGTGCGACCTGCTCACCGGACGGACCCATCAGATCCGCGCCCAGTTCGCCGCCGCGGGCCATCCCCTCCTGGGCGACGGCAAATACGGCCGGGAGCGGGACAACAAGCAGTACGGGCGCTCCTTCCAGGCCCTCTACTCCTACCGGCTCTCCTTTGACTTCACCACCGACGGGGGGCTTCTGGAGTATCTCAACGGCCGCTCCTTCCAGGTGGAGCACGTGGACTTTGTGGACGAGTACTTTGGAGACAAGTGAACACACTTTATCCATTCTGTTCCACCAGCTTCCGCCCCAGGTAAAGACTCTGAAAAAAATGTCGATTCATATTGACATTTCCCACAGAAACAGATATAGTTGTCTCGACACAAAGGGGCGTACCCATTCGCCGGATGGGTACGCCTCTATTTCGACTGAAATGGGGGAGGATACATGGCTAAGGAGCTGATCCGCCTGTCCGACTGCTTTGTCCAGTTTGACGACGACATCATCTTGGATCACATCAATCTCTACATCAATGACAAAGAATTTTTGACACTGCTGGGTCCCAGCGGCTGCGGCAAAACGACGACCCTGCGCCTCATCGGCGGGTTTTTGAAACCCACTTCCGGAGAGGTGCTTTTTGACGGTGCCAAAATCAATGATGTGCCCCCCCACAAGCGGGCGGTCAACACGGTGTTCCAGAAGTACGCCCTCTTCCCGCACCTGAACGTCTTTGAAAATATCGCGTTCGGCCTGCGCATCCCCAAGACCGAATCGGACGGAAAGAAGCAGCGGAAGATCAAGCTGTCCGAGGAAGAGATCCAGCGCCGTGTCATGGAGATGCTCGAGGTGGTCAACCTCAAGGGATTCGAGAAACGCTCCATTGCCTCCCTTTCCGGCGGCCAGCAGCAGCGCGTTTCCATCGCCCGCGCCCTGGTCAACCAGCCCAAGGTCCTCCTCCTGGACGAGCCTCTGGGCGCCCTGGACCTGCGCCTGCGCAAGGACATGCAGAACGAGCTCAAGCGCATCCAGCAGCAGATGGGCATCACCTTTATCTATGTCACCCACGATCAGGAAGAGGCTCTCGCCATGTCCGACACCGTGGTGGTCATGGACGGCGGCAAGATCCAGCAGATCGGCACCCCCGAGGACATCTATAACGAGCCCAAAAACGCCTTTGTGGCCGACTTCATCGGCGAGTCCAACATCATCGACGGCATCATGCGCGCCGACGGCGTGGTGGAGATCTTCAACCGGAAGTTCCAGTGCCTGGACAAGGGCTTTGCAAAGGACGAGCCGGTGGATGTGGTCATCCGCCCCGAGGACATCGACATCGTCCCCGAGAGCGAGGGCCAGCTCCGCGGCACCGTGACCAACGTGACCTTCAAGGGCGTCCACTACGACATCATCGTGGATTTTTACGGATTCAAGTGGCTCATCCAGACCACCGATTTCTGCCCGGTGGGCGCCGTGATCGGAATCAAGATCGATCCCGACGGCATCCATGTCATGAAGAAGAGTCAGTACTCCGGCATGTTCGGCGATTACAGCTCTTACAGTGAGGAGTACGAGGAGATCAGCGACGCGGACTATGATCCTGACGCCGAGGAGGAGCAGGAGGAAGGCGATGAAGAATAGGCTCTCCCTTCTGGCCGGCCCCTATGTGGTGTGGATGGCCCTCTTCGTGGTCTCCCCCATTTTCCTGGTGGTCATTTATGCCTTCTCCAGCGCGGGAGGCGGCTTTACCCTGGATAACTTCGCCAAGATGAGCACCTACTGGGTGGTCTTCGTCCGCTCCTTCGAGCTGGCGCTCATCGCCACCTTTATCTGCCTGCTCATCGGCTACCCCCTGGCCTACATCATGGCCAAGGAGGGCCCCGGCTTTCAGCGGATCGCCATGGTCCTCATCATGCTCCCCATGTGGATGAACTTCCTGCTGCGCACCTACGCCTGGATGTCCATCCTGGAGAATACGGGTCTCCTCAATCAGTTCTTCCAGGCGGTGGGCATCATCGATCTGGGCAATCTGATCAACGGCTGGCTCAACAATCTTTGTGCCGGGCTCAACGACCTTCTGGGTCTCTCCCTCAACACCGCCCGGGACACCAACATGGAATACTTCAAGATGATCAACACCTCCGGGGCGGTGGTGCTGGGCATGGTGTACAACTATCTGCCCTTCATGGTCCTCCCCATCTACTCGGTCATCATGAAGCTGGACCACTCCCTGCTGGAGGCCGCCCGGGACCTAGGCGCCAGCACTGGCCGGGTCTTCCGGAAGGTCATCTTCCCCCTCAGCCTGCCCGGCGTGCTCTCCGGCATCACGATGGTGTTCGTACCCTCGGTGTCCACCTTTGCCATCTCCCGCCTGCTGGGCGGCGGCAACGAGCTGCTGCTGGGCGACCTCATCGAGCGGCAGTTCCTGGGTTCCGCCTACAACGCCCAGCTGGGCTCCGCCATCTCCCTGGTCATGATGCTGGTGGTACTGATCTGTATGTATGTGATGAATCGCTTCGGTGAGGGCGAGGAACAGGCGGTGATGCTATGAAACAGCGCAGCTCCATCCTGGACCGCCTGTTCATGGGCCTGGTCTTCTTCTTCCTGTACGCCCCCATCTTCCTGCTCATCATCTTCTCCTTCAACGACTCCAAGAGCCGGACTGTGTGGCAGGGCTTCACCCTGGACTGGTACGTGGAGCTCTTTCAGGACAGCGCCATCATGAGCTCCATCTACACCACCCTGCTGGTCTCGGTGATCGCCACGGTGGTGGCCACGGTGGCCGGCACCTTTGCCGCCATCGGCTTCTACAACATGCGCCGGCGCTGGCGCAACCCCCTCATCACCATCAACAACATCCCCATGATGAGTGCGGAGATCGTGATGGGCGTGTCCCTGTGCCTCTTCTTCGTGGCCGCCTTCGGCCTCTTCGGTACGGCGGCCCAGTGGCTCAACAACACCCTGGGCACCAACCTCCCCACCCGGTATTATCTGGGCTTCCCCACCCTGCTGATTGCCCACATCACCTTCAATACCCCCTATGTGGTGCTGGCGGTGATGCCCAAGCTCCAGCAGATGGACAAGCACCTGGTGGAGGCCGCTCAGGACCTGGGTTGCACCTGGCGCCAGGCCTTCTGGAAGGTCATTATCCCCGAGATCAAGCCCGGCATCGTCAACGGTATGCTCATCGCCTTTACCATGAGCGTGGATGACTTTGTCATCAGCTACTTCACGGCCGGCTCCTCGACTTCCACCCTGGCCATGACCATCTACGGCATGACCAAAAAGCGCATCAGCCCCAAGATCAACGCCGTGTCCACCCTGCTCTTTGTGACCGTGCTGATCCTGCTGGTGATCGTCAATGTGCGCGAGGCGCACCAGGCCAAGGCCAAGAATGCCGCCCGGTCCTGATTTCCCCGTTCTCCCGGCCGCGGTATGGCCCTGAGATAAATCTACCCACACTGGAGGAATGATCAATTGAAAAAGAAGCTTGCCTTGACGCTGACCCTCACTGTAACCACCGCCCTGCTGGCCGGATGCTCCGGCGGCGGGAACTCCGCAGACGCCCGGGTGGTCAATGTGTGCGGCTGGGGCGAGAATATCGAGCCCGAACTGATCGACCAGTTCGAAGAAGAGACCGGTATCAAGGTCAACTATCAGACCGCTGAGAGCAACGAGGCCATGTACGCCCTCATCAAGAACGGCGGCGCCAACTATGACGTCATCGTTCCCTCGGACTACATGATCTCCCAGATGATCGAAGAGGATATGCTGGCCGAACTCAACTTCGACAACATTCCCAACTTCTCTCTCGTGGATGACCGGTTCAAGAATCTGAGTTATGACCCGGAGAACAAGTACACCGTCCCCTACACCTGGGGCACTCTGGGTATTATCTATAACTCTGATGTGGTGAAAGAGGACGTGACCAGCTGGGACATCATGTTTGATCCCGCCTATGCCGGTCAGACCGCGATGATCAACAATCCCCGGGACGCTCTGGGCATCGCGCTGATGAAGCTGGGCTACTCCATCAACACCACGGATGAGAACGAGATCCGGGAGGCCTATCAGCTCATCGCCGATGCCAAGAACAACGGCGTGTACCAGGGCTTCTTCATGGACGAGATCTATGACAAGATGGAGGGCGGCGAGACCTCCGTGTGCACCTACTACGCCGGCGACTATCTGGTCATGTATGAGAACAACCCCAGCCTGCGCTGGGCCGTGCCCGAGAATGGCTCCAACTGGTTTGTGGACGCCATGTGCGTGCTGAAGGACGCCGAGCACAAGGAGGAGGCCGAGGCCTGGATCAACTTCATCACCTCCACCGAGGCCTCTCTGGCGAACATGGACTTCATCTGGTACGCCACCCCCAACAAGGAGGCGCTGGAGCAGTATCCCGCCTACTATGAGGAGCAGAACGGCGAGCCTCTGGACCCCGCCCTGTACGAGGTCATGGCCGCGCCCCAGGAGATCCTGGACAAGTGTGAGTCCTACCTGGGCCTCCCCGAAGAGACCCGCACCCTGTATAACGACCTGTGGAATGAGCTGGGCATCTGATCGCTCTCTCCTTCCCGCTGAAAGCCGCCGTCTCCCGTTTGCGGGAGACGGCGGCTTTTTCTTTCCTCGCGCCTTGCAAAGGGTGGCGAAACCGTGTACAATATTTGGTAATAATAAGAGGAGTGTGATGTTTTATGTCGCTTCAAATCGGCTGTAAGGGCCGTGCCGAGACCGTTGTCACCATGGAGAACACCGCCGCCGCCGTGGGCAGCGGCCTCCTCCCCGTCTTTGCCACTCCCTCCATGGTGGCGCTGATGGAAAATGCCGCGGTCAACGCCTGTGAGGGCGGCCTGGAAGAGGGCCAGGGCAGCGTGGGGACCTGCCTGAACATTACCCATGACGCCGCCACCCCCATCGGCCAGAAGGTCTACGCCGAGGCCGAGCTCACCGCGATCGACGGCCGGAAGCTCACCTTTTCCGTCCGCGCCTATGACGAGGCAGGCCCCATCGGCGGCGGGACCCATGAGCGGTTCCTCATCATGAATGAGCGCTTTCTCGCCAAGGCCCAGAGCCGGGGAGGGAACTGACCATGTCCATTCAGCAGTGCCGCGCGTTCTTCCGCACCCTTGGCCGGGAGGAGGACATTCTGGAATTTGACGTCTCCAGTGCCACGGTGGAGCTGGCCGCCCAGGCGGTGGGCGTGGCGCCCGCCCGGATCGCCAAGACCCTCTCCTTCCTGGTGGACGGCAAGTGCGTGCTCCTGGTCTGTGCCGGTGACGCCAAGGTGGATAACACCAAGTTCAAAGCCCAGTTCCACACCAAGGCCAAAATGCTCACCCCGGAGCAGGTGGAGGCCTTCACCGGCCACGCAGTGGGCGGCGTGTGCCCCTTCGGCATCACCAACCCCGATGTCACCACGTACCTGGACCGCTCCCTCCAGCGGTTTGAGACGGTCTATCCCGCCGCGGGCAGCGCCAATTCCGCCATCCAGCTGACCTGCGAGGAGATGGCCGAGTACGCCCACAGCGCGGGCTGGGTGGATCTGTGCAAAAATTGGGAGGGCGCTCCCACCGAGTGAGCGCGGAGTATCTTCCCTTTTGACACATACTAACCGCAACCCCTTCGCTGGTTTTACGGATGCATGAAAGGATGTCGTACCATGGTTGATACGCTGAAACGGGCCAGAGTCAGTTTTCTCCTGGCCTCCGTCCTCTATGTGATCCTCGGTCTGGTCCTTTTGATCTGGCCGGGTGTGGGCGGCGTGGCCCTGTGCCGCCTTCTGGGCGCTGCCTTGCTCCTCTACGGGCTGGTGACCATTGTCGGGTTCCTCCTCCGGGACCGGGAGATGGGCGGCTTCCGTCTGGAGCTCCTCTTCGGCATCATCGCCGCCGCCACCGGACTCTTCTTTCTTCTCCAGCCGCTGGCCGTCTTTTCCATCCTCTCCATGGTCATGGGCGTGTATGTGATCATTGACAGTCTGGTGGCCCTGAACCGGGTCCGCGCCCTCTACCGGATGGAATATCCCTACTGGTGGGTCTCTCTCCTGCTGACGATCCTGGGCGTCGTCCTGGGTGCGGTCCTCCTGTGGCGGCCCTTTGTGGCGGCGGAGGCGGTGGCCATGCTCATCGGCGCCGTGTTCCTCTTCCTGGGCCTTGCCGATCTGTGGTCCATCTGGAAGCTCTCCCGGCTGACGAAGGCCCTGCGGGAGACCCTCCCCATCGAAGTGGACCCCATTGATCTGGAGTAAGCTATCCCCTATCCCCCACAAAAAAATCACCCCGAATCCGGCGCGTCTGCCCGGGTTCGGGGTGATTTGTTCTGCTATGACAGTTTCTCCGGCGGGGCGTAGAAGCTCACCTGTCCGCGCCCGGCGCGCTTGGACTGATAGAGGGCCTGATCCGCCTTGCGCAGCAGATCGTCAAACTCCTGGCCGTCTTTCGGGTAGAAGGCCACGCCGATGCTGCAGCTGATCTCCAGCGGCTCCCGCGCGCAGGCGATTTGAAGGTGCTGGCGGCAGAGCTGCTTGAGCTTTTCCCGGACAAAGGTGGGATCTCCCATATTTTTCATTACCACCAGGAACTCATCCCCGCCAAACCGGGACACGATGTCGTCCGGCCGGAACAGGCGGCGGATGCTCTGCCCGAAGGCGGTGAGGATCTGGTCTCCCGCCTCATGCCCCATGGTGTCGTTGAGGCTCTTGAAGTGATCGATGTCCATAAAGGCCACGGTCAGCGGCGTGTGGGTGTTCTTCCCCTCCAGCAGCAGCTCCTCAAAGAGGATATGGGCGCCCGCCCGGTTGTAGAGCTGGGTCAGGGCGTCCGTATTGGCCCGCTTCTGCCACTCGGTGGCCTCCCGCTTGATGCGGTTGATGTTGGTCAGCTTCCCCACATAGCCCAGCTCCCGCGTCCGGTCCCGGTGGTCCAGAATCACATGGAGGACCAGGTGGAACCAGGGCCGCGTCCCGTCCGGCAGGGGCAGGCGCAGGTCCATCTCCATCTCCGGCACCGCCCAGGTCAGCCGGTTCCGGCACCGGATCAGGGCCTCATACTCCTCCGGGTAGAAGGTACGGGCCGAGGGGCGGTATTTGCTGTACTCGCTGATGTAAGCGGGCACCTGGAAGACACGGCAGAATTTTTCGCTGAACTCCATGGAGTCGAAGAGCTGATTGTAGGTAAAGACCATGTCCTCGGAGAGCTCGGCAATGATGCGGTACTTCTCCTGCTCCAGCAGGAAGAGGGTCTGGGCCTCGCTGCGCTGGGCGCTCTCCTTCTCCTCCTGTACAGGGCTTGCCGCAGCGGGCTCCGCCGGGGCGGCCACACGGGCCTTGGGGCGCTCCTCCGGCGGCTCCTCGGCCGCCTCCCCGCTCACCTCCGCGATCAGCCGGACGGCCACCCGGCGCAGGGAGGCCAGGATCTTGGGGTTGAAGGCGCCGCACTTCCCCTTCCAGGATCATCCGGACGGCCTCCTCCGCGGCATAGGCCGGCTTATAGACCCGCCGGCTCACCAGCGCCTCGTAGACGTCCGCAATGGACACCGCCTGGACCCAGATGGGGATCTCCTCCCCCTTGAGTCCGTCCGGATAGCCCTCGCCGTCCCACCGCTCATGGTGGTGCCGGCAGATCTCATAAAAATACCGCTGCACCCGCTCACCCTGGGGGAAGGTGATGTGCCGCACCAGCTCCCCGCCGTAGATCGTGTGGGCCTTCATGTGCTCAAACTCGTCCGCCGTCAGCCGTCCGTCCTTGGTCAGGATGTTTTCGGGCACGGCGATCTTGCCGATGTCGTGCATGATGGAGAGCTCGGATATGGCATCCGTCTGCTCCTGGGTCAGTCCATACTCGGGATAGTGCTCCATCACATCCAGAAGCAGCAGCCGGGTGACCTGCCGGATGCGGCGGACATGAAAGCCCGAGTCGCAGTTGCGAAACTCAATGGCCGCGCTCAGGGCCTCCATGATGGATTTGTTGGTCTGGCGCAGCCGCTCCTCCTGCTCCCGGATGCGGGCGGTCTGCTCCAGCACCACGCGCTCCAGCTCAAACCGGTGGCGATAGAGCTCCACCATATTGGCCACCCGGCGCTTGACCACCTCGGGCTTGAGGGGACGGACCAGAATATCCGCCACACCCAGCTCATAGCCCCGGGCCATGGTCTCGTCCGACTCCTCCTCGGTCACCAGGAAGACCGGGATATTGTTCAGCCAGCCCTTACTCTGCATGATCTGCAGTACATCCAGCCCATCGATCCCGGGCATTCCCTCATCCAGGAGAATGGCTGCCAGCTGTGTAAAATAGGTCTCTGTCATCTGGAGGGCTTCGTTTCCATCGGCGGCCTCAATGACCTCATATGCTGAAGCAAGTACCTTACGCAGTGCCACACGATGCTCCGCACAGTCATCCACCAGCAGAACCGTTGTTCTCTCCCGCAACTCACTCACGCCCTTTTCTTCCATCCGGCAAACCGGATCTATGGAAAGGTAAGAATATCCATTTGTTTTATTGTATCTTACTTTTCCTCGTTAGACAAGAAGAAACTGCCCATTTGACCTCTTTCGATGAAAAAAGACTTCCTCTCCGCGGAGAGGAAGTCTTTTTAAGCGTGTCGAAAAAGTTCGACACGCTTCTCAAAAATGCAGGCATTTTTTCGAGGGGAGGCAGCCCGCTGCGCGCACTCGCTGGCGCTCGCACACTTGCGGTCTGAGAAGTGTGTTTTCCGACGTGCGCGCCGCCGGAAAACACGATTTCAACCTTCTTTCGCCGCGCAAAAAGACGAGGACCTCTTGGCAAGAACCTTCTTCGACCGCCTGTTGACAATTGACTAGGCTGTCATTCCCAGACCTGCATCCCTTCATCCAGCACGCTGCGCCGGTGGAAGAGGGCAAAATCCGGCGCCGCCTCGGGGCACTCGCTGCGGATGGCGGACACGATGAGCTCCGGGTTGAGGCCCGGGTTCTGGGCCCGGAGGATCAGGTCCAGCGTCACGCTGTCCCGGCGCTCCTCCACAGTGGCCTTGTGAATCAGGGGGATGAGGTCCACCTCGGTAAAGCCGCTCTTGGCCTTCTTGGAGCGCTTGCGCACCACCAGGCTCTCCCGGGAGAGGAGCTCCTGAATGGCGGTGTCCGCGCCGAAGGGGGCCCCTGCCTCATACTCCAGCGTCACGATATAGTTGACATAGGCCAGCTCCTTTACGGCCCGCTGGGCCTCGTAGCAGCGCTTGACCTCGATTCCCGCGGGCAGGACGGCGTTCATCCGCTCGGGGACCCGCTCCAGGTCGGGATTTTCTCCCAGAATCTGGCACTCCAGTACCTCGCACACGCTGGAGTAGCCCACCGACAGGGGCAGCGGGATGGACACGAACGCGTGGGGATGGAATCCCTCCGTATGCTTGATGGGAATATCCGCCCGGAGGAAGGCCCGCTGGAAGGTGCGCATCAGGTCCAGATGGGAGATAAATTTGGCTGTATCCAATTTGGAAAAGGCCAGTCTATGGGTCGTCATAGGCCGATCCACTCCTTTATTCCGAAATTAACACTCGGCGTCGCACACGCCTCCGGGGTAGAGCTTGTCCGCGCCGCAGCCGGTGCACTGCTTCCGGCAGTCGGGGGTGATGACCCCGCGGTAGGCCTGCTCCCGCTCCCGCCAGAGGAAGCGGCTGCTCACTCCCACCGAGGTGGTGCTCCAGGGCAGGAGCTCGTCCTTGTCCCGGACACGGTTTGCATAGAAGGCCGGGTCGATGCCGCACTCGGCAAAGGCCTCCATCCAGCGGTCGTAGTTGAAATACTCGTCCCAGGTGTCGAACTTTGCGCCCTTGCGCCATACCGTCTCCAGCAGATCGGCCAGACGGCGGTCGCCCCGGGCCAGCACCGCCTCCAGCACGCTGGTCTCCGGGTCGTGCCAGTGGTAGGCGATGGAGCGTCCCCGCATGTGATCCCGCAGGAGCTTGACCCGGCGCTCATACTCCTCCCGGCTGATCTGGGCCTCCCACTGGAAGGCCGTATGGGGCTTGGGCACAAAGAACGCGGTGGAGACCGTGATCTTCACGCCCCGGCTCCGGTTGGGGGTGACCTCCCGCCAGGTGTGGTAGACCTTTTCCGCCAGGTCGGCGATGCCCAGCACATCCTCATCGGTCTCGGTGGGCAGACCCAGCATGAAGTAGAGCTTTACGGTGGACCAGCCCCCCGCAAAGGCCGTGCGGCAGAAGTTGAGGATGTCCTCCTCGGTGACGTTCTTGTTGATGACGTCCCGCAGGCGCTGGGTGCCCGCCTCGGGCGCGAAGGTCAGGCCGGTCTTGCGGCCGTGCTGGAGCCGCTCCATCAGATTCCAGGAGAAGTTGTCCGCCCGCAGGGAGGGCAGGGACAGGCTCACCCCGTTGGGATCGCACCACTCCTGAAGGCCGTCGCACAGGTCCAGCAGGCGGCGGTAATCGCTGGTGGAGAGAGACGAGAGGGTCATCTCCTGATAGCCCGAGTTCTTGCAGGACTCGATCCCCTGCTGCACCAGAAGGGCGGGGTCCTTGGCGCGCACCGGGCGGTAGGCGTATCCCGCCTGGCAGAAGCGGCAGCCCCGGATGCAGCCCCGGAAGACCTCCAGCATGACCCGGTCGTGCACGATCTCGGTGGAGGGCACGATGGTCTTGGTGGGGAAATAGGAGCGGTTCAGGTCCTGCACGATCCGCTTGGTCACGGTGGCAGGGGCCCCCTTGGTGGGGGTGATGGACTTGACCGTGCCGTCCTCGTTGTATTCCACCTCATAGAGGGAGGGGACATAGAGACCGGGGATCTGGGCGGCAGCCACCAGCAGCTCCTCCTTGGTCCAGCACTCCTCCCGGGCCTTCCGGTAGAGCTCGATGAGCTCCACCGTCACATCCTCGCCCTCGCCCAGGGAGAAGATGTCGATAAAGGGAGCCAGCGGCTCGGCGTTGAAGGCGCAGGTGCCCCCGGCGATGATGAGGGGGGCGAACTCATCCCGGTCGGCGCTGCGCAGGGGCAGCCCGGCCAGGTCCAGCATGTTGAGCACATTGGTGTAGGCCATCTCATAGCCCAGGGAGAAGCCGATGATGTCAAAGTCGGCAATGGAGTCTCCGCTCTCCAGTCCGTAGAGAGGGATGCCCTCCCGGCGCATCTCCTCCTCCATATCCCCCCAGGGGGCAAAGACCCGCTCGCACCAGACACCCTTCATCTCGTTCATCACGCCGTAGAGAATGCGCACGCCCAGGTTGGACATGCCGATCTCATAGGTATCCGGGAAGCAGAGGGCCACACGGGTATCCACCTGATCCCGATCCTTGACCACCGCATTATATTCTCCGCCCGTATAGCGCGCAGGCTTCTGCACGCGGGGCAGGATATGCTCCAAAGTACGATTCATAGCCGAACTACCGTCGCTTTCTTTTCCCAAAGTTGTTTCCTATACAGAGTAGCTTCTTATTTTACCTTCTTTTTTGTACTATTGCAACCCTATTCCCTTAAAAAGCGGCAAAAATCGCGGCAGCACCCGCTAACAGCACCAGTCCAATGGCATTCGCTGCCAAAAAGAAGCGCATATACCGGCCCAGCTCGGCCCCCGGCGTGCGCAGATACAGCCGCATGGAGATCAGGCTGGCCAGGGAGGCCACCGGTGTGCCCAGTCCGCCGATGTCGGTGCCGATCAGCAGCCCCCGCCAGTCCTGGGTAAACCCGGAGAAGAGCACGGCCGCCGGCACATTGCTGATGATCTGGCTGGCCAGACCGGAGACCAGGGCGGTGTTCCCCTCCAGCGCGGCGGTGAGGACCGCGCGCAGCTGGGGATTGGCCCCGATGTTCCCGGCAAAGATGAAAAAGCACACAAAGGTCAGCAGCAGGCCGTAGTCCACCCGGGGCAGCAGGTCCCGTCCGGCCAGCAGCAGGCTCACCAGGACCACCGCCAGCAGCACGGGAGCCGGGATCACATGGAACACACACAGCAGGCACAGCGCAAAGAGCACGCACAGCAGCACCAGCCGCCCCCGCTTGCGCAGGGTCACCCGCTCGGGGAAGGTGACCTGGATGGTCTCCTGCTTGCCCCAGAAGAGGCACGCCGCCGCCAGCGCCAGGCCGCTGACCGCGGTCAGGGGGCCCACCACGCCGAAGAACTCACCCGCCCCCAGCTGGAACTGATTATACAGGTAGAGATTCTGGGGATTGCCCACGGGCGTCGCCATGCTGCCCAGGTTGGCCGCCAGGGTCTGGAGCACCACCACGGGGATCAGGCGCTCCAGCCGCCCCACCCGCTCCAGCACCAGAATGGCGAAGGGCACAAAGGCGATGAGGGCCACGTCGTTGGTCACCAGCATGGAGACAAAAAAGGGCATCAGGACCAGCAGCAGCGTGAGGGTGCGCATCCGGTGGCGGCCGGAGAGCAGACGCTGGGCCAGCACCTCAAAGACCCCGCAGTCCTGGAATCCCGCCACCACCGCCATCAGTCCGAACAGCAGGATCAAAACCCGGGTGTCGATATAGCCCAGATAGGCCGCGGACGGTGGCGTAAGGACCATGGACAGCACCGCACAGGCCGCCGAGATGGCCAGCACCGGCTCCCGCTTGACCCACAGACGCAATCTTTGCAACATGTTTCTCTCTCCTCTTCTCGTTCCAGATACGCACATACGGAAAGCCACCCCGAAGGATGGCTTTCCGTGGAATCATGCATCATGTACGTTTAGTTTAGCGCATCTGCCTGGGATGGTCAACCCTCAATCAGCCCGCCGTTTCGAAAATCCTCGGCCACATCTCCCATATGGAGGTAGGACAGCCCCAGCCGGTTGCACACCCGCACCAGGTGCTCCACCGCCTGACACTCGGTGGACAGCCACTGGATCACCGGCACCCCTTCTCCCTCGATCCCGTACATCGCGGGGATCCTGCTCTGGTCTGCAACCACACGGTAATTGACACAACATGTTTCCATCATAAATCCTCTTTCCTATTTCTTTTTTCGCGGCCTGAGCGCAGGCCGCTCTCTCCATGTCCACGAACTGCTTCTTGTAATTTTCCTCTATCCGTTTTCTGTTTCACACGGTATAATATGCTTGTGACCCGGCCGGTCTCCTGGACCTGCGCTGCCGCCATACCGATGTATGGAGAGAACCGATTTATGGAAGTCCCGGTGTGCGTTGCCCGGTGCAAACAGCCTGCACATCCCTCTCCGTTTTTCAATTGTTATATTTTACCATTTAAATTCTGCTTTGTTCTTTTGCTTTATTCAATATGCTGTATTTCCGATCCGATGTCAATGAGCCGTCCAAAATTTGGTTTTAATACACGCTTTTTTTACCACTTCCGGTTAATTCCAGCAAAACATACCCGCACACAATTGAAATGCGGAGGATGCCATCATGTCTATGGTGAAAAAATTAGCCTATTTGAAAAAGCGGGACGGGATCACCTCGGAGACCGTGGCCGCCCGCTCCGGCATTCCGATCGGCACCTTGAATAAGATCCTCAACGGCCAGACCAAGAGCCCCTCTCTGCCCGCTCTGCGCGCCCTGGCCGCGTGCTTCCAGGTCTCCACCCGCTATTTGATGGACGACACCATCCCTCTGGAGTGCGATACCGGGGTTTACAGCGAGGAGGACGGCTTTCTCTTCCTGAACCGGGAGGAGTCCATCCTGTTTCAGCGCTACCGGAGCCTGGCGCCCTGCGACCGCAAGGCGCTGATCTCCGCGCTGGAGCAGTTCAGCCAGCCGGTCGTCCCCTCCGGCCCCGTTCTGTCCCAGCGTCTCCTCCCCTGCTATCTCCCCGTCTCCAACCCGGGGGGCGGGTCCATGGGGCACCAGTTCCAGACCAAGCTGGTCCAGGCCGACGCCCACTCCCTGGCCGCCGCGGCCGATTTTGCTCTGCTGCTGTCCGACACCTCCCTGGAGCCCGCCTTCCACCCGGGCCACATTCTTCTCTTGCAGTACGGCAGGGTGTCCAACGGGCAGCTGGGACTCTTTTCCGTCCACGGCGACTGCTACATCCGCTATCTGTCTATCCGAAGCGGGATTTGCAGACTCATCCCCATCAACAACTCTGCACGCTCCATCACCCTCTCCTCCCCCGACGATCTGACCCACTGGGGCAGTGTCCTGGGCTCCCTGGACCCAAAGCGCTGGAAGTGGTGCTGATTTCCATACCTTACACCGCGGGCCGCAGCCGGAACTGGCTGCGGCCCACGATCTTTTCTCCGCTCTTTCCGGCTTTCACAGAAGATTTACAAATGTTTCAGGGTAATTTCAGCCTCCTGCCGTACCATAGATCTGCCGGATGCCCTCCAAGGGCATCCGGGCAGAGCACCGCAACAAGGAGGACGACATGCTGTGATCGAAGTGCGCAACCTGGTCAAGCGGTATGGGAATCACGTGGCCGTGGACCACTTGAGCTTCACCATACCAGACGGCCAAATTTTCGGATTTCTGGGCCCAAACGGGGCCGGGAAGTCCACCACCATGAATCTGATGACCGGCTATCTGGGCGCCACCGAGGGAGATGTGCTGGTGGACGGCCACGCCATCTCCCAGGAACCGGAGACCGTCAAGCGCTCCATTGGATACCTGCCCGAGATACCGCCCCTCTACCCCGATATGGTTGTGGAGGAATACCTTCTCTTTGCCGCCCACCTCAAGAGAATCCCCAAACAGGAGCGGGAGGAGCAGGTGATGCAGGTCATGGAGATGACGGGGACCGAATCCGTGTCGGGGCGGCTGATCCGGAACCTCTCCAAGGGCTACCGCCAGCGTGTGGGCCTGGCCCAGGCCCTGCTCGGCTTCCCCCGCGTCCTCATTCTGGATGAGCCCACGGTGGGCCTGGACCCCAAACAGATCCTGGAGATCCGCACCCTGATCCGCCGTCTTTCCAAAGAGCACACCGTCATTTTAAGCTCCCATATCCTCTCCGAAATCCAGGAGATGTGTGACCATCTGCTCATCATCCACCACGGAAAGCAGGTGGCCGCCGGAGCCGCCGACGCGCTGGAGCGGGAGCTCACCGGGGACCCCGCCCTCCACCTCACCCTCCGCGCCCCGGAGGCCCGGGCCAAGGCCCTGCTCGGCGGCCTGCCGGGGATCTCCTCCGTCACGCCCTGTCCGGCAGAAACGCCCGGCTGCGCCTCCTTCCGCCTGGAGCAGGCCTCCGGCCACGACGTCCGGGAGGCCCTCTTTTATGCCTGCGCCCGGGCAAACCTTCCCATTCTGGAGCTGCGCCAGGACCGGGTGACCCTGGAGGATCTCTTCCTCCAGCTCACCGCGGAGGAGCCCGCCGCTCCCCACCCGTCGAAGGGAGGAGCATCCGCATGACTGCCATCTATCAGCGCGAACTGCGCGCCTATTTTACCTCCATGACCGGCTACGTCTTTCTGGCCGCACTGGTCTTTTTTACCGGGATCTATTTTATGGCATACAACCTGTTCAACGGATTTCCCCGGTTTTCCTACGCCCTGATGAGTTTGACCACCATCCTCATGTTCACCATTCCCATCCTCACCATGCGCTCCATGGCGGAGGACCGGCGCAGCCGCACGGACCAGCTTCTCCTCACCGCTCCGCTCTCGCTGACCGGCGTGGTGATGGGGAAATACCTGGCCATGGTGACCGTTTTCTTTTTCCCGGTCTTTCTGGCCGCCTTCTGTCCCCTGATCATCGCCGCCCACGGGGAGTCCTTTCTGGCCTCGGACTACGCCTCCCTGCTGGCCTTCTTTCTGATGGGGTGTACCTTCCTCGCCATCGGCATGTTCCTCTCCGCCCTCACCGAGAGCCAGATCATCGCCGCGGTGGGCACCTTTGTCCTGCTCCTGCTGCTCTTTCTCTGGGACGATCTGACCGGCTTCCTTCCCGGTGTTCTGGGCGAAGTGCTGTCCGCCTTTTCCTTCACGCAGGCCTTCTATAATTTCGCCCTGTATGACGTGTTCGATCTGGGCGGGCTGGTCCTGTATCTGTCCATGGCGGCCCTCTTTGTCTTTTTGACCATCCAGACGCTCCAGAAGCGCCGCTGGTCCTGAGAGGAGGTTCTGCCATGAAACGGATTCCCTTTCGTATCCCCTCCCCCCGGCTGGTATCCCTCCGGCGGGGCGGCTACCTGGCCGTCGTCACCGCCGCGGCCATTGCCATCGTTCTATTCCTCAACCTCATCGTGGGCCAGCTGCCCACCCATCTCAAGGAGCTGGACCTGAGCGACAACCAGCTCTATGAGATCAGCGATACCTCCCGGGACTTTGCTGATGTGCGATAAAGAAGTAACAGAAGTGTAAAAAATTTTGCCGTTCCTATCCGGCACTTAGCTCTTGTGTCGGATAGGTCGGGCGTTTATTCGGGCAAGTCCACCTTGCCAACAAAAGAATAATAAATCTCAATGTCCTGTCTGCGGGTCTTGTTCTCGTCATAGCTGCACTCATGCACAACGATTTTCTCTACAAACTCCCGCAGCAGAGTAGGGGTAAGTTCTTCAAAGCTGGTATGCCGCCGGACAACATTCATAAACTTTTCTGCGTTCACGGTGGCTTCCTGTGCTTTGGAAAGCTCCGCTTGGATAGCAGCGGCTCTTTCTTTCAGCTCCCGTTGTTCTGCTTCATAGTCTGCCGACAGCTCTGTGAAACGCTCGTCTGATATACGCCCGGTCACGCTGTCCTCATACAGCCGCTTGAAGATAGCGGATAACTCGGCTATGCGTTTCTCGGCGGCTTCCAGCTCCTTTTTCTTGGCGGCGTTCCTGCGCTTGCCCCCGTCCTCGTTCTGCTCAATCAAGAGCTTCATAAACCGGGCTTCATGCTTTGCCGCATAGCTGGTCACTTTCCGCAGATTAGAGAGTACACCAGCGGTCAAGAGGTCGGTGCGGATAAAGTGCGCCGTACAGTCATGGGTGCGCTTCTTGTAGCTGCCGCAGATATAACAGTCCTGCTTGCGCTTGTCCGTCTGGTATCGCTGCTGATACATGACGCTGCCGCAGTCTGCACAGAACAGTATGCCGGAGAACAAGCCCACTTCATCATAACGGTTGGGGCGTTTGCGCTGCTTGCGAAGCTCCTGCACCCGTTCCCATGTCTGGGTGTCTATGATAGGCTCGTGGTGGTTCTCGAAAATCACTTGCTTTTCCGGGGGATTTTCTACACTGTGCTTGACTTTGTAAGAAAGTTTTTCCGTCTTGAAGTTTACCAGACAGCCCGTGTATTCCCTGTTTTCAAGGAGATGTGCGACAGTATTGGTCGCCCACTTGCACTCATAGCCGGGGTGGTAGCGGCGTGTGCTTCCCGTCCTGCGGTATTCCAGCGTCCCCGGCGTGGGGATTTGCTGCTCTGTGAGCATACGGGCTATCTTGGTCGGACCATTCCCGGCAAGGCAGAGGTTGTATATCTGCTTGACTACGGGTGCGGCTTCCTCGTCAATGATAAAATTTTCGTCCTCGTCCATGAGGTAGCCATACACAGGTTTGCTTGTGATGGGCTTGCCACTCATGCCTTTTGAGCGTTTTACTGCTTTGATTTTCTTGCTCGTATCTCTCACCAGCCATTCGTTAAAAATATTCCGCAGCGGGGCAAAGTCATTGTCGCCCTGTGCGCTGTCCACTCCGTCATTGATAGCGATGAAGCGGACGCCTTTCTGTGGGAAAATCATTTCTGTGTACATTCCCACTTGCAGGTAGTTTCGCCCTAACCTCGACATATCTTCTTGTGTCAAGTAGGGACTAAAAAAATTTTGAGAATTTACAAGCCGTTCATAGGTGGACAACCACCCGTGAACGGCTTGCGTTTCTCTATGCTCTTTTGCCGTTCTTTGTGCGACGTTTCTTATACGCCGCTTCAAACGCCTCCATCATCGGAGTGACCGGAAGCTCGTTGTCAGGCTTGGACAGATACTCGAACCGGATGCCGTTCTCCCGGAACTTTCGCTCAAACCTCATGAAAGAGGAAGTGTCCCGGCTGATTCGCGAGGTGTCGCGGGTGAGGATCGTACCGATGTCCTGACGCTTTGCTTCATTCAGCAGGAAGTTCATGATACCTTCCGTATGGACGCCGGAGATGCCGTCTGCCGCCACAGCAGCAGCCACCTCATAGCCTTTGTCCTTCGCATAGCGTTCCAGCTCTTCCCGCTGGTCTGCTGCCGCAAGCTGATCCGCACAGGCAACGCGGATATAAAGAAATACTTTCATTTGGTTTCTCCTTCTGAGGTAGTGAGGAAGTCCTTGACCTTCCAGACGATTTCTATGTTGTCAAGATCGTAAATGTAGACCGCAGAAATGAATGCGTGGGTCAGCTCATAGGTCAGAGCTTTGCAGTCGGCGTACTGTTCGCAGACCGCATCCAGCTTTTCATCTGAACAGGCGGTCTCGGAGTCAAGCTCCTTCATCCGCTCGTGACTGCGCTGGATTGCTCCATCGTTTTCAGCAATCTTCACATCCGCTGCCGCCTTCTGCTGAATGTACGCCTCCTTCGTGATGCTTCCGGCTGCATACTTCTCGTAGAGCCTCAGCTTGGACGCCTTGTGCTGCTCGTTCTGCTTTTGCAGAGTGCGGATTTTATCAGCACATTCCTTGATGGCAGATTTCCGCAGATCACCGACTTCGCGGTTCTGTATTGCTTCCTTCTGTGCCAAAGCAAGAAACTGAGTAAGGGCATGGAAGACAACCTTCTCAATATCCATTTCCGGAAAGCTCCTGCCAACCGGACAGTCTGTGTTTCCGTTGTTGACCGAGTGAATGCACTGGAAGTATCGAATGCCAGCCTTGTTCTTTCGGCGTGTCATAGCACGTTTACAGTTACCGCAGCGGACGAGTCCCTTGAGCGGATAGTCATGCTGCTTGCGCGTGGGATTCCGTCCTCCGCCTCGAATGACCTTCTGAGCAAGCTCAAAGTCTTCCTTGCTGATAATAGCTTCATGCGTTCCTTCTACGATAATCGGCTCATTGACAACACGCTTTTTTGAGCCGACACCGCAGGACTTCATTTTGCGGCTGACCAGTGTTCCGGTGTAAACAAGGTTCTTGAGAATGTTATAGACCATCACGGTTTCCCAACTGATTTTCTCGCTCATGTTACTGAACTTCTTCTTGTCGGGATGCTTGCTCTTGAAGTATTGCCCCGGCGTCGGGATGCCTTCATCATTCAGGCTGCGGGCGATCTGAGAGGTGTTGCTGCCTTCCAGCGCCTCGCGGAAAATACGACGGATCACATCAGCCGCCTCCGGGTCTACGGCAAGTTTGTTCCGAATGGTGGGATGCAGGACGTAGCCGTATGGGGCGTAGCCACCGACATACTTGCCCTGCTTCATCATCTGGATTTTTGCCGATGTGGTCTTTACGGAAAGGTCTTTGCTGTATGCGGCGTAGATGATGCTGCGCATAACCACTTCCAGACCGCCCGTTGTGCCTTTGTAATCGTCGCTGTCATAGCCGTCGTTGATGGAAATAAAGCGGACGCCCATGAATGGAAAAGTGCATTCCAGATAGTTTCCCGTTTCAATGTAGTCACGAGAAAAGCGGGAAAAGTCTTTGACGCAGATCAGATCGATTTCGCCGCGCTTGACCTTCTCCATCATCTGCGTGAACTGAGGACGGTGAAAGTTCGTGCCGGTATAACCGTCATCCGCAAACTCAGACCGCTGACAGTGAGACAACTCCGGATGATTGTCGAGAAAGCGATTGATGAGCATACGCTGGTTGCCGATGCTGTCACTTTCCGCCTTGCTGCCATAGCCGGTATCTTCATCAGCCATTGAGAGGCGGATGTAGATGCCGATGTTGTATTCCTTGCTCATTTACATCGCCTCCTGTACTTCCTTGATACTCTGAACGGTCAGAGCGTAAATATCGCCGTATTTCATGACCAGCTCGATTGAGCCGTCCTCATGGACTTTCACAAGCTCTACGGACTCGTCAACTAACTCCTGAGAGAGTTTTGCTGCGCCGCTGGCAGATTTCATCAGCGTGAGCCACTTATTGTCCTCGGACATTGCCTCGGCAAACTTTACCTTCCGCTGAACCGCTTCATCCAACCGCCGTGAAAGATCGACATACTGCTCATCGTAGGCTTTCTTGGCAAAGGCGTATTCCTCTTCATCGAGAACGCCTTCCGTGAAGTCCTCATAGAGACGGGTACGCTTCTTGGAAATACCGCTGAGTTTCAGATTCAGGCTTGTAATGAGCGCATTCTGCTGATCTCGGATGCTGCGTTCACCTTCGCTGTTTCTCAGTTTGGCAAGCAGCTTGTCGTAATTGAGAGCCGCCTTGACTTGAAGCTGAATCGCCGCAAGCACATCGGCTTCGAGTTTGTCCTGCCGCGTATAGTGTGGCGTACAGAGATTGCCGCGCTTGACGGATGAACTGCACTCATAGAAGGCGTACCATGCGCCGTCCTTGCGCTTGTCAACGCGCTTGCGATGGAAGTAGAGCTTTTTGCCGCAGTCTGCGCAGACGATTTTGCCTTCAAAGAGATTGATCAGCGTAGCGCGGATTTCTTCCGTGCGCTCCATCTTCTCAACCCTTGTCCTTGCAGCAGCGTTCCGCATTTCTCGTACCTTCTGGAAGTCCTCACGGGAGATAATCGCCTCGTGAGTATTGGGAAAAACAATCCATTCCTCACGGTCAATGTGCTGATTCTTGACGCCCTTGTAGATGGCGTTCAGCGTCCGTCCGAGAACGGTATCTCCGACGTAATGGGGATTATCCAGAATGGTAGTCAGTGAAGACTTGTTCCAAATCTTCTTTGCCGTAGCATTGCCTGTGCGGACGCCGACCTGATACTTCTGAAACTCCGGATTGGGCGCGTTCATTGCATCAAGCCGGTCTGCAATCGCAGGAAGGGACAGTCCTTCAATTTTCCATTGGAAAATCTTCCGGACAATCGGTGCGGTTTCTTCATCGAAAACCATATTGCTGTGTTCTTCATCCCAGCGATAACCATACGGGAGATTGCGCTTCTTGAACTCTCCACTTTCCATCTGTGCTTTGAGCGCAGTAGAAACCTTGCGGGAGATGTCCTTCGAGTAAAGGGTGTTGATCATGTTTTGCAGAGGGATAATGAGGCTTTCGCCGGAGCCGTCCGTATCAAAGTTGTCGTAGTTCTCTTTGATGGCGATAAACCGAAGCCCGATCTGCGGAAAGACCCGTTCCAGATAGGTTCCAGCCTCGATGTAGTCACGCCCGAACCGGCTGAGATCACGAACTACAAGGCACTTGATCCTGCCGGTGCGGATGTCGTTCATCAGCCGGTTGAACTCCGGTCTATCAAAAACCGTTCCTGTTCGTCCGTTGTCCACATAGGTATCTATCAGATTCAGGTAGGGACGCTCTGCAATGTAGGACTTGCAAATCTCAATCTGATTTGCGATGACATCCACCTTTTCGGACTTGCCGCTGTTTTCAACGGAAAGACGGGCATAGATGGCTGTTGAGAAGACCTCGGAAGAAACACATTCGATAACCGGCTCTTCGACTGCAATTTGCTTTCTGCTTTTTCTTGCCATTTGCTCATCCCTCCTTTATACGGCAATATCCAGTTCATCGGCATAGCCGAGAACGTATTCAATCGTCTGCTGGTATTCGTCCCTGTATTTGAAGACGATTTCGATTGCATGGTCTTCGTGAATCAGAATGCGGTCAACAAGGGACATCAGCACACGGCGGTTCAGTTCTTCGACGTTTTCATACTGCTTGAAAAGCGTTACCCAGTTCCGTTCGGTCGTGCCGGTTGTCACCGTCTGCTTCATTTCTTTTTTGACCCGCAGAAGTGCCTCCTGTTTGTCCTCAATGATTTTGGTGTAGCTGCTGCGGAACTCGAAGTATTCCGATTTATCAATGACGCCGCCGATGAAGTTCTCGTAAAGCCCCAGCTTGAGCTTTTGGTACCGTTCAATCTCTTCCTCGATTTTGGCGATCTGAGCTTCGTAATTGAAAGCCTTACGGCTCTGAGGCGGAAGCCGTTCTATCATCGCAAGCGCGTGTTCCAGATTGATGACAAGCTCGATCTGGTCATGAATGGCACGGAAGACCTTCTCTTCAACCTCTTTTGCGGCGATGCTGTGCGGGCTGCACGTCCGGGTGTGCTTATTGGTGGAGCAGACGTAGTAGATATACTTTTTCGTCTTCGACGGGACGGTCTTGCGGATCATTGGCTGCTGACAGTCTCCGCAGAACAGGAAGCCGGAAAACAGATGCGCTTCGTCCTGATCGGGCGAACAGCGCATATCCCGCTGCATCATGACCTTGACTGCCATGAAGTCCTCGTAGGACACAAGAGCTTCATGCGCATTTTCTACCTTGACCCACTCGGATTCATCCTTGCTTTTCACAACGCGGACTTTGTAGTTGGGAGTGCCGCGCTTGCCTTGCGCCAGAACGCCGATATAAACCTCGTTGGTGAGAATACGCTGGACGGCTTTGTATGTCCATTTTGCGGTATCGCCGGTTTTGAAGACGGTATCGAACTTTACACCGGCGGAATGCTTGTATTCCATTGGGGACAGGACGCCCATCTGGTTCAGACGCTTTGCAATGCGCCCAATGGAGAAGCCGTCCTTGTACATGGAAAAGATCATCTGCACATATTCGCTGACCGCTTCATCCACGATGAGCTGGTTTTTGTTCTCCGGCGATTTCATGTAGCCGTAAGGGGCGAACGAACCGACGAACTCACCGCTCTTCTGCTTGACTTCCAGACTGCTTCGAATTTTCATGGAGATGTCCTTGCAGTAAGAATCGTTAATCAAGTTTTTGAACGGGATAACAAAGGAGTCGGACTGCGGATCACCGGTCAGACTGTCATACGCATCATTGATTGCGATGAAACGTATGCCGAGCTGCGGGAATATCTTCTCAATGTAACGTCCGCCGTCGATGTAGTTTCTTGAGAAGCGGCTGAGATCCTTGACTACAATGCAGTCAAGCGCACCCTTGCGGATTGCCTCTTCCAGCTTTTTGAACTGAGGACGATTGAAGGAAACGCCGCTGTAACCGTCATCCACAAACGGCTCACAGACAAGCTCCAAATCCTCATGTCTTGCGATATAGTCCTCGCAGATGGCTCTCTGGCTGGCGATGGAGTTGCTTTCTACTTTGTCTCCATCCTCACGGGACAGACGGCAGTAGATCGCCGTGCGGTAAACCTTGTCTGGCATAAAAATAACCTCCGTTTTTCTGTTTGGTGTGGTACATCAAATCAGAAAGACGAAGGCTTGCTTCAACTCTTATGAAGAGGAACACGAAAACGCCACATGACCATCAAGGCAAGCGGCTTAATCCGTATTCTTCTTTTTTTGACCGATTAAATTATACCACAGGCTCAATCGCTTGTCCATAGAACCGGGCGAAAAGATTCAGACTGTTCATAAATCAAAGACCTCTCAGATAGTGTTCCAGACAATCTTCCATTGTCGTATCCGTCTCGGTGAAGCTGATCTTCACCACAGTTTTTCCGTCCAGATAACAATAGGGATTTCTGATCTGCTTAATGAACTCCCTCAGCCTGTCCTCTCGCGATGCCGCAGGATCAAGCCGGATGCTGCTTCTCTGAACGAGTGTGCTTCGGTCAACCGTTTTCGGGCTGACATTTTTCATTGTTTCAATGCCCATCATATTCTAAGCACCTCCTGTTTCGTGAAAATATTCAGGACAAAAGGATATGGCAGAGCATCTTGTGAAGATACCCTGCCACATAGTTTTCATCCTGAAACTATATAGTAAGTTTCTTTTGGGTTTGTTTCATTGTCCGGCATATTTGCAGCACGCGCCCCTGCCAGAAGAACTTTGCAGTTCCGGGAATGCTGCGGACTACCAATGGTCAATCGGTATCATGGGACTCTCACCCCTCCGAGGATCGCTCCGAGCCGCCCATTCAAAGAAAAGACGGAAGTATCATTATACCCGGCATCTGCATCGTCGCAAGCAGCCGCACCACACGACTGTTATAGCTCTCCGGAGGTCGCTCACTCCCTTTCGGGAGGTCTTGGCGTCGGAAGCTGTGTTGCTTCGCAGAAGCGGAAAGATCCGCAGCACTGAACTATTCAGTTTTCAAGGAGCAGTGAAGTGGTCTGATTGACCCTTTCACTTTACAACGGACATCTTTTTGCCGTTTGTTGAGTACCGCTCAAAAAATTCTTTGAAATTTTTTCTGCACCGCTGCTTTGAGGTCAAATGCAGCTCTGATGCCGATGCCTTTCCTTCGGGCAAACTCTCGAAGAGTCAGTCCTTCACGGGTCATCGCAAGATACAATTCGCGCTGCTTCTCGGTCAGAATGGAAAGAAGCTCCTTCTCTTTGAGGGCGGTAATCAGTTCCTCCATGCAGTCGCGGGAGTCTGCCAGCCATGCAGCGGACTTCACATCGTCCTTCGGCATAGCGTCAAGGGACAGCACGGTATCAGAAATTTTCTCTGCGCCGTCCTCATCCTCAGAGGTGTTGTCAGAGCCATACGAGCGTCTGATCCGCTTTTCCTCTGCGCGAAGGATTCTCATAACCTTGCGGTCAACCTCGGAAACTTCGCCGGTTCGTTTCACGCGCACCATGCACTTGCCGTCCTCCGTAGTCCAGAGGTCGTAATCGAACGCGATAGGGGTCTTAGGGATTTTCATTGTTCATCCTTTCCGCTGCGCGGGAGCAGCGGGAAGGGTGAAGACAGAAAAAGAGCCGCATGACGGTGAGGTTTGAATCCCATGCCGATAAAACAGAGCAATTAAACTCTGTCTCATGCGGCATTAGGATGACTTCACCTATCAGGCGGCTCCACAGCTCAGCTATGACATATATTTTATTTTAGAACAGAGGCTTGTCCTCCGGTTTTTACTTGGTACGCGGTCGCAGTCTTCTCATATTCAGCACATCAAAGACTGTGATCCGCCCGCATTTCTTGCACTTGGATTCTACATGACCTCTCGTGTCCTCGTAGACAGCAATGGCATTATGCTGACAATAGGGACATTTCAGGTATCGGGGCTTTTGCTGGGAAATGGCAACTCTTGCCCTGCGGATTTTTTCGATCAGCTCCGGCGTCGGTTCCTGAACCCGAATGGATGCTCTCTTCATTACCACACCTCCAATGGGTCAACATACTCACTGAATGGACGATCTACCATGTAGCCGAGCTGACGAAGGCGGATAGACGCCGTTGTCTTGGAGACACCGAACAACCGGCAGAAAAGGCGCAGCGTTAAGTGATCACCATACGAATACCTCCCCTCGTAATTGATCAGCGGCGTTTCTGCAAACCGACGCATTGCCAGGTCAACCTCTTTTTGAGGAAGCAGGATCGCCGCGCCCAAGACATTTGCTTGCCACTCGTTCCAGTCCTCGCGGGTTTTCAGCTCTCGCGGCGTATAGGCTGTCCGTGCGGAATATTTCATTTCGCAGGAAGCCTTTACCTCTTCCGATTCCAGTTGGAAGAGAATCTGATGGGCGCACTCGTGGGCAAGGGTAAATCTGCGCTTGGCGCAGAGCCGCTGCACGTTGCCGGATCGAATGAAGCTCTCGTCCAAGATGACCTGATTACGCTTCAAAGCCAGTGTGCGCGTAATACCAAGTTCCGTGATCTTGTACTCAGTGTCGGCATAGGCAGTGACACCGCAGATGCTTCCATCCGGCGAGAGACGGGCGAATGATACGCGAAGACCGAGATAATTCTTTGCAAACTGATCAATGGGTGTTGGCAAAGCTGATCGGTCGGGCTTGTCCGCCTCATCCCCGAAAAAGAACCGATTGAAGTCCTTTGTTGTTGAGGCTGCAATTTCTTCAAGTTGGCGCTGGGATAAAATCATGAGCAGTTGTCCTCCTTTGCTTCGACAAACCACTTGTCTCCTTCGTGAAAAAGAAATGACTCCTTTCCGCGAATCTGAACTGTGTAACGGATGCCTCCGCCCCCAACCTTCTTGGATGTGGCGCGGCATTTGTAAAGAATCTGGTCGATTTGAAAGATTACACCGTTGTCCCACCAGATAAGGCGAGGGAGGATTGCCCCCTCCTTGTCCACATCCAGCGTAACCGAGACGTATGCTTTTCTGTACTGTGTAGCCATTTCTGTTTTTCTCACTCCTGTTCCCTCATACCGGTGTATGCCGGTACGGATGATCTTCGGCAGCATAAATGCCTGTCCATTTGAACTGCTCAAAAGATGTAACTTTTTCGTGTACAACTACTCATGCCCCTTGACAGGATGAGCAATTCAGGATATACTATGAGTAGTTGGATTGCTCAGTCATTATTATACGCACTTCAAGTACCTTTGTCAATAGACTTGCGCAATTTGATGTCGCAAACTTTTTGTGAACAGGAGTGATTACCAAAATGACGTTTGGAGAGAAATTCAAGGCTGAACGGGAGAAGCGGAAGCTGACCCAGCAGGAAGTAGCCGATGCACTAGGGATCAACAGGCGTATGATTACCCGGTACGAGAACGGCATTTCCTTTCCCCGTACCAAGGACGCTTACAGAAAAATCGCGGAATACTTCAAGGTGGATGTGAACTATCTGCTGACCGAGGACGAAGAGTTTGTGGTTCAGGCATCCGAGCAGTACGGCTCCCGTGGCATGAAACAGGCAAAGGACCTGATTGAAGGGATGTCCGGTTTGTTTGCGGGCGGTACGCTGTCCGAGCAGGACAAGGATGCGGTGATGAAGGCGTTGCAGGATATATATTGGGAATCCAAAGCCCGGAATGTTGAGAAATACACGCCGAAGAAATACAAGAAGACCGGTACGGACGCAGAGGAATAACTGTCTACGTCTCGGTTTCTTGACGGATTTACTTTGACTGTTTTCAACATGAAAGGGGTGAAGGTCCCGTGATAATTCGCTCCGAGGAAATATACAAAAAGGCGAACAGCATTGTCAAAAGCTGTGGAACAAGAGATACCTTGAAGATTGCCCGTGAGCTGGGCATTCATCTCCATTTTCTTGACAATCTGAACGATCTGCTCGGAATGTACACCTACCGCCATAAAGAGCGGCATATTCTTCTGAACTCCAACATGGAGTATCTGATCATGCAAATGGTTTGCGGTCACGAGATCGGGCATGATACCTTTCACCGTGATCTTGCCAAAGGAAACGAACCGCTCCCGGAGTTCGTGCTGTTCGATATGCGCACAAAACACGAATATGAGGCGAATGCGTTTGCCTCACACCTGATCATTGACGATGATGAGCTGATTGACCTGATGAAGCAGGACTACGATGTGGTGCAGCTCTCGGCTGCAATGGGAACAAACATCAACCTGATGCTGATCAAGCTCAACGAACTGAACCGCATGGGCTGGCAGCTCAACTTGCCTTATGTACCGCACTCTGACTTCCTGAAAAATGTCAGACCGGAGGGCTGAATGAGGATGAAGGATAGCAATTAGATGAACAACAACGACTATAAAGAAGCCCTTTTCTATGCCGCTTCCATCTTTAACGAACGCTTGGGAACGGAGTTCGGAGTGGACAATCTTGTGCTGCACTGCTTTCAGACGGAAAACCAGCAGGAAGTCTTTGAGCAGTTCTGCAAGCAGTATTTCCCGGATCGCCTGACAGATCAATATAAAGAGGACGGCTATTTTGACTTTCACGCTTCCGCTTTCGTTGGCAAAGAAGAAGGCGTGGACGGGATCCTGCTGCGGACAGACATAGCGCGTCATCCGGCAGAGTTGAAGCACATTCTTCTGCATGAGCTGGCGCATATCTTCTGCACCCGCAACGAGCTTGGCGGAGACAACTTCTATGAACGATATTGCATGGACGATACCATCAGCCGCGAAGAGGACGGAACCATTAACGCCGGATATGCGGTCTGGCGGGAACTCGCGGCGGAGCTGATTGCATTTGAGCTGGATGACAACTGCGACGTAGTTCCGCTCCGACGCAAGAAAGACCTTCTCAGCTATTACGAAGGAGAACTCCTGACCGGCAACGGGAAAATGGGCGTCAGCATGATTCTCTGCGAGGCGATGACCAGTGCTGAGGGCGAGGCGTCTATGACATGGGACGCTGCCAAAAGCAAGTTTACGCGGTTCAAGCCCTTTGATGATCCACTGTACAAGGACTTGCTGGAACTGGTTTTTACACACGTTAGAGAATACTTTATCGTGATCGACCGCGACTTTATCTATGAAATTGGAGTTTTGTATCTAAGCATTGCCGCACAAGCGATGATTGCGTCCCTAAAGAACAGATTTCAGGAAGAATAGACAGAACGATAGAGAGAAAGGACGGGCAATGATATGAAATATAAGCTGTTTCGCTCCCCCGGTGATCTGGACAAGGCGGTCCGGAAGCACGAACTGGTTGCCGTGGAGACCGGCAAAAGCATTGATGATGTGGCAGATGCGCTTATCCGTGCCGTTCGGGATGATCTTGCGGAAATGCCGGAGTATGCGCACTGCGAGACTGCCGCCTATGTACCGGAACCGGTTAAGTCGTTTCGCAGGGTGAGGCGTTACCGGTATGAGATGATGGGTATTGTCTACCCGAAGTACGCCGAAGAGAACGTCCTGATTGACTACGGAATTATCGAGGAAGAAGAGGTATGAGCAATGAGTAATATCATTGAGACCCGCAGGAATCTAAAGAACGTATCCTAAAACATCTGCAATCACGTCTGCCTAACGCGACCAAAATGCAGCTTGAGAAAATCATAAAGGGGTAACGCAATGGACGATATTATCTTTGAGAAGGATTACCGGGAAACCGAGTCTGCCGAATACGATAAATGGTGCGATGAGGTGTTTGACCGCGCAGTTAATTGTGGTATGCTGAAAGCGTACTCCGAAGCAATGGACAAGATACCAAAGATCATTGTACCGGAGGACAAGAAGAACTACGAGTATCTTCTGGAACGCTGTGATGCGTTTGTCAAGCAACACCGCGGGTATATCAAGGGAATCGTGGACTATCATCGTTGGCACGCGGAAATCAATATGTTTCTTCCGTTTGCGGAGTTCGATGACTCAGAAGACCTTGCATTTTTGAAAGAAATTGCAGAAAAATCGCAAACCGTCTGCTTCTCCCCGGACGAAGAAGGTGGCATTCGCGTTCATATTTTTATCAACTACTTTGAAGAATTGATGTCAGCCGAACACAAGTCATACATCGAATACGATGCTATTATGCAGGACAAGAAACTATCTGAGTTACTTGGCATACCGGAGCTTTCTGACGAGGAAAAAGAACTCGCCCTGAAAATGAAGGGCATACTTGACCGCATTGATGAGGAAACAAGGATTGACCGTACCACGGCTTTTCGAGCCGTGCTTGATAAGATGACAAAAGAGCCGGAAGAAAACTGGTCGCTTCATTATATGGCAACATTGCTGGAAGCTCTGCTATACTTCATGCTGAATGAAGGAAATGAAAAGATTGATGAGGAAGAACACAATGAGTAATAAACTTGTAGCATATTTTTCTGCGTCCGGCGTGACTGCAAAGGTAGCCGAGACGCTGGCTGAGGCAATCGGCGCGGACATCTTTGAGATTGAGCCGAAGGTGCCTTACACGGAAGCTGATCTGAACTGGATGGAAAAGAACGCCCGCAGCACGATTGAAATGAACGATCCCGCTTCACGACCGGAAATTGCCGTGAAGCGGGACAACATGAAGGACTACGATACAATCTTTGTGGGCTTCCCAATCTGGTGGTACGTTGCGCCGACGATTATCAATACGTTCCTTGAGAGTTATGACCTGAGCGGCAAAACGATCATCCCGTTTGCAACCTCCGGCGGAAGCGGCATTGGCAAGACGAACGAACGCCTTGCGCCGAGCTGCAAAGGCGCAAAGCTGATGGACGGCAAAGTTTTCAAGGGCAACGTCGGGCATCAGGAGCTTGCGGCGTGGGTTGAAGGACTTGGACTTTAAGGGGCAGACAAATCGGAAGTTGTGGAGGTGCTTTATGAACGAGAGAGAAAAAATTATCCGATTATGGTTTGATATGTGGATTAAGAAAGCAGATTTAGGAATTGACAAAATTTTTACAGATGATGTTGTATATACTGAGAGTTGGAGTCCTAAATATGAAAACCGCAAAACGGTAAAGCACTGGTTTGACGAATGGAATACACGCGGAAGTGTTCTTGTCTGGGAGATTAAGCAATTTTTTCATCAAGGCAATCAAACAATCGTGGAGTGGTATTTTAAAAACAAAATGAATAATGGAAATGTTGAAGAATTTGACGGAATATCTTTAATTGTATGGACACAGGATAACAAAATAAAATCATTAAAAGAGTTTGGTTGCAATCTTCATAATTACAATCCATATCGAGATAGTGATATTCCCGTATTTCGAGAAGAAAAAGCAAATTGGTTTTGAGAGGACTATAAATTCCAGTTTAACGAACAGGAGATGATGATCGCATGAAAATCCTACATGAACTTTCTTGGCTATGGGAAACGCTGGGCATTGCGCTTGTTGCTGCGGCTGTCTGCATGGATTGCGCTGCGCTGATTGGCAAGGCAGCGAAGAAGAAGCTCGACAAAAAGGTGTTGGCGGTCGTAGGGGCAGCGGCATTTGTGGGCGCGATTCTGGCGGTCATTCTGATCGCCCGGACACCGATGCCGCTTTGATAGGACGGAGGATAGAATCATGCCGCTTCAAATCGTCAGAAATGACATCACGAAAATGAAGGTGGACGCCATCGTCAACGCTGCCAACGAGTCGCTGCTGGGTGGCGGCGGTGTGGACGGCTACATTCATCGTGCTGCAGGACCGGAGCTGCTGACGGAATGTGAAACGCTCCACGGCTGCAAAACCGGGAGCGCAAAAATCACGAAGGGCTACAAGCTGCCCTGCAAATATGTCATTCATGCTGTCGGTCCGCGCTGGTATGACGGACGGCATGGTGAGCGCGAACTACTGACATCCTGTTATCGGACATCGCTCATGCTGGCGAAGGAATACGGCTGCGAATCGGCTGCGTTCCCTCTGATTTCCTCCGGCATTTTCGGCTATCCGAAGGATCAGGCTCTCAAAGTGGCGATTGACACCATTAGCAGTTTCCTTCTCGAAAATGAAATGACGGTGTACATCGTCATTTTTGACCGCAAAGCCTATCAGATCAGCGGCAAGCTGTTTGCCGATATTGCAGCGTACATAGATGACCGCTATGTGGATGAGCATACTGATAATCGTTCCGAGCGTCTGCGCAGGATGAACGCCTTCCGGATGGAAGAACCCATGCCTTGCGAGGCATCCGTTTGTGAAGAGGCAATCGAACAGCTCATGCCTCCCGTCTCTGCGGCGGCTGCCCCCAAAAAGGCGGCAACCCTTGATGACGCGCTGGGACAGATCGACGAGAGTTTTTCCGAGATGCTTCTGCGAAAGATTGATGAGCGCGGCATGACGGACGCGCAGTGCTATAAGAAGGCGAATATTGACCGGAAGCTCTTCTCGAAGATCCGCTCGGACAAGTCTTATAAGCCTTCCAAGCCCACGGTCATTGCGTTTGCCATTGCCCTTGAGCTGCCGCTTGTTGAAATGAAGGATATGCTCATGAAGGCTGGCTTTGCGCTCTCCCACTCCAACAAGTTTGACATCATCGTGGAGTATTTCGTGGAGCATGGGAACTATAATGTCTTTGAGATCAACGAGGCTCTGTTTGCCTTCGACCAAAGTTTAATAGGAGCATAAGGTCTATGGATAAAGTGTTTCAGAAATTTTTGCGAAGTGGTATTGACCTTTCGCCCGTAGGGGTGGAGCGTCGTGAAGATAACAACCCATACTTTTGCACGCCAAAAGGTGCATCTATTTTTGGCTGGGCGGGTGTGGACGGCATCCACTTCTGCTTTGTTCGAGACTTTGGCGGTATGGTATTTTCCGTCAGTCCCATGAACTCGGCTCCGGATTTTGTTCATCCGCTGGCAAACGATTTTGAAGACTTTCTGAGGTTGCTCCTTGCTTGCAGTGATTCGGCAGCGCTGGAACAGGCGTGGATGTGGGATAAAGCCCAGTTTGAAGCCTTTTTGCAGGACAACCCTCCAACGCAGGATCAGCAAAGAACGCTATCAGAGCTTGCTGAGAAAATGAAATTGACGCCTATGGAACAGCCGTGGGTATACATCAAAAAGCTGCAAGCATCTTTTGATTATAGTAAGATCAAGTACACCGAGGACTATTATGATGTTGATATGAACCCAGAAGCAGAACCGACCATGCCTGAGTGGAAGGTCTACTTTGATGGAAACTTCTGGGGACATTCGGGAAAAGACCATGCCGGAACGGAAATCCGGTTGAATAAGCAATTTGACTGGGCGAGGCATCATTGGGTTATTCCTGCGGCGTATTCTTGCAGCAAGGGACTCGTCATGGACTTTTGTATGCGTACCCCGGAAGAAGACATTCGCAAGTTCATAACTAAATGGGATTTACACCCCGAAAACGACTCCTGCGAATACTTCACGCAGGAGCAGCAAATGCAGATAGATTTAGACAATCCACTTTGCCTTGACTTTATTCCTCGTTTGGAATTGAACGGGAAAACAATGCTGACCTCCCACGGCTGTTCCGTGGTCTTTAATCCATGTTTGCCAGACGGGGTGATCAATGAAGCGGAAGCAAAGTGGGCATTGGAACACTATGATTTGGATACATCCTATGGATGGATGATTTTTCGGGCAGCTTTTCCGTGGACAAGCAAACGCCGTCCTGAAATAAAAGCCCTCTCCCTTACAATGGAGCAGCAGTCGTGTCGTGTCCCGGGACCACATTTCAAGGCACACGCTCCCGGTGATTCGTTTTCTTTCCTCCATCCGGTCAGTGGAAAAAAATACACATTGACTGTACAGGAATTAGAGCAGCAGACAATTTCCGAAAAGCGTTACGGTTCTGACCGCTGGTTTTATCCTACGCATTTTACTGCTATGAGCTATACACTTTCTCCTGAACCTGACAGCGATGTTACGATCTGTGATTGCGCTGAGGGGGACAAGCCTTTGGAAATTGCGCCATGCTCTGACCGCTATGCACCAGAGGCACGAAACGATATTGCTTGTATCGGCATTATCGGCGGAGCGGACGGTCCAATCGCAATCGTGTGTGGAGACAGCTCAAAAGAAAAACTTCATGCAGTTTGTTCCTCTCTACACTTTGAGCCGGTGGAGGGTGATATTGAATGGCGTATCGTATTCAACATTAAAAGCTCCAATGAAATGTCATTAGGGCTGATCTAAGAAGAAAGCGGAGGCAAAGAAGGTGAAACAACACACTTACATCGCAATCGACCTGAAATCCTTCTACGCCTCCGTGGAGTGCCGGGAGCGCGGCTTAGATCCTCTGGACACAAACCTTGTTGTTGCGGATGAAAGCCGTACCGATAAGACCATCTGCCTTGCCGTCACGCCCTCCCTCAAGAGCTACGGTATCTCCGGACGCGGGCGGCTGTTTGAAGTCAAGCAGCGTGTGAAGGAAGCAAATGCCGGACGGCAGCACGACGCACCGGGACGCAGACTGGACGGCACATCACACTTCTTCTCGGAGTTGCAAGCAAACCCGTCTCTGGCGATTGACTTTATCATTGCGCCGCCCCGAATGGCGTATTACATGGAGTACAGCACCCGCATCTATCAGGTCTACCTCAAGTACATCGCGCCGGAGGACATTGTGGTCTATTCCATCGACGAGGTGTTCATGGACGTGACGGACTACCTGAACACCTACAAGCTCTCGGCACATGACCTTGCCATGAAGATCATCCTCGACGTGCTTGAGACAACCGGCATCACGGCAACCGCTGGGATTGGGACGAATCTCTTTCTCTGCAAAGTGGCAATGGATATTGTGGCGAAGCACATCCCCGCCGACAAGAACGGTGTCCGCATTGCAGAGCTGGATGAGATGAAGTTCCGGCGTGAGCTTTGGTCTCATCAGCCTCTCACGGACTTCTGGCGCGTGGGTCGGGGCATTGCCAAGAAACTTGAGCAGAACGGGATGTTCACGATGGGTGATGTTGCCCTCTGTTCAGAGCGGAACGAGGACTTGCTTTACAAGCTGTTCGGCAAGAATGCGGAATTGCTCATTGACCATGCGTGGGGATGGGAACCGACCACCATTGAAGCAATCAAAGCGTACCGTCCCAGCTCCAACAGCCTCAGCTCTGGTCAGGTTTTGCACTGCCCCTATGAGCCGCAGAAGGCGAAGCTGGTTGTGCGGGAAATGACGGACTTGCTTGTGCTGGACTTGGTAGACAAGGGGCTTGTCACCGACCAGATGGTTCTCACAGTTGGCTACGACATTGAGAACCTGACTGATCCGGCGCGACGGGCAAAGTATCACGGCGCGGTGGAGACAGATCATTATGGGAGGCAGATTCCGAAACAGGCGCACGGCTCTATTAACCTCGACGGTCACACATCCTCTACTCGCAAAATAATGTGTGCTGTGTCAGAACTCTTCGACCGGATCGTGGATAAGAATCTGCTTGTCCGCCGTATGTATGTTGTTGCAAATCATGTCCTGCCGGAAGCTGATGTACCGAAGAAAAACGACGGTGCAGTCCAGCTCGACCTCTTTACCGACTATGCCGCCGAAGAGGAAAAACAGAAAGCCGAAGATGCCGCTTTGGAGCGTGAGCGGAAGATACAAGCCGCCACGCTTGCCATCAAGAAGAAGTATGGAAAGAACGCCATCCTCAAGGCAATGAATCTTGAAGAAGGTGCAACCGCGAAAGACCGCAATGCGCAGATTGGAGGGCATAAGGCGTGAACGGAAAATACGACGAGATCATGGGACTTCCTCACCACGTTTCCAAAACGCGACCACAAATGCCGATGTCAGATCGTGCAGCGCAGTTTGCGCCCTTTGCCGCCCTCACCGGCTATGATTCTGCAATCAAGGAAACCGGACGTCTGACCGACGAAAGGATTGAGCTTGATGAGGGAGCCTTGACCGCTTTGAACATGAGGTATCAGCTTCTCATGGATGCCCTTGATGAAGAGCCGGAGGTTGAAATAACCTACTTCAAACCTGATGAGCGCAAAGCTGGCGGTGCGTATGTAACTGCAACCGGCGCAGTCATAAAGGTTGATGACTTTGAGCGCCTGATTACCATGCAGGACGGCACGAAGATTCCGATGGATGACATCCTAAGCATTGACGGAGAGCTGTTCTTGTCCTTAGAATAATGTCGCTTGCCATGCGACCAAATGAAGTGAATACCGAAGTACAATATGACTGTAAGGTGAGACACCAAGCAGTCATATTTTTATATACGGAGGTACAAAACATGAGAAAGAACTTGACGGAGATCGTATTCATCCTTGATCGCAGCGGCTCTATGAGCGGACTGGAAACAGACACCATCGGAGGATTCAACTCCATGATTGAAAAGCAGAAAAAAGAGAATGGCGAGGCATTGATCTCTACCGTTCTCTTTGACAACGTGAGCGAGGTTATCCATGACCGTGTGCCGGTTCAGAAGGTGGATCCGATGACCGACAGAGACTATTCCGTTCGCGGCTGCACCGCGCTTCTGGATGCTATCGGCGGAGCGATTCATCACATTGGGAATGTCCATAAGTACGCAAGAAAAGAGGATGTCCCTGAACACACACTGTTCGTCATCACAACGGATGGCATGGAGAATGCAAGCCGCCGTTATGACAGCGAGAAGGTCAAGAAGATGATTGAGCGACAGAAGGAAAAGTACGGCTGGGAGTTTCTTTTCCTCGGTGCAAACATTGATGCAGTTGAGACGGCAAAGCATTTTGGAATTGGAGCAGATCGAGCGGTCAATTACCACTCTGACCGCGAGGGAACGCAACTCAACTATGAAGTTCTGAGCGAAGCGGTTTCCGCTGTCCGATGCAGCGTACCGCTGGGTACGAATTGGAAAAAGCGTATTGATGAGGACTACAATTCCAGAAAGGACGGGAGAAAGTAATGAGAATAATCACCGTAAAAGGGACAGGCAATGTCTCCGCAAGACCGGATTACATCATCCTATCCCTGAACATTGAAGTCTTATCTGAAACCTATGACCGCGCAATGTCGGAAGCTGCCGAGAGAATCGAAAGACTGCAAGGTGCCGCAGTCCGCGTTGGGTATCGCAAGGAAGACCTGAAAACCACGAGCTTTGATGTCCAGACAAGGTACGAGAATGTCAAGGATCGGCAAGGAAATTACAAGCGAGAGTTTGCCGGATATGCTTGCAGCTATCGCTTGAAACTTGCCTTTGACTTTGACAGCAAGCAGCTTGCAAAGGTCATTTCTGCGATTGCGGATTGTGGGACGCAACCAGAACTCAGCATTGCGTTCACCGTGAAAAATCCGGCAAGAGTCAGCGAAGAGCTGCTGATCAATGCGACGGAGAACGCCAGGGCAAAGGCGGAGATTCTTTGCAAAGCATCAGGCAGTACGCTTGGGCAGTTGCTCAACATCGACTACAACTGGGGCGAACTCAATGTTTTTTCCAGAACAAGCTACGATGTTGAAGACTGCATTCAGCCTCTCATGGCGATGAGCAAGTGCGCCGCACCTGAGATTGAGCCGGTTGATATTGATGTGACAGACACAGTGGCTTTCACATGGGAAATCCAATGATTTTTTGACTTTTTTGAAATCCGGTACTCAACAAACGCCCTTTTTGTGTCCGTTGTAAAGTGAAGGGACATTTCACGGAGGAATCTTCGGGGAATACGATTTTGGGAGATTAGCAAGCAAATCCGGTGAGTACCCACCGGAGAAAAATCAGTTAAGGAGACCCTGCCCTTAACATCAGATTTTTGCTTGTTGGGATAGTCCCAAACCCTTCTAATCTTTACGACGGAGGGCGCAGCATGGTACGAAGAACACGAGACATTCAGAAGAAGATTTGGCTGACACCACAGGAAGAACGGACGATTGCAAAGAAGATGGAGATGATCGGCACGGAGAACTTCGGTGCGTATGCAAGGAAGATGCTGATCGACGGCTACATCATCGTTGTGGACTACACGGAGCAGAAAAAGCTCGCCGCCGAAATCAACAAGATCGGCGTGAACATCAATACCGTCTGCCGCAGGATCAACTCGACGGGACGATTCTATCAGGACGATATTGACGAGCTGAAAGAAAAGATGGACGCGGTATGGCAGTTACTAAAATCAAAGCAATCCGAGGAACTTTGAGCAAGGCAATCGCGTACATTCTGAATCCCGAAAAGACCGATGAGAAGCTGCTGGTCTCGTCCTACGGCTGTGCCAGCGAGACCGCAGCGCGGGAATTTGAGTGGACGCGGAAAATAGCCGAGCAAAAAGGGATGAATCCGGTCAGGATCATAGCCCGTCATGTGATCCAGTCCTTTGAAATTGGAGAGGTCACACCGGAGCTTGCCCACGAGATCGGCAAGCAGTTTGCAGACGAAATCCTCGGAGGAAAATATGAGTATGTGCTGACCACTCACATTGACAAAGACCATGTTCATAACCATCTGATTTTCAATGCGGTTGACTTTGTGGACTACCACGCATACAAGAGCTACAAGCGGATTTACTATGATATGCGCGAGGTCAGCGACCGGCTCTGTAAGGAAAACGGTCTCTCTGTTATCCCTCCCTCTCAGAACAAAGGCATGGGCTACAAGGAGTACACCGAAGCCAAACGCGGCACGAGCTGGAAGCAGAAACTCAAGCAGACCATCGACCGGCTTGTCATTACAGCGAAGGATTACGATGATTTTCTGCGGCTCATGCAGGAAGCTGGTTATGAAATCAAGACCGGCAAATATATCTCCTTTCGCGCTGAAGGACAGGAGCGGTTTACCCGGTCTAAAACCATCGGAGAGAACTACACCGAGGAACGCATCAAGGAGCGGATTGCCGGACGGACGCCGCGCAGAAACCGGAGGCAGACCGTGCCGAAGGGCATCTCTCTCATCGGAGATATTCAGGAGCGGATCAGACTTATCGACAGCAAGGGCTATGAGTATAAAGCCAAGCTCACGATCCTCAAGGAAGCGGCACGGACGCTCAACTATCTCACGGAAAACAACTTGCTCCAATACGCCGATCTTGAGAAGAAGGTCGAGGATGTTCACAGCTCCTATGATCGTACCGGCAAGGAACTGAAAGTCGTTGAAGCACGTCTGCGGGAAGTCCAGCCGCTTATTAAAAACATCTCCAACTACCAGCGCCTAAAACCCGTATATGACGCCTTCCAGAAGGCGAAAGACAAGCCGAGCTTCAAGGCAAAGCATGAAGCCGAACTTGTGATCTTTGAGGCGGCGCGGAGTACGCTGCTTGCCATGCAGGGCGATGAAAAACTGCCGAGCTTGAAGACACTGCAAGCGGAACAGCAGCGACTTCTTGACGAGCAGCAGCGACTCTATGATGAACGTGCGAAGCTCAAAAAAGAAGTAAAGCAAATAGAGACAATCAAGTCTAATGTTGATACGTTTCTCGCTCCTTCTGCTGACCATGACCGTGATCATCTGCGCGGCACACAGCGCGAATAATCTCTTCAAAAGCAGGGCATCTTCTGTTGACCGGAGATGCCCTGCATCCTTGAGAGAAGGTTCGAGAAGTTGAAACTATTTCTTTAATTTCTGCATCAACGGATTGCTTTTGAGAATGAAATCCGGTATAATATTATAAGCGATGTTGAATGCAAGCAAGCGAAAGGATGGTTGCCGTGCGCATAAGCTATAAGAAACTATGGATGCTTCTTCTGGAACGCGACATAAAGAAGGCTTCTCTACGACATGAAGTAGGGCTGTCTGCCGGAACATGGACAAAACTGAATAAGGGGGAAGAAGTGTCCCTCTCTATTTTGCTGCGCATTTGTGATTACTTAAACTGTGACATCGGAGATATATGTGAGGCTGTGCGAACGGACAAGAACTGAGTCCGGTTTTTCGTACAGCTCTTTTTGTAGAATAGTAAGTGTGAAACTATAACTTTGGAGGTTGCTGAAATGGCTGAGAATAACACAAGCAATATCGGCTTTGAAAAACAAATCTGGGACGCGGCTTGCGTCCTGCGCGGAAACATCGACGCATCCGAATACAAGTCCGTCGTCCTCGGATTGATTTTCTTGAAATACATTTCTGATCGCTTCGAGGCAAAGTACAAGGAACTGGTCGAGGAAGGCGATGGATTTGAAGAGGATCAGGACGAATACACTGCCGAAAACATCTTCTTTGTCCCTGAGAATGCACGATGGAGTGCGATTGCTGCTGCCGCTCACACGCCGGAAATTGGCACGGTGATTGATGACGCAATGCGCAGTATCGAGAAAGAAAACAAGCGCCTCAAAGATATTCTTCCTAAGAACTTCGCCCGTCCAGAGCTGGACAAGCGGCGTCTTGGTGAAGTGGTTGATCTCTTCACCAACATTCAGATGATCGAGCATGGAAACAGTAAGGACATTCTTGGTCGGACATACGAATACTGTCTCTCCAAGTTTGCCGAGCAAGAAGGCAAACTTGCCGGTGAGTTCTATACTCCCTCTTGCGTTGTGCGTACCCTTGTTGAAGTGTTGCAGCCGTTTAATGGGCGTGTTTATGACCCGTGCTGCGGCTCTGGCGGTATGTTCGTTCAGTCCGCAAAGTTCATCGAAAATCATGGCGGCAACATCAACAAGATTTCCGTTTTTGGTCAGGACTCCAACCCGACCACATGGAAGATGGCGCAGATGAATCTTGCCATTCGCGGTATTGAAGCCGACCTCGGCAAGTTTAATGCGGACACGTTTTTTAACGATTGCCACCCTCAACTCAAGGCAGACTTCATTATGGCGAATCCTCCCTTCAATCTCTCCGGCTGGGGTGCGGATAAGCTCGTTGATGATGTCCGTTGGCAGTATGGTACGCCTCCTGCTGGAAACGCAAACTTCGCGTGGTTGCAGCACATGATCTGGCATCTCGCTCCGAATGGACGTATCGGTATGGTGCTTGCAAATGGTTCGCTTTCTTCGCAGTCCGGCGGTGAAGGTGAAATCCGCAAGAACATTATCAATGCTGACCTTGTGGACTGTATCGTTGCAATGCCGACGCAGCTATTCTACACGACGCAGATCCCGGTATCGCTCTGGTTCCTTGCAAAGAACAAGAAGCAAAAAGGCAAGACACTATTCATCGACGCACGAAAACTCGGCACTATGGTTACGCGGAAGCTGCGCGAACTGACGGATGAAGACATCAAGAAAATTGCCGACACCTACAACGCATTCGTTGAAGGAACGCTTGAAGATGAAAAGGGCTTCTGTGCTGTTGTTACTACGCAGGACATCGCAAAGCAGGATTACATTCTCACGCCGGGACGGTATGTTGGCATTGAAGAACAGGAAGATGATGACGAACCGTTTGAAGAGAAAATGGGGCGTCTGACTTCTGAACTGTCTGAGCTTTTCACTAAGTCTCATGAGCTTGAAGCTCAGATCAAAGAACGTTTGGGGGCGATTGGATATGGGCTATGAAACGTATCGTATTGCTGACCTAATTGATGAAATTGCGATGGGTCCATTCGGATCAAATATTAAAGTCTCGTGTTTTGTGGATAGTGGCGTACCTGTCCTAAATGGTAGTAATCTTGAGGGCTTTTCTCTATCCGAAAAGACATTCCGCTATGTCACAAGGGAAAAAGCTGACTCTCTTAACAAGGCAAATGCACATCGCGGGGATATTGTAATAACACACAGAGGAACGCTTGGGCAAATAGTGTTTATTCCTCAAGATTCAAAATATGACCGGTATGTGATTTCGCAATCTCAGTTTAGGGTGCGATGCAACGACAAGGTTTTGCCCGAATACCTTGTCTATTACTTCCACACTCCAATAGGACAGCATAAACTTCTAAGCAATGCCTCACAGGTTGGCGTCCCTGCATTGGCGAGACCATCTTCGACCTTTCAACAGATTGAGGTCGTATTGCCTGAATTAAGTATTCAGAAACGTGTTGTCGAGATTATTTCCACAATCCAAAAAAAGATTGTGAACAATCAAGAGCAAAACGATAATTTAGCTGATCTCCTGCAAACGATATATCAAGGGCGGTTCGGCAATGACATTTTGGCAGTAAATCAGGGAGTCCTCTCGGATATTTGCTCATATTCAACAGACAAAGTAGCTGTCTCTGAGTTGAACGTCAGAACCTACTTCTCAACGGAAAATATGCTGTCGGGAAAAGCTGGTTCAACCGAGGCGACAAGCCTACCAACTACATCACAGACAACCGCTTGCCATAAAGGTGATACGTTGATTTCCAACATTCGTCCTTACTTTAAGAAGATTGTCTACTGTGAGGACAAATGTGGCTGCTCAACCGATGTTCTTTGCTTTACGCCAAGTCAGCCGTGTTACTCGGCGTACCTATTCAGCACTCTATATGCCGACAAGTTCTTCGCATTTATGGTTGCTGGATCGAAAGGAACGAAAATGCCCCGTGGAGATAAGCAGCAGATTATGACATACCCTGTTGTTCTACCATCGGAAGAAGAGTTAGCTGGGTTTAATACCATTGCTTCACCACTTCTTGAGCAGATTTATTCTAATAGAGCGGAAAATAAACGGCTGTCCATACTAAGAGATACCCTTCTTCCAAAGTTGATGTCCGGAGAGATCAATGTCTCTGCCATCCAGCTCTAAGCCGCTAAATTATCGTTTACCGTCTGAATAACTCTCACCAGTGGCGAGAGTTTTACAAAAGGGACTGCCACTGAATGTCGTTCTCTTACCTCGAAAGGAGACACGACAATGACAGAACAACTCATCACGGAGATACAGCGAAAAATGCTGCCGTATCTTAACAACGAACAGCTCATGCACCTTCGGGATGCAATGGCTGAGACATTGGAAGGGGTAACGATCACCTATGAGAGTGGCTCAATTCCAGCAGAAGAAACAGATGCAGTCGAAGCATTTATCACGGCAAAACGGATTGAAGGCTGCTCAGAGAAAACCCTGAGCTACTACCGGAAGACGATTGAATCTCTGATTGCCAGAGTCGGAAAGGCTGTGCAACAGGTCACCACAGATGATTTGCGCCGCTATCTAACCAACTATCAGGTTCAGCGAAGGTCGAGTAAAGTGACCATAGACAACATCCGCCGGATCCTGTCCAGTTTCTTCTCTTGGCTTGAGGATGAGGACTTCATCGTGAAAAGTCCGGTGCGACGGATTCATAAGGTGAAAACCGCAAAGGTTGTTAAGGACACCTACACCGATGAAGCGTTGGAGCTGATGCGCGACAACTGCACAACGGCACGAGACTTGGCGATGATTGATCTTTTGGCTTCCTCTGGAATGCGCGTTGGAGAACTGGTCACGCTAAACCGCGAAGACATCAACTTCAACGAACGCGAATGCGTGGTTATCGGCAAGGGCAATAAAGAACGATTGGTCTACTTCGACGCAAAGACGAAGATCCACCTTCAAAACTATCTTGAGGGCAGATCGGATGAAAACCCGGCTTTGTTTGTTTCCCTGAAAGCTCCCTTTGACCGATTGATGATCGGCGGAGTGGAGACACGCCTTCGGGAGCTGGGAAAGCGTCTGAATATCCCGAAGGTTCACCCTCACAAGTTCAGGCGCACACTGGCTACTACTGCCATAGACAAAGGAATGCCCATAGAGCAAGTCCAGCAGCTCTTAGGGCATCAGAAAATCGACACCACCATGCACTATGCAATGGTGAAACAACAGAATGTGAAGCTGGCACATAGAAAATACATTGGATAGGATGGGATGAAAATGAGGATGACGCAACTTAAAACCATCGCAGACATACAGACTGGTCCGTTCGGAAGCCAACTCCACAAAGAAGACTACGTTGAAACCGGAACCCCTATTGTCACTGTTGAACATCTTGGGAACCGAGTATTCACCGAGCAAAATCTCCCCAGAGTTTCCGACAGCGATAAAGCGCGGTTGATTAAGTATACTCTTTCAACTGGCGATATTGTATTCAGCCGAGTTGGGTCTGTTGACCGCTGTTCCTATGTTGATAAATCACACGACGGATGGATGTTCTCGGGACGTTGCTTACGAGTCCGCCCAACTGAACTGGTTGATTCTCTGTACCTATATTATTATTTCTGTTTAGAAGAAACCAAGCAGTTTGTTCGGAATATTGCAGTAGGCGCGACCATGCCTTCTATCAATACGAAACTTCTTGGAGAGGTCGAAATCGCCTTACCGGATCTGAACAACCAGAAACGGATAGCCGCTGTTCTCTCATCACTGGATGATAAAATTGAGAACAACCAAAAGCTAAACGATAATTTAGCGGCTTAGAGATGAACAGAAGAGACATCAATCTCGCCGGACATCAGCTTGGGTAAAAGACTA